>NZ_MDEJ01000052.1 GCF_002940065.1 Xanthomonas populi
TCATGTCTGTCGTTCTCCGCTGGCAGGGCGTCAAGTCAATGATGGCAGATTGCTGGGGTTTTTAGAGGCTCCTTTGATTTGTTGCGGTGTCATATTTTACGGTGAAATCAAATTTCAACCCACTACCCCAATCATAGGAGTAAGAGGCATTTAATCCCGAAATTTAAAATTGATCCGTGCTCATCGCCAGGGAGTAGCTGCTCCCATTCCAGGTAAAACTGCCGCTCCCCGCCAGGTTCCAGCTGCCATCCGTTAAATTTACGCTCTGCGAAACGTTAAAGGCGAGGTTATGATCTGGATTGATCCAGCTCTGCGACGCTTTAGCAATTCCGCTACCATCCAGCTCCGCAGAATCTTTGTACTCCCAACTTTCTCCGGTAACCGTCTCAGCGCCCCCGTTCCCGCCACCACCTCCCCCGCCAGTTGGGGGCGGGGGACTTTCTGGTGGCAGCGAAGGAGGGAAAGTCGGTGATTCAGAGGGAGGATTCACCACAATCGGCGGGATGTCCGTAGGTGGTTCACTTGGGTCGACATCTGCTGCAGCGGCTGCACCTGCTACAAGCTGCAATTCATCCTTAGTGAGTTCTCTCATCACAACTTCCTTTTGTTAGTAGATGGCCTGCCGTCTTGATCGCTATTCCTGCTGATGCATGTAAAGGAGAAGCAGATCAGCATCAGGTAGTTTAGGTAGCTTCACTGTACATGACATTCACTTCGCGCAAGACTACTTTCATATCTGTAAATATATCATTAATCTATTGTCGAAATAATGTTTAAAACGCTATCCAGAAGCAAATGTAACTGAAGAGATGCACGAAGGCATATCGGTCGGAAATGCAGCGGGTGAACTGAGTGCCTTTGTCCGTCAGAACCGTATGCGGGGTGTAGGGCACCGCCTGGATGGGATTACGCAGGAACTGTGCGGCAACCAGCTTGTTGGCCGAGGAATGGAGTTCGGTGAGCGCAAACTTGGACGTTCTGTCGATGGTCACGAACGGATAGAGTTTGCCCTGGGCCGTCTGCAGCTCTGCGATGTCGATATGAAAGTAACCAATCGGATAGCTTTGCTTACCACGCCAGTACGCACAGGCGCCCCTGCACAGACCTGACCGGCGTCGGCATTGGCGCTGCGCGGTTGCCGGGCTATATCAGCAACGCCTGCAGCGATGCCCGCTCCAACTGCGCGTACAGCGCAAACTCGTCGTGCACCTGCGCGCCCAATGCCTGCTCGAAACTGCGCTTGCTAGAATGTGCAGCGTAGGCGCGTTGTTCGGCGCCACCGAGATTGGACTGGAAGATGCCCGCCGCGCTCACCGGCAAAAAATCTTCGTAGATGATCGGGTCGGCGCTGACCAGGCCAAGTGCGATCGCCGTTTCTGCCGGCATCGCGGCCACCTGTGCTGGATCGGCGCGGCCGGCGTCGGTCAACGCGTAGCGGAAATAGCCAAGGCCTTCCTGACGCAGTAACGCTTCGTCGTCGGGAAACGCCACAAACGCAGTCTGCAGCCGCGTGGCGTAATCGGCGCCGGTGCTGCCCGCACCATCGCTGTCGCGTGCCTGCGCCAGTAGCGCGTCGTACAGCGCACGGCCCTTGGGCGTCAGTGCGAGCCCGCGCTGTTCGATCTCACCGAAGCGCGCAGTATGCGTGCCGTGCTGGGCCTGCCCACTGTCGCCGACAAAGCGCACCGGCTCTTCCAGTGCCTTGAAGCTGGTCTGGCGCAGCAGGATCGGCACACGCCGACGCGGCGGGCCTTCGATCACCGCTTTGGCATCGATGCCGGCGCGCTGCATCTGCGCCTGCGCCGCGTCGATATCCAGCGTGCGCGGGGTGAGGTGGTTGATATGCGGGCCGTGGAAACTCACCACATCGGCGATCAACTTGTGCGCCTCGCTCAGCGCGCGATAGGTCGGCAGCGACACCGTGGCATCGCCATGCCAACGGAAGGTTTCCAGCGCTTGCGCCACGAACTGCTGCGCCTGCGTCGCCTCCAGCCCGCCGTGACGCTCGTGCTGTTCGATCAAGTCCAGCGCGCCGGCGGTGAAAATCTGCCGCTGCTGCAGGATCTGTTCGGCCTGCGCACGCAGCGCGGCGTCTTCGATCAATTCCAGCCGCAGCAGCGAGGTGAACACGCGGAACGGATTGACCGACAGCGCCGCATCGTCGATCGGGCGGAACGCAGTGGAATGCACAGGCACCCCGGCCACCGACAGGTCGTAATACCCCACCGGATGCATGCCCATCACCGCAAACAGCCGGCGTAGCGTGGCCAGTTCCTGCGCGGTGCCGACCCGGATGGCACCGTGGCGTTCCAGATCCAGCCGCGCGCGCTCATCGTTGCGCTGCAAGCGCGCAGCCAGGAGGGGATCGGCGCTCAGGGTGCCGGCGTTGACCTGCGCCACCAGCGTCATCAGGTCGCCATACAACGGCACCTCGGCGCGATACATATCCGACATCGCCTGCGCGAACAGGCTGCGGATCTGATCGGGGGAGACAAACACGGTATCGCGCATGGACTGGCCTTGGCAGAGCCGGCCAACGCCAGCGTTGCGGCATTCTCGCCGACTGCGCCCTGCGGCGACCAGCTGCACGGCAGCATGCGGGCAAGCGCGTTGGCGTGCAGACAGTCGCGCGGTATGGCGACTGCGTACGCCTTGCCACGCCAGAGCGTGTGATGCCGTTCTGGGATGAGATGCGTTGGGGTTGTCAGCGGTGCGGAGCCGGCGCTGCGTGGCGCCGGCTTGGCCGGCCCGCCAAGGCAAGCCACGCGGCGCAGACCTCCGTGCCGCTGACGGCCGACCCATTCGGGAGGTTCAGCGTGCACGACACGCGCTAAAGCCCGGCCTGCGCCGCTGCCGCGTCCGCTTCGCTGGCCTGGCGTGCGGCCTCCAGCCGTTGCGCACGGTCGCCGAGCTGGCGACGCAACAGCGCATCCAGCGTGATCGGCCGCTCCCAGCGGTCGTAGCTGGCGACGATGGCATGTCGCAACGCACGCATGTGCACGCTGTCCGGGCTGGCCGAAAGCCGCGTGATCACGCCTTGCCAGCCATCGTAATGATCGCGGCTGTAGGCACGCACAGCGTCGCGACAGGACACGTGCAGCGTCTGCGCCCAGACACAGGCGAAATAGAGATCCCCGGCATGCCAGCCATGCACCTGCAGCAGCGCCTGCACATAGCCGCGCGGTGTGCCGGTATAGCGCGCCACTTCGGCGATAAAGCTGTCCGGATAGCGCTGCGCATAGTTGCCCATATCGGCCAGATGCTGGTCTACCCAGGCATCGCCGGTGCCGGGGGTCACCGAAGGCGCCGCCGGCTCTGCCACCGCGCCGGACGCTGACGCGGTGGCAGGCGAGGTTTGCGCGGTCGCCAACATCGGCAACAGCAACAGCAACGCCATCGGCAATGGCAGAGATCGCAACAGGGAAGTCCGCAATAAACGCATACGCCGATGATGCCGCATGCCTGCGCCGGTGTCAGGCCTAGCGCAGATCCAGCGCCCATGACAACCGTGGCGAGCAGTTGTCAGGCAAGAAGCACGGCGCACCCAGATTCGGAATGGCAATGGTGCATGCCGCACCGGGCATCGGCCGATGCCTGCCTGGCGGTGAGCGCAGCAGGCTCGATCGCCGCGCTTAGCGCAATATGTCGCGCGGCAGTCTTGCCCAACACGTCACCGGTCTTGGTATTGAACGCTGCGTACAACGACAGCGTGCCGTGCCGGAAATCTCGAAACCATGGCGCTCGGCGCGACCCGGTGACAGCCGCAAGACAGCATCCGTATCCAACCGCTTGCGCCAGCGGTTGATGTACCTGTCGCCGCAATCGAGCTTGGCGCGGCTCTCAGCCCACGTCATCCCCTCGGCCAGCAGAAGAATCAGCTGTGCGTGCCGCGCAGAAATCCGCGCGACCATTGTGCGCGTTCGCTTGTCGCAGCAGGTCGTATCGTTCGTTCTCGGTCCGTTTCATCGCGCACTCGTTACTGTATCTGTGCGCCTTCAGCGTTGGCGCGTTTCTCAATCGCCGGATAGGTCTCGTCCAGCCGCGCCTGTACCGCTTCAGGACGCCGCTCGTCCGCTTTCTTGATCGGCTTTTGCGGCGTAAACCCGCACCGGGCGAGGTAGGTGCCCACGCCCCGCACCGATAGCGTCATGCTGCACTCCTGTTCAATCAATTGCGTCACAGCGGCGCGATTCCACAGCGCAAACTCCATCTTCACCTGCTCCGGTCGCTGATCGCAGATGATCCGCTGGATGCTCGCCTCCTGGGCTGGGCTCAACGCGCGACCCTGACCAGCAGCCCTGTCGCGTCGGCTCGGCTTGATCCCCGCCAACCCGCCTGACGCGTCACCATCGATCGCGCGACGCACTGTCGGAGACGACGGACCGGTCAGCTTGACGATCTGCATCACACCATGACCAAGGCGATGCAGGTAGACCAGTAGGAAGCGGTGCAGGCGTCATCGCTGGGACGCCCGCCGATGGACACCAGCCGCAATGCCGGCGCATGGGCAACGGTCAGCCTGGAAAGATCCGTTCGGTAAAACGGTCACCGGCGCCGATCAACTGGTCGCGGCGCCTGCCCGGTTGCCTCAGCTCTTTGCCGGTGGCGGGCTGACGTACTTCTCGCGGCGGATCTGCACGTTCGGCAGGCCGGCTGCTTTCAACGCTTCGACGCAGCTGTCCACCATGTCCGGATTGCCGCACAGGTAAGCGATGTCGCCTTGCGCATCGGGCACGCATTCGGCCAGCTGCTGCTGCACGTAACCGTGCCGCACATCGGCATGCGGCTGCTCAGGCAGCTCGCGCGAGAAGCACGGCACGTAGCGGAACTGAGGGTGCGCATCAGCAAACGCGCGCAAGTCATCGCCGTACAACAGTTCGGCTGGCGTGCGTGCGCCCTGCAACAGCACCACCTGCACGCCGCGGGTGGCGATCGCCTCGGCCAGCAACGGCAGCATCGAGCGGTACGGGGTGACGCCGGTACCGGTGGCGATCAGCACATAGCGCCGGTTGTGATCGTTTGGCGGCAGGCAGAAGCGGCCGTATGGCCCGCTGGCCTGCAGCTGGTCGCCGATCTGCAGGCTCTCGAACAGCGCGGTGGCCGAGCCGCCCGGCACGAAGCTCACCGCGATATCCACCGCCTCGCCCGGCCCGAACGCGTGGTCGTGGATGGTCGCCAGCGAATAGCTGCGCTTGGTCGGGGTGCCATCGGCGCTGTTGAAATGGATCTGGATGAACTGCCCGGGCTTGAAATCCAGCGGCTGCCCGTCGTCACGCAGAAACTGGCAGTGGGCCACGGTGGGCGCAATCATGCGCCGGTCGACAAGCTTGAGGGGGAATTGAACAGGCACGAAAGTATTTAGGACAGTCTGTGAGCGGGGCAAGCCCCCACGGGCTTCTATAATAACGGGCTGCAACTCGCTGCGCCGTCACGCTGACGCGAAGGAACATCTTGAATTCTCCATCTCCCATCACCGCACCCGCGCTGCGTGTGTGCGATCTGCGCAAGACCTACGACAACGGCACCCAGGCGCTCAAGGGGGTGTCGCTGGACGTAGCGCCCGGCGATTTCTTCGCCCTGCTCGGCCCCAACGGCGCCGGCAAATCCACCCTGATCGGCATCATCAGCTCGCTGGTGAACCTGTCCGCCGGCCAGGTGGAAGTGTTCGGCACCGACCTGGTCGGCCATCGCAGCGATGCGATGCGCCTGATCGGCCTGGTGCCGCAGGAGGTCAACTTCAACCTGTTCGAAAAACCGTTCGACATCCTGGTCAACTACGCCGGTTTCTACGGCATGCCGCGCGCCGAGGCCGAGCGGTTGGCAGAAGCGGAGCTGCGCCGCTCGCACCTGTGGGAAAAGGCCCAGGTGATGAGCCGCACGCTGTCCGGCGGCATGAAACGCCGGCTGATGATCGCCCGCGCCATGATGACCCAGCCACGCCTGCTGATCCTGGACGAGCCCTCCGCCGGCGTCGACATCGAGATCCGCCGCGACATGTGGCGCGTGCTCAAAGAAATCAACGCGGCCGGCACCACCATTATTTTGACCACGCATTACCTGGAAGAAGCCGAGCACCTGTGCCGCAACCTGGCCATCATCAACCACGGCCAGATCGTCACTCAGGGGCCGATGCGCGAGCTGCTGGCCAAGCTCGATGTGGAAGGCTTTTTGTTCGATATCGACGGCGCGCTGCCGGCGCAATTGCCGGTCATCGAAGGCACCACGCTCACCGCCATCGACGGCCACACGCTGGACCTGGACATGCCGCGCGCGATGGACCTCAACCGCGTGTTCGCCACACTCGGCAGCGCCGGCATCCGGGTGCGCTCGATGCGCACCAAGAGCAATCGGCTGGAAGAGCTGTTTGTCAGGTTGACCGGCGATGTCCAGGCGCCCGTCAATGCAACCGCCACAACAACCACGCCTCCCGCGCCTAACGGCACACCGCCAACGCAGCCGCGCAGCGGAGGCCAGCCATGAACGAGATCCGCACCGCGACCGCATCCACCAACGCACGCCGCAACTGGATTGCGCTGGGCACCATCGTGCGCCGCGAAGTGCAGCGCATCCTGCGCATCTGGGGCCAGACCCTGGTGCCGCCGGCCATCACCATGACGCTGTACTTTTTGATCTTCGGCGGGCTGATCGGCTCGCGCGTGGGCGAGATGGGCGGCTACAGCTACATGCAGTTCATCGTGCCGGGCCTGGTGATGATGAGCGTGATCCAGAATAGCTACGGCAACATCTCCTCCAGCTTCTTCGGCGCCAAGTTCGGCCGCCATGTGGAAGAGCTGCTGGTCAGTCCGATGCCCAACTGGGTGATCCTGTGGGGTTACGTGTCCGGCGCGGTGCTGCGTGGGGTGATGGTCGGCGCGCTGGTGCTGATCATTGCGATGTTCTTCACCCCGGTGCGCATCCCGCATCCGCTGGTCACGCTGAGCACGGTGGTGCTGGGCGCGGTCATCTTTTCGTTGGCCGGCTTCGTCAACGCGGTGTACGCCAAGAAGTTCGACGACGTGGCGATCGTGCCGACCTTCATCCTGACCCCGCTGACCTATCTGGGCGGCGTGTTCTATTCGGTGAAGCTGCTGCCGCCGTGGGCCGAAGCGGCCACCCACGCCAACCCGATCTTCTACATGGTCAACGCCTTCCGCTATGGCCTGCTCGGCAGCTCGGACGTGCCGATCTGGGTGGCCTACGCGCTGATGCTGGGCTTTGTCGCGGTGCTCAGCGCACTGGCGCTGTGGTTGCTGCGCCGTGGTGTGGGTTTGCGGAGCTGATATGGATCGCAAGCATGTGACGCAGAGCGTGGAGGGCTATTCGCATGCGCTTCTCGCGCATGCAGCACGCTCTTTTCTCGATAGAAGCGAAGATACTTCTGAGCAAGAACCTAACCATTATGCGTTGGGCGCGATGATGATGTGCTGCTTCGCGTTGGAGGCCTACTTCAATCAACTCGGGCATGCGCTGCACCAACATCAAATGCTTCGAAGTTTTCAAGATATCAAGGATTTCGAGCGCCTTGCGCCTGATCGAAAATTTTTATGCCTGATTAGCGCGCTGCATAGTCAGGTGCAAAACATCCCACATGCATGGGTGAATGAGGTGTTCCGCTTTCGTAACAATGTGGCACACGCAAAGCCTTATTCGCGAAAAAATGAGAGTAAAAATTGGAAAGAGTCAAGGCCACTTATCCCCAACACTGATCCACCCTGGGCTAGGCGGGCAACACCGAAAGAAGCGCGTCGATTCGTGGAAAATATGGAGAAAATCATCAACCATATTAATGAAGCTAGCTTTCGAAAGCTAGGCCATGATTTCCAAATAAATATCTTTGGCCAGGGTAGTCAGATCTATTGACCCAAACAAAAGGCCCGGCGATTCCGCCAGAGCCTGATGCCGACCGAGAATCCCCGATCCGGTCGCGATCTTACCATCCTGCCCGACACGCCCCAACCATCAAGCTGAACGGAGATTCCGATGCATATCCTCATCCTCGGCGCCGGTGGCACCGGCGGCTATTTCGGCGGGCGTCTGGCGCAGGCCGGGGTCGATGTCACCTTCCTGGTACGCGATGCGCGGGCGGCGCAGCTGCAGGCCGATGGCTTACGCATTCGCAGCCCGCTCGGCGATGCGGATCTGCCGGTGGCGCAGGTCACCGCGCAGGCGTTGCCCGCCTTGGTGGCGCAGCGGCCGTTCGATCTGGTGATCTTCAGCTGCAAGGCCTACGACCTGGACAGCGCGATCGAGGCGATTGCGCCGGCGGTGGGCGAGCGCACCATGGTATTGCCGATCCTCAACGGCCTGCGGCATTACGCGGCGCTGGACGAACGTTTCGGTGCGGCGCGCGTGCTGGGCGGGCTGTGTTTCATCAGCGCCACCAAGGGCGAGCAGGGCGAGATTCTGCATCTGGGCAAGCCGGCAGCGATGACCTTCGGCGAGCGCGATGGCAATGTCGCGTCCGCGCGGGTGCAGGCGTTTGCTGCGGCCTGCGCGCAGGCCGGCATCGATCATGTGGCCAGCGAGCAGATCGCGCAGGAGCAATGGATCAAGTACAGCTTCCTCACCGCGCTGGCGGCGTCCACCTGTCTGATGCGCGCGCCGGTCGGGGCGATCGTCGCCACCGACGATGGACGTGCGTTGATCAACGGCTTGTACAACGAATGCCTGTGGGCCGCCGATGCGGCCGGGCAGCCGATTCCGGAAAGCGCGCGCGCCAAAGCGTTGCAGACGCTGTTGCAGGTCGATTCGCCGTTGAAGGCCTCGATGCTGCGCGATCTGGAAGCCGGCCAGGATGTGGAGGCGGCGCAGATCGTTGGCGACATGCTGAAGCGGGTGCGCGAGACCGGCCGCAATGCGCCGCTGCTGATGGCGGCCAATGTGCATCTGCAGGCGTATCAGGTGTTGCGGCATAGCTGATGTTGAGTGGGGTGCGTGCGGTGGGGGTGCGTGCGAACCGTCCCCAACCGCCCTGCGGGCACCTTCCCCAAGTGGGGGGAAGGGTTGTGAGCGATCAAGTTTGCTGTGTCGAGGTGGCATTGCGCATGGCTGCGTGTGATGCGATGCCGCGCACGACGCGCGTCGAAGATCAGCATTGCCACTGCCTTCGCGCGGCAACGACGCGGTGCACACGATGCTCTTCAGCCCCTCGCCCGCCGTGCTCGCCATGAAGCTGCTCAGCCACCTGTTCCGTGCCGGTCACCTGGTGATTCTGGCGTTCTTCGTGCTGTGCGCGGCGGGTCTGGTGGCGATGGCTGGGTTGGAGTTGTGGCATGGCTTTACGCCCGGCGGCGACATGGTGGTGCGCGATCGCTTCAACGTGGTGCTGGAGGCGATCGGCATGCTCACCGTGGCGCTGGTCACGCTGGAACTGGGCCAGACCATCTTCGAAGAAGAGATCCTGCGCGATGTCAAAATCAGCGGCCCCACGCGTGTGCGGCGCTATCTGTCGCGCTTTTTCGTGGTGATCGTGATTGCGCTGGCGATCGAGACGCTGGTGTCGATCTTCGAGCTGATGCACGACGACCCCGCCAAGCTGCCGTACGCAGCTGCCGTTGGCATGTGCGCGGCGCTGCTGCTGATCGCCTGGGGCGTGTTCGTCAAACTCAACCGCAGTGCCGAAGAGCTGGAGCCCGAGGCGATGGAAGAAACCAAGCGCGAGGACCGCGAGGTGCAGGAGTAAGCAAGTCGCGCGCGGCCGCATGGCTTTGCGCTACACCGGTCGACAGAGCCGTCAGTATTTTTGCTCAGGGTCGTGCGCTAGCAGGCGCCGCTGACCCCGGCGCAATCAAGCGCATCGCCTCGGCGGATTCTTCCCCGCTGCGCTCCGGATCCGTGTCGACCAACGCGATCGCCGGTCGGCGCTCACGGCGCGACAGCAGGGTGATCCATCCGGCCTTGATCGTGGTGATGCTGCCCGCCGGGTCGCCGCGACCGACCTCACGGCCACTGCTGCGTGGCTGGTCGGCGGCGATGTCCTGCGCGAGCTCGGCGACCACGCCACGCACCTTGACACGATCGCCCGTGCGCACACGCGTGCCCATGCGCATGGTGTACTCGCTCTCACCGGGTACACCGATTCCGGTGTCATCGCCCTGATCGAGCACGAACACGGCATCGGAGGTCGCGTCCACGCCATCGCCTTCGTCCTGTACAAACCAGCCCACCACCTTGCCGCGATTGCCATCGCCCAGGGTTTCGGCAAGCTCCTGGCCCATCTCGTCGGTATCGCCCGCCAGGCTGCGGGTCACGATGCCTTCAATGGCCACCTTTCGCCCAAGCAGCGCACTGGTGTCACCGCTGCCCTGGATGCGACCGATCAGCACGCGATCCGGATCCATCGGCTGGACGGCCCGGTCACTCTCGGCCGGCAGCGGCACGCGGCACGCACCTAGCAGCAAGGTCATCATCAGCACCGCCATCCAGCGCGGCGCGCGGATCCTTCGCATCGCATGACGTCCCTATGAGAAAGAGGTCGAGTCTACCGCGCGTACCATTGCCGCCCACCGCAACCGACTCGGTCCTGCGGCGCAGGCAACGGCGGCACCATCGTCGGCTTGCCATCGTCACCAAGCGCAATCATGACGACGTGTCCGCGCGTGCACAGTTCGCGCGCACCGCTGAGCAGGTCCTCGGCGATCAGTTCCACTTTCACCTTGATCGAACTGCGCCCCACCGACACCACGCGTGCGATGGTTTCCGCCATCTGGCCCTGGCGGATCGGCCGTTTGAAATCTACCTGATCCGAGCGCGCGGTCACCATCCACGCCGCGCATAGCGCGAGGCCGCCAGGATTGCCGCCTTGTCCATCCACGCCAGCGCCTGGCCGCCGAACAGCGTGCCCATGTAGTTGGTGTGGTTGGGAAACACGATCTCGACCATGCGCACTTCGGTCGGGGGAGGCGTCTGCGGGCTATCTGACATGCGGGTTTCCAAAGAGGGGGATGTGCGGCCACGATCTTCGATGACGTGCATCGAAGATGGTTTACATCGACGACTCAGAGGCTGCTCTTGACCGCCGTTTCCACCTGCGCCGGCGACTGGAAGCCGGCCAGCCGCGCTACCTCGGCGCCATCCTTAAACAAGGCCAGGGTCGGCGTCTGCCGCAAGCCCAGGCAGCGGAAGAAGTCCTCGCCGACCACTTCCAGCTTCACCTTGAGAAGTGCGACGCCCGCAGCGTCCTCGCTCGCGGCGAACTTGGTCAGCGACATGTCGAGCATCTTGCAGCCAGGGCAATTGTCTTTGTAGTAATCGACCAGCAAGCGCGGATGCGCAGCCAGGGCGGCGACGTAGTCGTCAGGCGTGGAGGCGTGGAGAGTCTGCATGGGGGGATGTCTCTGTACAAGCAAGGATGTGGTCGGTCCAGCGTTGGATCTTGGTGGCGTCGCGTTCGCCGTGGGGCATCTGTTCAATCTCCAGCCGCGGGTACCGCGTGCCGAAGAATGCTGCCATGCGCCGGGCCGCACCGCAGTAGTTCTCTTCGCCCCACTGCGTCTCGCCGGTGCCGAACACCGCCACGCGCTCCGGCTTGCCGACCGCGTTGACGAGCTCTTCTATGAAGCGCTTCATCTCCGGCGGCGTGCGCCCGGCGTTGATGCTCCAGCTGCCGAGGATGTACAGGTCATGCGCGACGCCGTCGGGGCAGGCCTGGGCTAGCGTCTGGATATCGGCATCGATCCAGGTCACCGTATGGCCCAGCTCCTCACAGCGCGCGTGGATCGCACGCGCGACATCGCGCGTGTTGCCGCTGAGCGAGGTGTGGGCGAGGAGGATGCGCATTTGCTCAATGATTAATGGGTTCAGAAAAAATTTTTATTAAACACAATAGCTTGCAGTTGCTCCTGGCTTCTGCGGCTTCTTGGGACCTCGGCGCTGTGCCAAGCGCACTTGACTCTAACGATGGCTGAGCGAAGCTCCGCCTCGAGTTCACTGCCCATCGGCTTTGAACCTATCGAGGTCTCGGCCGCTGAACCCGCGTAGCGAATCAGCGGCCTTTTTTTGCTTGCTATTTGGCTTTGGTAAGCGAACGGACGCATTCTTCGCGAGACCAAGTCGGCGAACTTCGAATCTTTCCTATGCTGCTATCTGCTTGGTAGCACGTGATGAAGTTGGCCTTTAGTACCGAATCTTGCTTGAGTGACAGCGCATCACGACCACGAAATCTTCATAAATCACAGCCACTCGACGAGTGGCGTCAACCTGTCTGGCAGTTTTATCCCAGCCTTGAATTAGAATGGCGTCCGGATGCGTAAGGGTTGCCTGAATCCAGTCGATTCGCTGCGCCCTTACCTCTGAAAAAGTATCCTTCTGCCCATCCCGCCCTGCACTCTCGTAGAACGCGTGGTCAAACTTTTTTGCATCGAAGTAGACTCGGATCTCGTCTGGTGTCTGGATCTTTCCACGGCAGTAGACACGTTCGTTGTGGTGTCGGTATTCGGCTGAAGTTTCGTACTTAACTAAGGGAGGCAACGACATCACCACCCTCCGTTAAGTCGAATCTTGAAGAGGTTGAACTTTTCCTCGCCCTTGCTCGTTGGACCAAGTTCGCGACCCAATGCGCTTTCAATACGGCCAACGACGGTGAACTTCGCAGTGTTAGGCATCAGGGTAGAATTGATCTTGCTACTAGCCGCTCCTAGCAACAAATCACACATCTGAATCAGTACTACTTCGTTAGACGGTAAGGACTGAACACTCTCAATATTGGAGCTCAAGTTTGCTCGCGACAGACACTGGGCGAGGACAGGTAGGCGCTTCGAATCGCGATTGTTATTCGCGTCACAGAAGATTCGATACTCATTAAAATCGAGAATCCAGTGATGAAGAAGCTGGTAGTAGAACTTGTAGAACCCCAGCTCCGCATCATCGTCATGTAGCGAAAGATCAATTTGGGGCCGATCAACCGCAATACATCGAAAACGAAGGTTCTCGCCGTATGCGAAGAAGAGGTCAACCAGTTCTACGTAGAAGTTGCGGCGATTAGGCGCAACCTTGCTCCACTTGATCTCGCCCCAAGCTCCATGTCGTTTTCGAAGGTCGCCAATTCGCGACTTAAGCTCATTCCGAACTTCCTGTGGAAGCCAAAGGCTTCCGATCATGAGGTAACGCGCGCGCGGATTAGCAGACGTTAGGACGTCTGGATTCGCCTCATCGCAGTACACCTCAAATCTCATATGGGTTCGCAGGTAGTTGGAGATATGAGCGGCAGAAATTCTTACAAATCATCAAACCCGTTATCCGAGTTGGTCTTCTTGTAGCTGGCATTGCGCATTTCGAAGAAGTCGGTCTTGGTTTCGGTGAAGTTGTCGGCGTAGGCCTTGATCCACGGCATCACGTTGTCGTTGGCGCCTTCGTACAGCTTCTCGATGCCGAGCATGCCGGCCATCTTGTTGGCGCGGTACTTCACGTAGCGGATCATCTCATCCACGTCGATGCCGTCGATGCCGTCCAACACTTCGGCGGTCCACAGGGTTTCCAGGTCGATCGCGTGCTCGAACGCCTTGTGCACGTAATCGGTGAGCTGGTTGCCTTGCAACGCCTGGTTCTCGCCGATGATGGCGCGGATCAACTCGCTGATGAACTTGGAATGCGCCAGCTCGTCGCGGTTGATGAAGCTGATGATCTTGCCGGTGCCGGTCATGCGGTTCTGGCGGACCAGATTGTAGAAATACGCAAAGCCGGAATAGAAGTTGATGCCTTCCAGGATCGAGGACTGGATCAGCGCGCGGATCAGCGTTTCGGCGGTCTTGTCGCGCAGGAAGTCGTCGTAGGCGCCCATGATCGGCGCGTTGCGCTTGATGATGGTGGGATGCGTGCGCGCGAGCTCGAACACGCGGTTCTGATCGGCCAGGCCGGTGATCGAGGCCAGCACGTAGCTGTAGCTCTCGTTATGGATCACTTCCTGCTGGCCGATGATCGCGGCATTAGCATGCGCGGCCGGGTCGGTGATGTATTCGGCAACGTTGTAGATGAAGCGCGTCTGCGGCGAATCCAGCGTGGCCAGCAAGCCGATGATCGAATCGTAGGCATTCTTCTCGCGCACCGACAGCTCGTTGTACTGGCGCGCGTCGCCCTTCATGTCCACCTCGTCGGGGATCCAGAAGTTGGTCGACAGTTCCTTGTAGGCCCGATAGAAGGACGGGTACGGGATGTCGTTCCAGTTGAGGATGCCGGAGGTCTGGCCATTGATGATGGCGGTGGAGCGATTGGGGTGACGCGGCTCCAGAATCTTGATGCGTTCAAGCGGTGTTGCGGACATGAGTTTCTACTCGTATTTCAGGCGTTGCGCACGTGTGCAGCGCGGCGGCGACAACAAATCGTTCTGGAGGAAAGCCCCCTAAGTCAGGGGGCGCGCCAAAGGGGCGGGGTCTAGAGGCTGATGAAGCAGGGTCCACGGTTCGCGACGCGCACCGTGGAAGCGAAGCGCGAATGCGCTTAGCTACTACACCACTCGCATTCGCTGATGTCGATGTCGTTGGAGCGCACGTAGTACGTTGTCTTCAAGCCTTCGCGCCAGGCGGTCATGTGCAGGTCCAGCAACGTGCTCGCGCGGATGGTGCTGGGCACGTAGAAGTTGAAGCTGATCGACTGGTCGATGTGCCGCTGGCGACGCGCGTTCTGGCGCACGCTGGCGAACTGGTCGACCTTGTAGGCGCCCTTTTCGTAGTACGGCCAGGTGTCCAGCGACAGGCCGGGAGCGGCGACCGGACGACGGAAGTCCTTCTTTTCTTCGTAGTAGAACGCGCTGTAGATCGGGTCGATCGAGGCGGTGGAGCCGGCGATCTGCGCGGTGCTCATGTTCGGTGCCACTGCCAGCATCCAGGCATTGCGCACGCCATTGACCGACACCTGCGCCGACAACTCCAGCCACTGCGGGCTGTTGTAGTCGCGCGCACGGAAGTACTCGCCGGTGTGCCAGTCGCTGCCGCGGAACACGCTGTAGGTGCCCTTTTCCTTGGCCAGCTGCATGCTCGCCTGGATGGTCAGGTAGTTGATGCGCTCGTACAGCTCGTCGCTGTAATCCTCGGCCTCCTTGGCATTCCAATGGATGGACTTCTGCGCCAGCAGGTGATGCCAGCCGAAGGTGCCAAGACCGATGGCGCGGTACTTCTGATTGGTGATGGTGGCCTGCGGCACCGGCAACTGGTTCAGATCGATCACGTTGTCGAGCATGCGCACCTGGATCGGGATCAACCGCTCCAGCACGTCGGCGCCCAGCAGATCGGCCTGGTCGTCCTGCGCGATGATCGCGCGGCCCAGGTTGATCGACGATAGGTTGCATACGACAAAGTCGCCCGCCTTCTTGGTAGTGACGATCTGATTGCCGCTGATGATCTCCTGCATCATCCGCGTGGGGCTCATGTTCTGCAGGATCTCGGTGCACAGGTTGGACGAATAGACCATGCCTTCGTGCTTGTTCGGATTCTTGCGATTGACTTCATCGCGATAGAACATGAACGGGTTACCGGTTTCCAGCTGGCTGACCATGATCCGCTTGAAGATCTCGATCGCCTTGACCGTCTTGCGCGTGATGCGCTCGTCGGCGACGACTTCTTCGTACTTGCGACGGAAGCTGCTGTTGGCGTCGCCCTTCTTCTCGTCATAGAAGTCCTGCAGGTACCAGCCCTTGATCCGCTTCACTTCGTGCGGATCGAACAGATACCAGTCGCCGCGACGCTCGACCGCTTCCATGAACAGGTCGGGGATGCACACCGAGGTGAACACGTCGTGCGCGCGCAGACGCTGGTCGCCATTGTTCAGGCGCAGATCCAGGAACGCTTCGATGTCGCGGTGGAAGATGTCCAGATAGACCGCGATGGCGCCCTTGCGCTGGCCCAGCTGATCCACCGACACGGCGGTATTGTTGAGCTGCTTGATCCACGGCACCACGCCACCGGAGGAATTGGACACGCCGCGGATCGCCGAACCCGACGAACGCACATAGCCCAGATACGCGCCAACGCCGCCGCCGTGCTTGGACACGCGCGCCACGTCGGTATTGGAGTCGTAGATGCCCTGCAGGCTGTCATCGACGGTGTCGATGAAGCAGCTCGACAACTGGCCGCCGACCTTGCCGGCATTGGCAAGCGTGGGCGTGGCCACGGTCATGTACAGGTTGGACAGCGCCCAGTAGGCCTCGCCCACCAGCTGCATGCGGCGCTCGCGGCTGCCCTTGCCGGTGCCGATCTCGTCCTGCATCAGATACAGCGCAATCGTCAGCCAACGCTCCTGCGGCAGCTCGAACACGCCGCGCGAGTTGTCGGTGGCCAGGTAACGGGTAGCCAGCAGGTACAGGCCGTTGTAAGCGAACAAGGTATCGCGCTCGGGCGCGATCATCTTGCCGGCTTCGATCAGCTCGTCCTTGGAGTAGCGGCGCAGGATGTCGTTGGAATAGACATTGCGGTCGGCCAGGCTCTCCTGCAGGCCGACGAACGAGCCGTACTTCTGGCTGGCGTCATAGAAACGGTTGCGGCTGGCGCGCTTGTACAGGCGGCGTAGGTACAGACGCGCAGCGAAGTGCTCCCACTCCGGGGTGGTCAGATCGACGCGGGCCTCGGCCTCGCGGATCAGATGGTCGACCAGGTCGTCGGCGTTGACGCTGTCCTTGCGGTCCACGAAGCCGAACACCGAGCGCTTGTAGTCGGCCACGTCCAGCTGCGGGAATTCGGCATGGATCTGGTCGATGGCGCGCTCCAGGCGCTCCGGCTCGAACGGAATCTTGCGATTGCCGGCTTCCTTGGTGATCCAGGTAGCGACGGTTTGTTCTTCGATGGTCTGTGCGTGCATTGCAATGGCTTGGCGGGGAGGCGGCACAACATCAGACGGATCGGTCGATTCAGGCGCGCCGTAACCAGGCGTGCTGACACTGGCGGGACCGCTGGTGGTGGCTGGGGTAGCGGCGGCGATCGCGGCAAGGGTGTCGTTGGTGGTCATGCGTCCTCCATATGTGGGGCACATTTCCCATCTTTGTTGATGGGAGCCAACCATGGCGTTTGCTGGAGGAGGCGTCGGCAGGCAAAAAACTTTGTCTGCATGCGCTGTACCGGCCTAGCTACCGCCCAGTTTGGCACCACGCGTTGTGCATACGCGCAGCCAGTCGACATCACGGCAGATTGCAGTAACGCATATCACTCGAAGGCGACTTCAACTCCACTCCAGAGCCAAAAAACTTCGCTCGCTGCAGCGTCGCAAAATCGGACCAACGCCGACCAAGCCACAAGATAGTGTGGTGCTGACCAGGGGTCAATAACTACATGTAGAAATTGGTGGCATGCACTGATGTTGCTGGGTTCTATTTTTTTGTCGCAACAACGATTCGGTTAGATGCTCAAAATTGATGCGCAGTCAACCCATCTTTACCTGATGCAAACCCATTTTTATGAACAGGGGGGCCTTGCGCCCCCCTCTCTCCGGCCTACCGTAGAAACGGACTCAGCAGCGAACTAGGAACCGCCATGCCTCGTGGCCGTAATCATGTGCGTCGAGCATTCGCTCGGAATTACGAACTCGGCGATAGCGGCAATACACCCACCTAAAGCCTTTCGGCGCGGGCTTTTTTTCCATGTCATCTCCTTGCGGAGCCTAGTTTTTCTGCCGAACGTTCCGGTGTTGTTTTATAATTTCCGGCTTGCGTTGTACGATCGACAGACCCAGTGGAGGCTCGCTTCCCACTGAATTTTTTAGGGCTGCATCCTTGCAGCCCTTTTTTTTGTGGTGCGCTTTGCAAATCTCGCGACGAAAAGAGACAGTGACCCCAATATAGTGGGGCACCTTGAAGGGGTCAACACCAAATGTGGGAAAAACCTGCAAACCCTTGTGGCACAAAGCACTGTCTGACGAACGGTCGGCGCGAGGCTGCGAACCCGTCAAATTGGACTGCGCAGTCAAGGCCCAAACCGGCAATTTTGTCGATCAGTTGGGTCCGGTTGGGTTGGCTGCGACACCCATCGACACTGAAGCTGGTCACAGTTGTGCGATCCCTGCCTCAAGCGGCACCGCACGCGTGGCGGACCTGCTCTGGTCCGGCAATGGGAGGAACTTGCCATTGCCGAATCTAGGTCGAGGGCGCGGTGCCCTTACCGCTCGCGGGACACGCCGTGAACCCTTCCCTGGGGGCTCGATGGCGGCATCCATGCCGCCAACGGTCCCGCAATCGGCAAGGACACCGCACCAGAAAGTTGGTCGGTGGTCGCGTGAAAGCTGCTTGTAGCGCGTTGCGCATCAGACTTGATCCGGCGCGTCATGATCGAACAACGCCCATTAAGCACTGCTCCTCCCGTACACACCGACCCTCTCGACTGGTCCTTGCGCGCTCACCGTCGCGGGACCTTGAGCGGCATGGATGCCGCGCAAGAGCCTACAGGGACGTACTTGCGGCGTGTCCTGCGATGGTGGGCGGGCAAGGGCCCTGCAGCCAAGCCACAGACCTAACGGCGCCCGCCCGTCCGTCAGCAGTGCCCGCCCGATGACCACGAAGACGCTTTATGAGCCGCTCTCAAGTGAACAGCGTCACGCCTTGAGCGCGGCCGTGCGGGATCAGATCTCGGTCGGACCGACGTGGTTGCGCTTGCGGTAGCGGATCGACGACCACACCGAGGTGGCGATGAAGGCCACCCCGATCAGGCCGGTGAGCACCTCCGGCACGTGATAGACGGTGCCCACCAGCATGATGATCGCCAGCACGCCGATGGCGTAATGGGCGCCGTGCTCCAGGAACACGAACTCGTCCAGCGTGCCCTTGTGTACCAGGTAGACCGTCATCGAGCGCACGAACATCGCGCCGATCGCCAGGCCCAGCATGATGATGACCACATCGCGGGTGATCGCGAACGCGCCGATCACCCCGTCGAAGGAGAACGAGGCGTCCAGCACTTCCAGATACAAAAAGGCGGCAATGCCCGAGCGCTTGGCCGGGCCCATGCCGTCTTCGCTTTCTTCGGCTTCGAACAAGGCGTCCACGCTGCCGACCAGCAGGTACAGCAGGATGCCGCCCAGCCCGGCGAACAGCACGCTCTGAAAGATGTCATTGGGCAGAAACAGCTTGGTACCCAGCAGCACCGACACCGCCACAATCACCGACATCGCGTCGGCCTTGCCCAGCTTGCCGACCAACCGCTCCACTGGCCCGAGCCAGTGCAGCTTGCGGTCCTGATCGAACAGGAAGTTCAAGAACACCAGCAACAGGAACATGCCACCGAAGGCAGCGATCGAGGGGTAATGGTCGGTCAGCACCTGGCTGTAGCGGTCCGGCTCCTTGAGCGCCATCTGCATCACCGGCACCAGACCCATGCCGGTGGCGACCGACACGATCACGATCGGAAACACCAACCGCATGCCGAACACCGCGATCAGGATGCCCACGGTGAGGAACAGCTTCTGCCAGAACGCGTTCATGTGCTTGAGCACGCCAGCGTTGACCACCGCGTTGTCGAACGACAACGACACTTCCAGCACGCTCAGCACCAGACACAGCCACAGCGCCTGCCACAGGCCCATTGCGGTGGTGTGGCCCCACCAAGCGGCAACGCCCAGACAGACGGCTGTGATAAAGAACGACATTCTGAAATCGCGAAACATTGACACTCCCAGGCAGGCAGAGACGACAGCCGGACCAATGGGCCAGGGGCGAGGCCCGGCAGATCAGGCATAGGGTGAGGATGGGGGACCGCGGCGCGACGCAAGGTCAGACCGGGCGTAGCTCGGCCATTATAGGGAGTGTCACCGCCATCAGGGTTGCATCGCCCGGATCCGGGCGTACGCCAAAGCCCAGGCTCTGGCACATCGCCAGCATGGTGCGGTTCTCGCGCAGCACCTGGCCTTCGATTTGCTTGAGGCCCAGCCAGCGCGCGTACTCGATCATGATGCGCATCAGCTGCCAGCCGATCCCGTGGCCCTTGAGGTCGGAACGGATCAGGATGCCGTACTCGCCACGCGCGTAATCGGCGTCGGCATGCAGACGCACTGCGCCGAGCATGTCGCCGCTCTTGGGGTCGATGGCGACCAATGCGATCGAGCGCGCGTAGTCGAGCTGGGTCAGGCGGGCGATGAATTTGTGGCTGAAATGCTTGACCGACTGGAAGAAGCGCAGCCGCAGGTCTTCGTCGGTGACCCGCGCGAAGAATGCGCGAAACAGCGCGTCGTCTTCCGGGCGGACCGGGCGCACCAGCGCGTGGGTGCCGTCGCCGAGCGCGATCTGGCGCTCCCATTCCTTTGGATACGGAAAGATCGCAAAACGCGGATGGCCGCGGCCTTTATGCAGTTTGCGCGCCGGCGCTACCGCTACGCGCGCGTCCAACGCGATCACGCCATCGCGGTCGGCCAGCAGCGGGTTGATATCCAGTTCGGTGATTTCGGGGATGTCGGCGGCCAGCTGCGCCAGCTTGACCAGCACAAGCGCCACCGCGCGCTCGTCGGCCGCCGGCACGTCGCGATAGGCCTTGAGGATGCGCGAGACCCGCGTGCGCCCGATCAGCTCGTGGGCCAGGCGCAGGTCCAGTGGCGGCAGCGCCAGCTCGCGGTCGTTGATGACTTCCACTGCGGTGCCGCCGCGCCCGAACACGATCGCCGGGCCGAACACCGGGTCGTCGGCAATGCCGGCGATCAGTTCGCGCGCCTTGGGCCGCAGCACCGTGGGCTGCACGATCACCCCCTCGATCACCGCATCCGGCAGCGCGGCGCGCGCGCCAGGATGCCGGCCGCCGCTTCGCGCACTGCCGCCACGCTGGACAGGTTCAAGCGCACGCCATCCACATCGGACTTGTGCGCGATGTCGCTGGACAGCACCTTCAAGGTCACCGTGCGGCCGACGGCCAGCAGCGGGTCGGCCAGCAATGCGGCTTCGTTGGCGGTGGCGGCCACCTGCAGCGACACGATCGGGATGCCGTAGGCGGCCAGCAAGCGGTTGGTGGCGACCGGATCCAGCCAACGGCGACCGGCGGCCAAGGCGTCATCGACCACCGCGCGGGCGATGCCGGCATCCACCACGAAGTCTTCCGGCAGGCTGGGCGGGGTTTCCATCAACGCCGCCTGCGCCTCGCGATAGCGCACCAGGTGGGTGAAGCCGCGCACCGCGTCGGATTCGGTCGCGTAGGTGGGCACGCGTGCGGCATTGAGTGCGGCGATCGCCACATCGTCCTGGCCCAGCCACACCGCAAACACCGGCTTTTCGCGCTGGTAGCGGTTGCGTTGATCCAGCGCGCGAGTCAGCGCCTTGGCCGCATCGGCCGAGGAGGTGAACGCGGTGGGCACGTTGACCACCAGCAGCGCGTCGTTCTCCGGGTCGTCCAGCAGCGCTTCGATCGCCGCAGCATAGCGCGGCCCATCGGCATCGACGATGATGTCGACCGGATTGTTGCGCGACCAGCCTTGCGGCAGCGATTGATCCAGCCGCTCCAGCGTCTTGGCCGACAACTCGGCCAGGGTGCCGCCGCGCAGCACCAGCTGGTCCACCGCCAACTGCCCCACCCCGCCGCCGTTGCTGAGGATGGCCAGGCGCCGGCCGGGAAAACTGCCGAGCCGGCCCAGCGTTTCGGCCGCGGCGAATAACTCGTCCAGCGCGCCTACCCGCAACAGGCCGGCACGCGCGAACGCGGCGCCATACACCGCATCCGAGCCGGCCAGCGCCTGCGCGTGGGTGTCGGCATTGGGATTGATGCGGAACTGGCTGCCAGATTTGACCACCACGACGGGTTTGGCGCGCGCGGCGGCGCGTGCGGCCGACATGAACTTGCGCGCGTCGCTGATGCATTCGACATACAGCAGGATCGCGCGGGTGCGGTAGTCGGTGGCGAAGTAATCGAGCAGATCGCCGAAGTCCACATCCAGCGTATCGCCCAGCGACACCACCGCCGAGAACCCGACCGAGCGCGCCACGCCCCATTCCACCAGTGCGGCGGCAATGGCGCTGGATTCGGAAATCAGCGCCAGATCGCCGGCCTGCGGGCAATGCGCGGCGATGCTGGCGTTGAGCCGCGCATGCGGGGCGATCACCCCCAGGCAATGCGGGCCGAGGATGCGCATGCCCTTTGCCCGCGCCGAGGCTTCCATGCGCGCCGCCGGCGAGCCGGGGCCGCTGCCTAGACCAGCGGTGAGGATGATGGCTGCTGCCACCCCGCGGCGCGCGGCGATGGAGACGATGCGCGGCACGATCCGCGCGGGCGCGGTGATCACCACCAGATCCGGCACCCAGGCCAGATCGGTCAAGCGCGCCACCGTGCGCACGCCGTCGATCTCGCTATAGCGCGGGCTTACCCAGCCGATCTGCCCGGGAAACCCGGCCGCGCGCAGATTGCGCACCACCGCCCGCCCGGCCGAGCGATCACGCGGACTGCCGCCCACCACCGCCACGGTGGTGGGACGAAAGACCTGCTGCAGGTGGTAGGTACTCATCGGACGGGGGACGCAGATGCCATCGCGCTACGGTACACGCACTGGGGTGCGGGAGCATGGATGGGCGTCTGCGCAGCAGTGTGCTCTCAAGCCCGCGACAGGGCAGCCCCCGAAAACGCAGCAAAAACGCGCGTTCGGCTTGTCTGTTCCATCCACCCAAGGGTTGCTTGGTTGCTGCGGCCAACGTTGCCGCACTTTCAGCGCTGGCAACGCAACACCTCTGGCTCCTCATTTTGCCTCTATCTCTGCCTGCACCAAGCAGCACCTCAACCAGCGCAGCCACCGCTGAGCGACGCGCACGCAGCTAGTAGTGTCCTGTTGGTAAGACTACTTCGACAACGTCGATGTCGAGTGCCGGCAACGCGCTGCGCCATAGGCGTTCGAGTATGTGTCGTCGAAACAACGCAGCAGACCATCGACGACATCCAGATTGGGTGGCCATTTCGCCTTGATTTCAGGACGGCCTGGCACGGCCGGCAAGATCATGTAGCCATCCTGCAATGGCGGCATGTCATTGCCCTGCGGATAGGGAACGGCCGCGAGCCGCGTTCGTGCGGCCTCAAGACCGGTCCGGTCACGTTTCATAAACGCAATCATTGCATCGACATAGGGATTCCAGCCTGCAAGATCCTCGCTAGCGGGCTTGTAGGATTTCTCGAACAGCGCAATCGCCTGCGCAGACTGACCAGCCTCCGCCCGCAACTGGTCCTCATGCCAGATGACGATGCCGCCAGTGATCGCATGGGCCTGACGGTAATCACGCAACAGATCGGCCGCTGCCGAGCTACAGCCTGGACGGTCGGCAAGTGCGCGCCAACCTCCCGGCATGTCCTGATCGAACGCCTGTTGCTCCAACGCCAGCATCGCCACGCGATCGTAGTCACATTCCGGCGGGTGGGCCTGGTCGGCCCATCCGAGGTGCGGCATGGCGAACACAACCATGCCTGTCAATGCAACGCACCACAGCGCAGCTGGCCTCACGTAGATCTCCTTATCTGGCATCCAATCGAACCTTACAACAAAGTTCCGCTGAGAATCGCGGCGGCGATGCTGAAATAAATCACCAATCCAGTGACATCCACCAAGGTGGCCACGAACGGTGCCGAAGCGCTGGCCGGATCGAAGCCGAGCCGTTGCAGCACGAACGGCAGCATCGAGCCGGACAGCGAGCCGAAGGTGACGATGCCGATCAGTGCCGCGCCGATGGTCAGCGCCACCAGTTGCCAGTGCGGGCCGTAGTCGTACAAGCCGGCGGTCTGCCAGATGGTGATGCGCACGATCGCCAGTACACCGAGGATCGCGCCCAGTGTGAGGCCGGTGGGCAGCTCGCGCAGGGCCACTTCCCACCAGTCGCCCAGGCGCAATTCGCGCAGCGCCAGCGAGCGGATCAGCAGCGAGGTGGCCTGTGAGCCGGAGTTACCGCCCGAGCTCATGATCAACGGAATGAACAGAGTCAGCACCACCGCCTTGGAGAGCTCGTCCTCGAAGTGCTGCATCGCGCTGGCGGTCAGCATTTCGCCCAAAAACAGCACGCTCAGCCAACCGGCGCGCTTCTTGATCATCTGGCCGAAGCCAATCTGCATGTAGGGTTTGTCCAACGCCTCCATGCCGCCGAACTTGTGCACGTCTTCGGTGGATTCGGCGATCAACGCATCCAGCACATCGTCCACGGTGACGATGCCCAGCACATGGCCGTGCGCATCCACCACCGGGATCGCAAGCAGGTCGTGGCGACGGATCAGCCGGGCGACTTCTTCCTGATCCAGCGCCGGGTCTACGGTGACCGGCGGATTGACCTGCGCCACCTCCAGGATCGGGGCATCCGGCGCGCCGGTGATCAGCCGGCGCATGGTGACGACCTGACTGAGCACGCGGGTGTGCGGATCGAGCAGATAGATCGCATACACCGTCTCGCGGCTGCGCTCCACCTCGCGGATGTGCTGCAGGGTGCGGCCCACCGTCCAGTCGGCCGGCACCGCCACAAACTCGGTGGTCATCAGCGCGCCGGCGGTGTTGGGCGGGTAGCGCATCAACGCCTGGATCGACAGCCGCGCCTCAGCGCTGAGCAGCCACAGCAGCGGCGCGCGCTGGTCAGCGTCCAGGCCGTGAAAGATGTCGGTGGCGCGGTCGTCGGCCATCTGCCCGAGCAAGGAGGCGGCCTGTTCGGCCGGCAATTGCGCCACCAACGCACTGGCATCGTGCAGCTCGGGTTGTTCGAGCAGTTTCACCGCACGCGGTTGCGGCAGCGCGGCCAGCACCTGGGCGGCCTCGTCGCGGTCGAGGGTGTTGAGATATTCCACCGCATCGGCCGTGTTGCGATCGGCCAGGGGTGCGATCAAGGCATCGACGCCTTGGGCAAGGCGCAGGGTTTGGTTGTACATGGGGTTCGCCTGGTGACGACCGTGGTCGATGACAGCCGGCGAACCAAAAGCCTCAGGCGCGCGCCAGCTGGGTCATCGACCCGGGTCTAGGGTGACTGTCGCTGGACATGAGAAAAGGCTCCGATAAGTGCGCACCGACCGGTGATCCGGGCGGCGGCGGGGCGCAGTCTGCGCGCCTGAGCTGGCTGGGTCAATGCCTTATGCGCGGGCCGTTCAAGTGCGCCTCCCGAACGCCGCTCCGGCAGACCGCGCTGGCCTGGCAGACGACCCACAGGCCGACGATCGCGCACCTGTCGTGGTGCGGATCGATCTGCGTCCCACCGCTGACATCGCCTGCGGCGATCATGCGTGCGACGCGGGCCAGCTTGCCGCGATTGCCGTACGTCGCCCAGGCGCCGGTCATCCCGAGGTTGTGCTGTCTGGTATCCATGCACGCTGCGGTGGTTGCACCGTCACGCACGAGGTCAACCGGCCGACGCCAAACTGTGCTGGCGGCCACGGTTCATTGCTACAGTCCGCTTCCTGGAACGCCTGCATCAGGTTGTTCTCCGCCATGGCCTCGGCCATCGCATCCGCATCGCAATCGCTGGTTCCACCGGAGTGATCTATGTCGTCTTCCAGGTCTTTACTGTTACGTCGCATCAGCCAGGTGTGCCTATGCGTGGCCGCTGGCTGGGGCGCGCTTGGCATGGCGCAGACCAAGCTGCCCGACAGCCCGCCGGTGGAGTCGCACGAAACCGCACCCCACACCGGGCACGAGTGGGGCTACACCGGTCCGGAAGGCACCGAGCACTGGTCCGAACTGGCAAAGGAAAATGCGCTGTGCGGCAACGGCCAGCAGAACAGCCCCATCGATTTGAAAGACGCCATCGACGCCAATCTGGGCAGCTTGCTGCTGGAGTACGCCGCCGTGCCGCTGGCGGTGCGCAACACCGGCAACTCCATCCAGCTGGAGTTGCATGACGGCGGCAAGATGGTGGTCGGCGGCAAACAGTACGCGGCCTTGCAGCTGCATTTCCATCATCCAAGCGAGCATTTGTTGAACGGCCGGCGTTTCCCGATGGAGGCGCATCTCGTGCACCAGGGTCCGGACGGAACGTTGGGCGTGCTGGCCATCTTCTTCGAAACCGGCAAGGCCAATCCCGCCTTCCAGCGGGTGCTGGACGCCATGCCCAAAGACAAGAATCAGACGCAAACGGTCGCCAACGCCTCGATACGCGCCAGTGATTTTCTTCCGCCCAGCCATCAGCGCAGCTTCTATCGCTACGAAGGATCGCTGACCACCCCGCCATGCAGCGAAACGGTGGACTGGGTGGTGCTCAGTCAGCCGGTGCAGGTGTCGGAGGCACAGATCGATGCATTCGAACGTGTCTATCCGTTCAACGCCCGCCCGCTGGAGCCGCTGGCTCGCCGCTTTCTGCTTAAAAGCCGATGACTGGTTGATCTGACCGTTTTCTGATCGTTTGCAGCGCACGGCACGGCACAGCGTTTTTTCGTTGACGCGCCTGGCGCCCAGCGCGGTGAACGGCGCGGTTGCCAGACAAGCGCACGCGTTGCGTGTGTGTCCAGCATAGAGAGCAGCGCGCCGGTCTTCCACTTGCACTGGTTGCACCGGGTGTCGTGAAGCCTTTCTCGCCTGTGCCTAGAATGTCGGGTCGATCACTGCCAACAGCCCCAGGTCGTTCATGTCCATCTCGATCTGGTTGGCACGCTTGATGTGTTCCTTGTTGGCCAGATCGAACGGCTCATCGACTGCGACGATGATCGAGCCGCCCTTGACCGGCACGATGTCGGCGGCCAGCGGTAATTGTTGCTTCGTCACGACTTGCGCGACATATGCCATCCAGCCCAGGCATTGGCGGTGGGGGAAGGTGGCGAGGCTTGCTCGGTAAGATGTCTTATCTCCCGGCTCTTCTGGACTCGGAGCGTTATCATAGATATCAACATAGGCAAAATTTGGTCTATCCCATGCTGCTAAAGAACCCACACATTTAATGCAAATATCACTTGCATCCCGACCAAAAGCTATATTTGGCTTGAAAATCATCACATCAAGTCTACCGAATCGGGGCATATAGCTGATTTCAATTCGCCCAGGCTGACGTTTGCCGGCTTGGCTGGATAAAACAATCATAAATGGCTCGTCAGGAAACGCTTTTTTTAATCGCTGCCGGAATGCTTCGCGGTCGGCCAGAGTAACCGGACTTTCGCCAGGGACCGTGACGCCGCCATACCATTGTGTTGCTACGGGGGCAATCTTAGGCAAAGCGTCGTTGACTTTAGGGCACCTCGAACAACCAAGTCGTAGCCGTGGTGACACGCACTGGATGATGACCATACCTTCAAAAAATCAGCGA
>NZ_MDEJ01000053.1 GCF_002940065.1 Xanthomonas populi
AACTGCTCGCGGCTGACGTCACTGGGATAGCGTGCTCTCATCTCCATATGATCGGATAATTCGGGAAGACTTTGAACGGGATCTGAGAAACCGCAAGCCATCCCCGCCGCGCAATTGCCGATCGAGAATCATCACGTCGAACGCGCCAAGGATGGCCTGGCGGGTGGCAGCGCCCAGGGTCGGGGCGTGATCGACAATCATGTTGCAGGTTGCCAGCGCGTCGCGGATGGCAGAAGCCATTTCGGGTTCGTCCTCGACCCAAAGCGCTTTCATGTGGTCCTCCTGCCGCCGGTGGCCCCGTCCTTCTAAACCCGCATCCTGTCTTGAGCAGGTCCTGGCTGCGTGCGTGTGCCAACCTACCCTCCACATCGCTGAAGCGCAGCAAGCGGGGCGAGATGGACCGTCGGCGCAGCGGCATTGGAACTCTGCTGGCCTGCGCAATTGCTGTAATTTCCGGTCCAAGACCAGAAAAGTGGCTCGACCGCTGCCTCTTAATGCAGAATTAAACCCGCTCGGGAATGCTATGCGCCCGCTTTATCCGCAGACGAGGACCCAATGAAGCTGCTCCTTGTCGAGGATGACGTCATGCTGGGCGACACCATCTGCGATGGCGCGCGGCAGGGTGGTTGGGAGGTGGACCATGTGGTGGATGCGAGTGCGGCCAACGGGGTGTTGATCGAGCATCCTTATTCGGCGGTGCTGCTGGATCTGGGGCTTCCAGGCGAATCTGGGCTGTCGGTATTGCGCGGCATGCGTGCGCGCTGCGATGCCACGCCGGTGCTGATCCTCACCGCGCGCGGCCAGTTGAGCGAGCGCATCGTGTGCCTGGATGCGGGCGCGGACGACTATCTGGTGAAGCCATTCCAGTTTGACGAGTTGTGGGCGCGGGTGCGCTCGGTCATCCGGCGCAGCCAGGGCAGCGTGGTGCCGATTTTCAGCTTCGGTGATGTCAAGGTGGACCGCAGCCGCCGCGCGGTGAGCAAGGGC
Organism: Xanthomonas populi; assembly: GCF_002940065.1. GTDB lineage: Bacteria > Pseudomonadota > Gammaproteobacteria > Xanthomonadales > Xanthomonadaceae > Xanthomonas > Xanthomonas populi. Next base: position 988 of record NZ_MDEJ01000053.1, read on the forward strand.
GGCGTGGATGTGGTGCTGAGTGCGCACGAGTACCGCACGTTGCTGGCGCTGATCGAACGGCCCGGCCATGTGCTCACGCGCGACCGCCTGCAGGATCTGGTCTACGGGCCCTCCAGCGAGTTGGAAAGCAACACCATCGCGGTGTTCATCCATCAACTACGCCGCAAGCTCGGCGAGGATCTGATCAGAACCGTGCATGGGCTGGGCTATGTGGTGGGAAAGCAGGGCGCATGAAGCCCAGATCGATCACGGCGCAGCTGTTCATGGTGATCGTGAGCGTGATCGCGGTGTGCTGGGTCGCGGTCATCGTTATCGTGCTCAGCCTGTTGTCGCTCAATCTGGAAAGCACCTGGGATGAAAAGCTCGAAGCCATCGCCACGCAGATCCTGATCACCATCCCGGCCAAGAGCAAATTCGACCGCAGGGCCGGCCCGGGCCTGCAATTGCCGGAGACATTCACCAACGCGCGCGAACAGTTGGTGTTTCAGATCTGGATCGATCGCGCCCGGATGGTGGCGCGTACGCCCGGCGCGCCCGATTCGGCGCTGCAACCGTCCTTCACCGACGGGGCGGCCACCACCATCGTCAACGGGGCGCAGTGGCGCGTGTACGCCATCAGCGACAAGACCAGGCGGGTGAGCGTGCAGGTAGGCAACCCGCAGAGTGTGGTCGATGCGGACATGCGCCATGAAGCCTGGCATGCGCTCGCACTGGCAACTTTTCTGGTCATCGTGGCGGGCGTGGTGATGTGGGTGGTGGTGCGGCGCTCGCTGCAGCCTGTGAGAGCCTTGGGCAGGGCCTTGCGGCACCGCAAGCAGTTCGACCTCACCCCACTACCGCTGTCTAAACTGCCACGCGAAATCTATGTACTGGTCGCATCGTTCAACCATGTGCTTGAGCAGCTGGATGCAGCCATCGAAGGCGAGCGCCGATTCATCGGCGATGCCGCGCATGAGCTGCGCACGCCGCTGTCGGCCTTGCAGGCGCAGGCCGAGATCGCATTGAGCGCCGAAGACGTGGACAGCAAGAACCGCGCGCTGGTGAAGCTGCTACGCGTGGCAAAGCGCAGCACGCGCTTGTCCGAGCAGTTGCTGGATCTGGCGCGATTGAATGCCGCCAGCAGTGCACCGATGCATGCCATCACCGAACTCAGCGTGCTGGTACAGCACGTGGCGCAGGAATTCGAGGTGCACGCCAGTCAGAACGCGCGCGCGCTGTATCTGGATATCCACAGCTGCAGCATCGAGTGCAATGTGGACGAAATCGGCATCTTGCTGCGCAATCTGGTCGACAACGCGATGCGCTACACGCCCGAAGGCGGCAACATCCTGATCAGTTGTGGATACGTGGCCGATGCGATGCGCACAGATGTCAATCAGGGCATCAACGACAACCGAACGGTGTTTCTGCAGGTTGCCGACGACGGACCGGGTGTGCCGGAGCCCGAGCGTGAGGCTATCTTTGTGCGCTTCCACCGCGTGGCCGGCACGCCGGTGCGCGGCAGCGGCATCGGGCTGTCATTGGTGGCCGGCATTGTGGATCTGCACCACGCAACCATCGAGACCGGGCCTGGCTTGAACGGGCGTGGTTTCAGTGTGCGGATCGTGTTCCCGGGGACATCGCAGCGCCAATAGCGTCTGAAATCACGGCATGAATCGTGCTGTTCGCAGTGGTTTAATGCGTGCCTTGGTTGCACAGACTGAACAGTGCGCGCTGCGCTGGATGCGCACTTAAAGAATTCCGAAAACGGCTAATGATTCTTTAATCGCGTCCTGAAACGATGGCGCTCAGCTGGGTACCAGCGGTGACTTGGGTTTCGATATCCGTTTGATTGCATCGAAAAAATGCGCACACAACGCGAACGGCTGATACCGCCAGCCGGCATGATCTGCGCTATCGGTCAGCCGAGCAGCGCGCGCTGACGATTCGAACACTGGTCTGCAAGCGCGAACACGGGCGAGGAATCAGCCAATTCCACCTCAGTGCTAATGCCGTTTTTCACGCCATCCCGGCGTTGCCTCCGTGGCGCGTTTGCATGCGTGCCATATCCCTTACCTCAGGCTACCTGCCGTACACCGCGATGATCACTCAATCAGCAAAGACACCCTCCAGTGCGCGCAGCGCTTCTGGCGCAGCAAACAACGGACCGCGACGTGGTGCGTTTGCAGTGGCGTACTGCCTGCTGGCCGTTGCAGCCATCGCCGCGCTTGGCTGGTGGTGGTCCGCGCGTGCCAAGCCCAAACGCGAGGATCTCCCGATCACCGCCTTGTCGGTGACGGCGGTGGTACCACGGCAGGTGGAATGGCCGAGCAGCCTGCAGGCGACCGGCATCGTTGCGCCCTGGCAAGAGGCGGTGATCAGCTCGCAGAGCAATGGCCTGCGCATCGCCACTCTCCATGTGGGGGTTGGCGATGTGGTCAAACAGGGCCAGCTGCTGGCTCGCTTCGATACCGCGACCTTGCTGGCCGCACGCGCAGAACTGAGCGCCGGTCTGGCCAAGGCACAGGCGGCTGCCAGCCAGGCCGATACCAACCGCGGGCGCGCGCTGCGCCTGCAGACTGCCGGGGCCATCAGCGATCAGGAAGTGCAGCGGTATGTGACCGAAGCGGTGACGGCCAGCGCGCAGATCGCGGTGGCGCGCGCGCAACTGGATGCCAACCGTCTGCAACTGCAGCAAGCCGAGATTCTGGCTCCCGACACTGGGCTCATCAGCGCGCAGTCAGCGACGCTGGGCGCGGTAGCGAACAGTGGGCAGGAGCTGTTCCGGCTGGTGCGCCAGGGCCGCCTGGAATGGCGCGGTGAGTTCGGCCCCGAACAGATCGCGCGGATCGCAGTGGGCCAGGAGGTCAGGCTGAGGCTTGCCGATGGAAGCGCGGCGATGGCGCGCGTGCGGCAGATCGCGCCACTGCTGGATGCGCGCTCGCGGCTCGGTCTGGTCTATGCCGATATCGACCCGGACAGCCTGCTGCGCGGTGGGATGTACGTCGACGGTGCAGTTGCGTTGCCGACCAGCCACGCCTTGGTAGTGCCGGCGTCGAGCGTGGTGGTGCGCGATGGCCGCAGTACCGTGTTTCGCCTGATCGGCAGCGGCAGCCAATCCAAGGTGCGCGCGCAGCAAGTGGTGGTCGGGCGCCGGGTCGGTGCCGATGTCGAAATCCTCAAGCCGCTGGCGGTGAGCGAGCGCATCGTGGAGCAGGGGGCAGGGCTGCTGGCCGACGGCGATACGGTATTGGTCAAAGCGACACCGACCGGCACGCTGGTCGGCCTGCAGTTGATTCCACGTGGTCCGCGATGAATGTTGCAACCTGGTCGCTGCGCAACCCGATTCCTGCGGTGCTGTTGTTCTTGCTGCTGTCGCTGGCGGGGATGTACGGCTTTAGACAGTTGTCCATCCAGGCGTTGCCGGATCTGGAGTTGCCCACCGTCAATGTCGCGCTGACGCAGCCGGGGGCGACGCCGGCGCAGCTGGAAACCGAGGTGGCCCGCAAGGTCGAAGATTCGATCGCAACGGTTAGCGGCCTGCGTCATCTGCGCACCTCCATCAGCGATGGACAGGTGCAGATCGTTGCCGAATTCCGCCTTGAAAAATCGCTCTCCGATGCCTTGATCGAAACCAAGGATGCGGTGGATCGGGTGCGTTCGACGCTACCGCGGGAACTGCTGCAGCCGGCGGTCAGTGCGATCACAGAGAACGGCACGCCCATCCTCACTTACGCGGTGACGTCGACAACACTGGATGAAACCCAGCTGTCCTGGTATGTGGACGACAGCTTGACCAGGGCGCTGGCCAAAGTGCCCGGTGTCGGGCGCGTGCAGCGCCTGGGCGGGGTGCAGCGCGAGATCCGGGTGGCGGTCGACCCGGTGCAGATGACCGCGCTGGGCGTTACCACGTCCGATGTGTCGCGTGCGCTGCAACAGATGCAGCAGGATTCTTCGGGCGGACGCACGCAGGTGAGCGGCGCCGAGCAGTCGGTGCGCACCGTGGCGAGCGTGCGGCAAGCCTCGGAGTTGCCCGGCATGTCGATTGCGCTGGGCAACGGCGAGAGCGTGCGCCTGGAGCAGATTGCCACGGTGCGCGATACCTACGCCGAGCGCCGGCAGGAAGCGCTGCTGGACGGCGCGCCGGTGATCGGCTTCAGCATCTATCGCACCAAAGGCTTCGACGAAACCCGGATCGCCAAGGGTGTGGCGCAGGCGCTGCAGCAACTACAGCACACCGATCCGCATCTGCGGATCACCCCGGTTTCCGGAACGGTGGCCTACACGCTGGAGCAGTTCGAAGGCTCGATGTCGATGCTCTACGAGGGCGCGTTGCTGGCAGTGCTGGTGGTGTGGCTGTTCCTGCGCGATTGGCGCGCGACCCTGATTGCTGCATCCGCGCTGCCACTATCGATCCTGCCCGCGTTCGCGGTGATGTGGTGGCTGGACTACTCGCTCAACACGCTCACGCTGCTGGCGTTGGCGGTGGTGGTCGGCATTCTGGTGGACGATGCCATCGTGGAGATCGAGAACATCGAACGCCATCGGCGCATGGGTAAATCCGCATTCCAGGCCACCGCCGATGCGGTCAATGAAATCGCATTGGTGGTGATGGCGACCACCGCGACGTTGGTGGTGGTGTTTGTGCCGACCACGTTGATGGGCGGCATTCCGGGATTGTTCTTCAAGCAGTTCGGTTGGACGGCGGTGATTGCGGTGGTGGCCTCGTTGATGGTGGCGCGGCTGATCACCCCGGTCATGGCGGCGAAATTTCTGAGCTCCCGTCATACCGGTGATCCGGAGCCGGCCACCGGCAAATTGACCGCAGGCTACTTGCGGCTGGTGCAATGGAGCCTGCAGCATCGCGCGGCGACCTTGGGCGCGGCCGGGGTGTTTTTGCTGTGTTCGCTGGCGTTGTTGCCGCTGCTCGCCAAGGGTCTGGTGCCGCCGAGTGACCGTGGCTATATCACCGTCAAGGTGGAACTTGGGCCGGAGAGTGATATCGATCAGACCCGGCAAATCACCGAGCGTGTGCGCACTGCGGTTGGGCATATCGCCGGCGTCGACACGGTGTTCACCAGCATCGGCGGCAGCAGTGGCGGGCGTGATGCGCAGGTCTCGGAGGTGCGCAAGGCCGAGATGACGCTGGTGCTGTCAGAGCGCAAAGCGCGCGCGCCGCAGGCGGAGATCGCGCACGCGGTGCGGCGGGTGTTGGTCAACGTCACCGGCGCGCGCTTTACGGTGGGCGGCGGCGGGACGGGCGAACGTTTGTCGATGATCCTGACCAGCGACTCGGAAGAGGCGCTCAACGCAACCGTCGCTGCGTTCGCAGACGAATTACGTGCGGCGGGATTGTCCGGCGTGCGCACCACCGCAAGCCTGGAGCGACCGGAAATCGTGGCGCGGCCGATCGACGGCCAGACCGCCCGCTACGGTGTGAGCAGTGCGGACATCAGCCAGACCTTGCGCACCGCCACCAGCGGCGATTTCGAGCCGCAACTTGCCAAGCTCACGCTGCAGAACCGGCAGATCAACATCCGCGTGCAGGTGCCTGAGCGCATCCGTGCCGATCTCACTGCGCTGTCCAATGTGCGCGTGCAATCGCGCGATGGTCTGGTGCCTTTATCCAGCGTGGCGGTGTTGGCGATGGAGAGCGGCCCGAGCGAAATCAACCGTTACGATCGACAGCGCTATGTCACGGTGAGCGCCGATCTCGGCGAGATGCCGTTAAGCCAGGCGCTGGCGCTGGCCAACTCGCGTGCCTCCATCCAGCACCTGCCAGCGAACGTGTCGCTGATCCAGTCCGGCGATGCGGAGGTGGCGGCGGAACTGTCATCCGGTTTGGTTCTGGCGATCGTGATTGCGATCGTGTGCATGCTGTGCGTACTAATTCTGTTGTTCAACGATTTCCTCCAACCGCTGACCATTTTGTCTGCCATTCCGCTGTCGCTCGGCGGCGCCTTCATTGCGCTGTTACTGTTCGGCAGCGAGCTCGATGTGCCGTCGATGATCGGCTTGGTGATGCTGATGGGCATCGTCACCAAAAACTCGATCCTGCTGGTGGAATACACGGTGCTCGCGCTACGCGACAGGACCGATGACGTGGAAGCCGCGTTGATCGAGGCGTGTCACAAGCGTGCCCGCCCGATCGTGATGACCACTGTTGCGATGATCGCCGGCATGTTGCCCGTCGCGCTGGGGTTCGGGGCCGATGCCAGTTTTCGCCAACCCATGGCGATTGCGGTAATCGGCGGGTTGATCAGTTCGACGGTGTTGTGTCTGGTGGTGGTCCCGGCGGTGTTTAGCTGCATCCATGCGTTCGAGGCGTGGTTGCATCGTCGTTGGCACAATGCGTTTGGCACCCGGTCGGATGCAGACGCTGTCGCCGATCCGGCGAATCCGCAAGGTCAGGGCTGAGCTGCTTTGAACGCAGCGCACCGCACGCCGCACACCGCAAGTGTGGAGATTCGTGCGCCTGTCGTTCGTGCAAAACAAGGCGCAGGCGAGTTGGCACCGATCGGCCATGCAGGCGAGATTGGCGGCATCCAGACGATCTGTGTGTGCCGGCAGGCCGATGGCAGCGGCGCGCATTGGCCCGGACCACCACGTGACCGGCGTCCAATAGGGCATCCAGCACTGCCTGTTCGTATCCGCCACAGGTCTCCAGGACAACCTGGCCAACCTCATGGTGTGCCAGCCAGGACAACAGCTTGCGGTGACACGCGGGTGTGTTGTGGAACTGCGTGCATGGCCGCGCTTGACGGCCACATCCAAGATTGCCTTGCACCCATCAAACCCGATGCCGTTCATGCGCGAACTCCGTCAGGCGCGAGAGCTCCCCTGCCTGCCCAGCCTTACGTCTACCAGCGGCAACTTTGGCAACTGTTCGGGCGCAACAGGGGAGAGACTGACGTGGGCACCTTAGCTACCCGACGATCGGCAACGTTCCAGGCTCTCACGGCGGCCCACGTCGGCTCTCGACACCCAGCCTGGCAGACTCCGAACAGAGCAGGTGCTTTGGCGGCTTCCATGCCGAAGAAGGTCCCGCGACGGTGAGCGGGCAAGGACCAGTCGAGAGGATCGGTGTGCATGGTTGCGTGCAGTGCACGCAGCGCGGCCGTCCGATGAGGTGCGGTCTGATCAGCTCCTCTCGATCCGAACGATGTCACTGCCATTTCCGACATCACTCCACTCGTCAACGAAGGCGCGTGCGACCACCACGTTGCCGCCATCGCTACAGCGTTTGAGAGGTTCTGTTAGCGCTCTTAAGGACGATGCCTTATTCACATGCAACACGCCATGGGTCGCCCAACGGCGTACGTACACAGCGACAGCAACAGCACACCTCACGGCATCTCAACGCGGCGCAGGCAACGCGTCATACGCACGCCGCACTGCCTCTTCCCCGAAGCGCCGCTCCAACCGGCGCACGATGAAATGCCCGCGCGCCATCGCCTGGAAGTGGCGCATGAACACGGTATTGAGCGTTACGCCACTCACCGCGCCGACCAGAGGTACGGCCTGCACCGCGAGTTTTTCGCCCACATTGACCGAGAACTTGGCCGCAACGCGCGATACCAACGACACCAATGCAGGTGCGCCCTTGCTGGCGAACCCATGTGCGGCCACGTAATGCGCGGCGGCGCTGAGTTGCTGCGCCATCGCCGCGCGCACTGCGAAATAGCCGGATTCGGCGCCATCATCGACCACGCTGCGCCCGCCATGCGCCAGCACTTCCAGACAGGCCAACGCAGTTTCTGGATCGTGCAGCGATTCGCCTTCCGAGCGTGCGATATCGGCGATGGAGCGCAGCATCACCGTGGTGGTCACCGGTAGCTCCATCAGCAGCCCAGGCAATCCGAAGAATCCGCCCGCACCGCCGGCGATCGCCACTGCCATGGTGTGCTGCGCAGTGGATGCGGGCGGCTGCGTATCGGCTTGACCACGCAGCGTCAGCAATGCCGATTTCATCGCCACCTGCAATGCGCGGCGGGTAACGCCATCGATACTGCGTGTCAGCATTTTCGGCAGCCGTTTGGTCATCAGACGCTCGATCGGCGCGCCTAGTGCGTTGGCAAGTTGCGCTGCCACACCAGGGTTTTCCAACAGCGCGTGCGCGGTGGCCAGATCGCGCTGCGCAGCAACGTCCATCACCGGTATCGGAAGCGTCGTCATGCCTGTTCTTCGTCGTTAGGGGTCTACCCTGATGGTACCCAGCCCAATGTGAGCGTTAGACGAGCGCACTGTGCAGTACCAAGACAACCCTGAAATTGGTTGGCAAAATGCGCCGGCATCTGGATCTACGCTGCGAATACCCACCAGATGCATCGTGAGATCCGCCACAGCATCGTCCTTGCCGCAGCGCCGGAAGTGGTTTGCGCTGCGCTGTTCGAGCCAATGCAACTGGCCCGCTGGTGGACGCGCGAAATGCGCCTGGCCAACGACCGGGTGCGGCTGGACTGGGGCCGTCAGGGTTGGCGGGTGGAGCTGAGCATCGATGACGGGGCCGACCATCGTCTGGTGTGCTGGCGTTGCCACGAGTCCAACATGCTCGATTCGGATGCATGGAAAGGCACGGTGATGCGCTTGGAGCTGCATTCCAGCAGCCAGGGCACGCAGCTGGAATTTGTCCCGTCCGGTTATCGCCAATCGCCGTGCAAGCAGGCCTGCGCGCGCGGCTGGCGCTTGTTCCTGGGCAGCAGCCTCTGAAACCGGCGAAGGCATGCCATCTGCGGACATGCTTGCGCCCACCATGCATTGAGTGCAGATAAGCCCGGCAAGCCCAACCGGCCGGCAATCAGAAACCGGATGCGCCGGCCCCACTCGAGCATCTGTGGCTGAATCGCGCCATGTGCAACGCCGTTACCGTGGCCGCGCCGGCGATGTAACCGCCCCGTGTGCCGACGTCCAGCCAGCTGCTCATCAAGCCGCGATTGCGATCAGTGGCATATTCGGCGATGAAGGTCGCTGCCCCGCCGTATTCGCCGCCGATGGAGACCCCTTGCAGCCGCCGCGCCAACAGCAGCAAGACCGGCGCCCGCCCGCCGATCTTGGCGTAGGACGGAATCGATCCGATGCTGAAGGTGCCCAGCGCCATCAGAATCATGGTGGCTGCCAGCACTTTCTGCCGCCCGTAACGGTCACCGAGCGGGCCGAACACCAGCCCGCCGATCGGCCACACCAAAAACGCGACGGTGAACGTGGCAAAGGTCGCGATCAACTGCGCGGTGGGATTGCTCGCGGGGAAGAACGCCTACCCCAGGGTCACGGCCAGAGCGCCGTACACGCCCAAGTCGAACCCCTCCATCGCATTGCCCAGTGCGGCAGCGCCGACGGCCTTGCGCAACATCGGGCGGACGACCACGGTGACTTCGTCCAGTTGCAGGCGGCGGCGCTTGAACCAACCGAAGTGCGAGGCGATGGCGCGTGTCGTGCATGTGTTTGCTCTCCAGAATTACGCTCCAGAAGCGGGCCATCGCTGCCCGCTCGCCCTGGCAACGCACAGGACACAGCACATCGCGCGCGCCTTGCAAGGGCACATGCAGGGGATCACACCGGAGCCATTCCCGCAGAGCCGCGAAGATGCAGCGACGCTGCGGAACAGACGACCAAGGGGTGGGCAATCGCCCAGGGTTTGATCGGTCCGCCATGTCACTAGCGCGTGCAGATCGGTGCAGGCGCGGTGATGCGGATCTGCAAAAAACCCTGGTCTTCAAGATTTTTTCGATCGTGCAGAAGATGCGTCGCTGACGCGCGGACCATAACACACGCGCATCACTGCACTTGATCAACCAAGCCCGGTGCACGCCTGAAAGTGGCTCACAAAACTCAGCGAACAGTGGTCAGGTGGCCACGGACGGCGCACTCAGAATCCCAACATGCCAGTGGTATGTGCAACATCGCACACTGGCCGCCTCCGGCCTGACGGTTGACTGTCGTTTTGTTAGCCGCTTTGGATTGTCGGCTCACCCAGCACCACCAACAACGGCTCCAGATCCGCGCGTGTCTGCGGGCGCACCGTGCGCGCGAATTCTTTGCCATCGCGCAGCAGGATGATCGTCGGCCATAACTTCACACGGAAAGAGCGGCCAAGCGGCCGCCCTTTTCCATCTTCGAACTTGCGGTAGTCGACCGCCCCGAAACCGCCCAGCAGCTTTTGCAGCAGCGGCTGGGCGGCGATGCAGTGACCGCACCAATCGGTGCCGAATTCCAGCACCTGCAGCCCAACCTGTGCATCCACCTCGCTGCGCTCAGGCGCCTGCGTGGCGTACGCGCGAACAAACCCCATCGCATGTGTGCTCCGCTGTCAGGACAACGCGCGCTGGATGTCTTCCAGCGGCAGATTGGTCAGGTCCTTGGCAAGATCGCCCACCAGGCGCTGCTGCGTTTCTTTGTGCAGCAACGGGCGTACGCGGCCCAGCGTGGTCGGGTCGGCCACCAAGACCAGATGCGTGTATTCGTGCTTCAACGCGCCATCGTTCAAGGCGTGCGACAACTGCTTGGCGAAGGTCATCTCGTCCAGATCTGCATTGGTCAGATCCTGTGGCGCCTTGCCGGCCGGGCCGTCGCCGTCGACGTTCTGCACATCGGTGCGCGCGTGCTGACGCAGCACCACCTTGGCTTCGTTACCGGTGTTGGTGAACCAACGCGCTTCGCCGCCATCGGCCACGACCACCAGTGCCCCCTGAGGAATTTGCAGACTCATCCGACTCTCCTGATCGATTTCGGCACTGCATGTGCAGCACCAGTCGGTCTCAACCTAGGCGAGAAGATGTAAGCGCTGCGCCTAGCCCATGTCAGCGTGGCGTTAGAGTGGTGCGGCCAACTGCGCCGGTAGCAGGCCCAAATACTTGCTGAAGACGCGTGCAGTGACCCGCAGCGCCTGCTGACTTTCCGGCAGCGTATCGGTGAGATGAACGCCGTGCCTCAGCCCGTCTCAGACGTGCAAATCCGATTCGCTGCCCAGATCCACCAGGCGCGCATGCGTAGAGGCGGTGGCGCGCAATTAGGCCGCACGCGTGCCGGTGAGAAACTAAGGTTGGCGGAAACTGGCCCAGCACCGCATCGGAGACCACCGGCGACACCAGCGGGTCATGGAAGTCGACAGTCTCACCGTGCTACAGCTCTTTCATGATCGGCGGCGCACCGGCCCTGCCCGGCAACAAGGCATCGCTTACCGCTGCGACCGCCACACGCGCATCGCCGCGATAGCGCGCATCGCCAGCGCTGCAGAACATCCCGCCGCGGCCGGCATCGGCAAGCGCTCCTTGGCAAACCGCGCCAGCGACTCGCCGGTGAGTCCACCGCCGGCCGCGCAGCCGAAGATGCCGATGCGCTCCGGTGCGTAGGTCTTGAGCGCAGCGCGATACACCGCCGACACATCTGCGCTGGCGGCCAGAAAACGATGCTCCGGACCCATCCGGTAATCCACCGCGATCAGGCTCATGCCGGTCATCGCTGCGATGGGGATGGCTTCATCAAACCGAACGAGGCGGCACTGCCCATCACCCATCCGCCGCCATGCAGCTCGATCAGCAAACGTCTGGCCTGCTCCGGCGTGCGCGTACGTGGCTCCACCCGCAACACCGGCACTGTGTCTGGATGCGCTTGCTCAGCACCTTGAACAAGGGCTGTTGGAAATGGAGGTGCACGCACCGTATCGGCAGCTTGCGCCAAGCGCGCAGATGCAGGCGCAGGCGCAATCGACCTCGCTGCCCTACACCGGGCCGGACAAGCAGCCGGCGCAGCAACAGTTCCTGTGCAGCAAGGCCAAAGCGCTGGGGCTGAGCAACGCTTGCGGGTCTTCGTCTGCGGCGCGCCCAGTGGCGCATTCACGTCTACGCCGGGCTGTGGCTATGATGTTGCCGTTCCCTGATCAGATCGATGCGCATGCAACGACGCCATTTCCTGAAGAATGCCGCTGCCGCTTTGGCCGCGCTCGGTTTGCAGGCGTTGCCGCAATGTGCATTGGCGGCAACGGCAGTAGGACTGCGTCGGTTGGGGCAGCCGCAGCCGTTCGACTATGCCTGGTTCAAGGGTCAGGCGCGCGCGCTAGCCACGGCGCCGTACAAGAGCCATAAGCAGGTGTTGCCGGGACCGTTGGAGGCGTTGAACTGGGATCAGTATCAGTCAATCCGGTACCGTCAGGACCATGCGTTATGGGCCGATGGCAACGGCAAGTTTCAGGCGAAGTTTTTCCATTTGGGGCTGTTCTTCCATACCCCGGTGCATATCTACGACATCGTCGATGGCAATGCGCAGCAACTGGCCTACGACCCGGCGGCGTTCGACGACGGCAGCAGTGGCCTGGGCGGCAAGCAGTTGCCCAAGGAGCTGGGCTTTGCCGGCTTTCGCCTCAACACGCGCAAACAGACCGATCGCGATTTTTCGGCGTTTCTGGGCGCGAGCTATTTCCGTGCAGTAGGCAAGCAAGGTCAGTACGGGCAGTCAGCGCGCGGGTTGGCGATCGATACCGGAACGGGCGGGCCGGAGGAGTTTGCGGACTTCATCGCCTATTACCTGGAGCAGCCGGCGGACGATTCGGACACTGTGGTGGTGTACGGCCTGCTCGACTCGCCCAGCGTTGCCGGCGCGTATCGTTTTGCCATCACCAATGGCGAGGTGCTGGTGATGGATATCGACAGCGCGCTGTATCCGCGCAAGGCCATCGAGCGGCTGGGCATCGGCCCGTGCACCAGCATGTACCAGGTGGGCGAAAACGATCGCCGGATGGATTGGGACTGGCGCCCGGAAATTCACGACACCGACGGGTTGGCGATGTGGACCGGCGGCGGCGAGTGGATCTGGCGGCCGTTGTGCAATCCGCCGCAGCTGCGCTTCAACATGTTTGTCGACGAGAATCCGCGCGGGTTCGGGCTGCTGCAACGCGATCGTAATTTCGACCATTACCAGGACGATGGCGTGTTCTACGAGAAGCGCCCGTGTCTGTGGGTGGAACCCAAGAGCGGCTGGGGCAAGGGCTCGGTGCAACTGGTCGAGATTCCGACTGTGGACGAGACCTTCGACAACATCGTGGCGTTCTGGAATCCGCAGGCCAAGCCGCAGCCAGGGCAAGAGCTGCTGATGGGGTATCGGTTGTATTGGGGCGCACATCCGCCGGCCAGCTCGCCGTTGGCGCATTGCGTGGCCACGCGCACCGGTTTGGGCGGCATCGTCGGGCAGAAGCGCAGCCACTTTTCCTGGCGGTTTGCGGTGGATTTTGCCGGGGGCGAACTGGCTGCGTTGACCAAGGACCCGAACGCCAAGGTCGAGGCCATCATCCAGGTCTCGCGCGGGACTACTGAAATCGTGTCGGCGCGTCCGTTGCATGAACTCAAGGGCTATCGGGCGCTGTTCGACCTGGTGCCGCCGGATGACAGCACCCAGCAGATCGATATCCGCCTGTTCCTGCGCGACAACGGCAAGCCGCTGACCGAAACCTGGCTGTACCAGTGGACGCCGCCGCCGGCGAGCGAGCGCAAGATTTACTAGCGCGCAGATACGTCGCGCAAAGGCACCTTGCGCGAGCGATAAGAGGCGCGATTGTCAGGCAGGTGCGAATGGCGCAGTGACGAAAGGCCACTGATTTCGAGTGTCGACCGAGGCTGCGTCACAGCCGCGCAGCCGCTGATTCGTCGCCCAAACGCCCCGGCTCAGGCCGACGTCGCGCTGTTGACCAGTTGCATGCGGCCACGTGGGCGCACGCAGGCCAGCTCTACCCGGAAGCAGGTGCCGTCCTTGCCGCTGGTGATGCGCAGTTCGCCTTGATGGGCCTGGGCGATCTGGGCGGCCATATGCAGGCCCAGATCGACTTCCGGCAACGCCCGCCCGGCGGTGTGTACGTGGGTGGAAGCGTGCAGCACGTCGAGCCGGCGCGGATCGATGCCGTCCAGATTGCAGACTTCGATGCGCAGGCGACCTTGCTCGGTCACTGCGAAGGCCTTGATCAGCGAGCTCTGCCGACCTTGCACCACGGCGTTGATCATCAGGCTGCCGAACATCTGCGCCAGACGCACCGCATCGCCATGCACCGGCTCGTCGATGACCACATGGGTGGACAGCACCTGCTTCGGGTACGCGGCGCGGGTTTCGTCGACCACTTGCGATAGCGCGTCGAGCAGGTCGCTGCCATTGCCGTAATCCAGCTGCAGCCAATCGCGTTCGATGCCACGCGCGAAATCGCTGGCGAAGTCGATCAGCTCTTCCATGCGCCGCAGGCTGCGTTGCATCGAGCGGATCGCGCCGCCCTGGCGTTGGTTGAGCGGGTCGATGGCCAGCACGTCCACCACCGCATGCATGGACTGCAGCGGATTGCGCAGGTCGTGGCCAAGGATGCCGATGAACTCCTCGCGCAGGCGCGCCGAGGCGCCCACGCGACCCAGTTCGCTGCGTGCCTGCAGCGATTCCTGTGCGCGCTCTTCGGCACGCTGATCTGCCTGTATCTGCGCGGCCAGCAGTTGCGCCAGCAGTTAGACCTTTTCCACCAGCGGCGCGTCCATGACGCGCGGCAATGGGTCCAGCGCACACAAGGTGCCGAACACGCTGCCGTCGTCGAACCTGATCGGCACCGAGATATAGCTTTCGAAGCCATAGAGCCGGGGCGAGGGATGATCGCGGAAGAGCGGGTGCTCGGAGGCATGGCCGAACCACACCGCATTGCCCTGAATGCGCACGCTGTCGCAGAAGGTGGTGACCAATGGCAGCTCGTCGCCAGGCATCAGACCGAAGGACATGTCGTCGCGTACCTGACAGGTGATCCAGCGTGTATCGGTCACGCGCGCGACCGCGGCAAAGCCCATACCGGTCAGACAGGTGAGGATGGTCAGGACATCGGGGACCGACTATAGCCGGCCAACACGCGCGATATCTGCGCGTAATTCGGGAGGAAGCCGACCCATGTAGTGCCTCCCGACAAATAGATGGTCGCAAGCTGACGGAACTGTGGTTGAGTTTGGTTGCGTGTCGATCGCTGCAACGCTGGGGCAAACGATACACTTGTTGATGGGGCGCGGATATGCGGCTGCGATGGCATGCCTAGCTGGGTTTAATGAGGCATTACAAGGCAATGGCGGGCCGAAGGACTAACCGCAGTTCTGCCGAATTCGTCAGCCAGTCACCACTCCGCCCGGCCTGCCGGCAGCGGGAAATAGCGGCGGGCGCGGCAACACCGAATCATCGCCGCATGGACGCTGCCATTGGCGCGTTGGCCACTGGTGAGTCGGGTGCGCAACGGCTCCGCTATTGCGATGCCGCTTTTGTCGGCCAACTTGTCGATGGCAGGCCACACAGATGATCGGCATCTCCCACTGCATGGGCGGCATTCCAGCACCGCGTTGCGCCGCTGGCACAATGCAGACAATGCAGCGTTACGCCCCCGCAGGCGGCAGCGGCAATGCAATCTGCAGCGGGTCGATGCGGCCTTCGTCACGCATGATCTTTTTGAACTCGGCGCGGCTGACCGACACGTAGCGCTCGTTGCCGCCGATCTCCACCTGGGGGCCGTCCTGCACCGCATGCCCTTGCGCGTCCACGCGCACGGTCATGGTGGCCTTGCTGCCGCTGTGGCAGATGGTCTTGATCTCCTCCAGCTCGTCGGCCCAGGCCAGCAGAAACTGGCTGCCTTCGAACAGCTCGCCGCGGAAGTCGGTGCGCAGGCCGTAGCACAGCACCGGAATGCGCAGGCGGTCGACCACTTCGCTCAACTGCCAGACCTGCGCGCGATTGAGGAACTGCGCTTCGTCCACCAGCACGCAATGCAGCGCGCCTTCGGCCTGGATATCGCGCTCGATGAGCTGCTGCAACGCGGTGTCGCGATCGAAGGTGCGCCCGTCCGCGCGCAGGCCGATCCGCGAGGCGACCACGCCGCTGCCGGCGCGGTGATCGAGCTTGGGCGTGAGGATCAACGTGCGCATGCCACGTTCGCGGTAGTTGTGCGCGGACTGCAGCAAGGTGATGGTCTTGCCGGCATTCATTGCCGAGTAGTAGAAGTAGAGCTTGGCCATCGGCGGATTTTACCGGGCTGGCCGGCGTGCAGTAGCGGCCGGCCAGCATGAACCGGCACTGCCGGCTTGCCCGACGCGGCGCCGGTACAATGGCCCGCTCTGTCGGAAGCCCCTATGCACGGTCTCAATCCCCCGCAACGCGCCGCAGTGCTGCACTGCGAAGGTCCCTTGTTGGTGCTGGCCGGTGCCGGCAGCGGCAAGACGCGCGTGATCGTGGAAAAGATCGCGCATCTGATCGCCATCGGCCGCTATCCGGCCAAGCGCATCGCCGCGATCACCTTCACCAACAAGTCGGCCAAGGAAATGCGCGAGCGCGTGGCCAAGCGCATCCGTGGCGACGGCGCCGATGGCCTGACCCTCTGCACCTTCCACGCGCTGGGGCTGACGTTCCTGCAGATCGAGCACGCCGCCGCCGGTTTGAAGCGCGGCTTTTCGATCTTCGATTCCGACGATGCCGCCGCCCAGATCAAGGACCTGATGCACGGCGCCAAGCCCGATGCGATCGAGGACGCCAAGAACCTGATCTCGCGCGCCAAGAACGCCGGCCTGTCGCCCGAACAGGCGATGGCCGCCGCACGCAGCAATCGTGAAAAAGAAGCGGCCAGCCTCTACGAGCGCTACCAGGCGCGGCTGACCACCTTCAACGCGGTGGACTTCGACGATCTGATCCGGCTGCCGGTGCAGATTCTGGAAGGCAATGAAGAGATCGTGATGGGCTGGCGCGAGCGCATCGGCTATCTGCTGGTGGATGAGTGCCAGGACACCAACGATGCGCAATACCGCCTGCTGAAAATGCTGGCCGGGCCGCGCGGCAACTTCACCTGCGTGGGCGACGACGACCAGAGCATCTATGCCTGGCGCGGCGCCAACCCGGAAAACCTGCAGCAGATGGGGCGCGATTATCCGGCGCTGGAAATCATCAAGCTGGAGCAGAACTACCGTTGCTCAAACCGCGTATTGCGCGCGGCCAATGCCTTGATCGCGCACAACCCGCACGAGCACTTGAAGACGCTGTGGAGCGACCAGGCCGACGGCGAGCGCATCCGCGTGTGGGAGTGTCGCGACAGCGAGCACGAGGCCGAAAAGGTCGCCGCCGAAATCTCGTTTCTGGGCACCGCCAGGCAGGTGCCGTGGAGCGATTTCTGCATCCTGTTTCGCGGCAATTTTCAATCGCGGCCGCTGGAAAAGGCGCTGCAGCTGCTGTGCGTTCCGTATCACCTGACCGGCGGCACCGCGTTTTTGGAGCGGCAGGAAGTCAAGGACGTGTTGTCGTGGCTGCGGCTGATCGTCAATCCCGAAGATGACGCGGCGTTCTTGCGCGCGGTGCAGTCGCCCAAACGCGAAGTGGGCGCGACCTCGCTGGCGCGCCTGGCCGAGCTTGCCAGCGCCAAGTCGGTGCCGATGTCGCGCGCGGCCGAATCGATGGGCGCCTTGCAGCACTTACCGCCGCGTGCGGCCAACGGTTTGAGTGCGTTCACCGACATCCTGCGCGATATGCGCGAGCATTCGGCCACGCTGCCGGCGGGTGAATTGGTGCGCACCCTGGCCGAAAAATCCGGCCTGCTCAACGACCTGCGTAACCAGTCCAAGGACGACACCGGCTTTCAGCGCCGCAAGCGCAATCTGGACGAATTGGCCGAGTGGTTTGAAGGCGGCCCGCGTGGCGCAAGCGCCAGCGATCTGGCCGCGCAGCTGGCGTTGTTGTCGCGCAACGATAAGGACGATGGCGGCAACCAGGTGCGCATGATGACCATGCACGCGTCCAAGGGCCTGGAATTTCGCTATGTGTTCATCGTCGGCTGCGAAGACGGCGTGCTGCCGCATGAAGTGAGCCTGGAAGAAGGCAATCTGCAGGAAGAACGCCGCTTGCTGTATGTGGGCATCACCCGCGCCAAGCAGCAGCTGTGGATGAGCCACAGCAAGTTGACGCGCAAGTTCGGCGAGCATGTGCGGCTCAAGCCGAGCCGCTTCTTCGACGAGATTCCGGCCGAAGAACTGCAGCGCGATGGCGCCGACCCGGTCGCCGATGCCGAGCGCAAGAAAGAGCGCGCCAGTGCGGGGTTGGCGGCGATTCAGGCCTTGTTCGACTAGCGGTTGTTGCGTCTGTCCAGCCTTGCAAGCGACACCGCTGCACGCCAGTCTGGTTGTTCCCGATGCCGGAGGACGCCGTGACCGTTGTGATCCAAACCCTCGTCTGCGTCTGCGCACGCTCGATCCCCAGCGCGATGCCGACACGATGTGGGTGGTGGTCAACGCCCCCGGCTGCATCGCCGGCATCAACGATCGCGGTGCGCGCACGCGCGAGCAGGCGCGCGCGCCTCTGCGTGAGTGGGCGCAGGCGCATCAGGAAAAATACGGCTTCGCGCACTGGGCGGTGGAGACGCGCAACGAAGGCGCGTTTGCGGGCACGCTGGGCCTGTTGTGCCGCGACACCTTGCCGGTGCCGCACATCGGGTTCGCACTGTTGCCCGCATATCGCGGCAACGGCTCTGTGACCGAAGCCGGGCGTGCGGTGCGGACAGACGCGCGCGATGTGCTGGGGTTGTCGCAGCTGTGCGCGATCGTCTGGCCGACGGCAGCGTGCGCGACCCACACGGGCGGGTGCTGATCAGCCAGGGCGAGCCGGCGATCGATGACCAAGCGCAGCTGCCGCATCCGCCGGATGCAGTGGAGCAGCGTGCGCAACGCCTCGCCCGGCTCACCGCGCAAGGCATCTGCGTGCCGCCGAGCTTGCCGCCGGTTCCCGCTGAGGGCCAGGCCCGGGTACGCGACAGCGCAGCGGTGACGCAACGCATGCTGGCGGTGTTGCGGTGGCCTTGCGTGCGCAGAGGCTGGTCGCCGGCGATACGCCACCGTCGCCCTCAGGCGCCAGCGGCCTCCAGGCGCGCTTGCACTGCGGCCAACGCATCCTGCAGGTCGGCGACGGTGGCTTCCAGGCTTTGCACACGTGCTTCCAGCTCGCTGCTGTCGGCGCTGCTGCGGGAACTCGGTGCGGCGCGCGCAGCCGCAGCCTGCAGCGCTTCCACATCCAGCTCGCCACTGAGCAGATGCGCATAGCGCTCCTCGCGCTGGCCACTGGCACGCGGCAGTTGCACCGCCAGCTTGCGCTGGATCAACCGGTCCAGATGATGGCGCACGTCGTCGGCATCGTTGAAACGCGCCAGCCGCTCGCTGCGCGCATACAACTCGCCCAGCGTCTGCGGGCCGCGCAGTAGCAGCAGGCCGATCACGGCCACTTGTTGCCGGGTCAGATCCAGCACGCTGCCCAGCCGGTGTTCGTAGCGCTCGGCGCGCGAAGAGAATTGCTGGTGCACCAGGCCCAGGGTTTCCAGCTGGCGCAAGGCGTGATGCACCACGCCGGTCTGCAGATTCAGCACCGGCTCGCGCGCAGTCTTCTGGTTGGCGGCCACCTGCGCGGCGTTGACCGTGAGCGGATACGCGTCCGGCGTGGTCGCCTCTTTTTCGATCAGGCAGCCGAGCACGCGGGCCTGGGCAGTATCGAGGACGGGCGGGGGCGAGGTCTCTGTCATGGGTGGCTCCGGGGCGATCAGCCCGCAAGCATACCGATCCTGCTCCCGAGCGCTGCCAGCAGTGCGATGCAAGCGCCAGCGCACGAACCCGCTAAAATCGCCGTCTTTATTGCCGCTCCTGTTCTGGTGGATGCCATGCCCCCCTCGTTTTACGCACCGTTGTCCTTCCCCAGCTACGGCGGTTGGGAGCCGGCGCAGTTCAACAACGATGACGCCCAGCCCTGGCAGCAGCGCCACGACGCCAAGCGCGCCGCGCTGGAGGTGACCCGATGAGCCGCGCACCGTTGCCGCTGGCCGCGCACGAGCGGCTGATCTTCGCGCTGGATGTGCCGAGCTATGACGAGGCGATCGCCTGGGTCGACCGCTTAGGCGAGTCGGTGGCCTTCTACAAGATCGGCATGGAGCTGCTGGCCTCCGGCGAGTATTTCCAGGTGCTCGATGCCCTGGCCAGGCGCGACAAGCGCGTGTTCGTCGATTTGAAGTTCTTCGACATTCCCGCCACCGTGGCCGGCACCATCCGCCGTCTGGCGCAGTGGCCGGTGAGCTATTGCACCATCCACGGCTGGCACGCCGGCATGCTGCAGGCCGCCGCCGAGGCCAACCAAGGCGACATGCGCCTGCTGGCGGTGACCGTGCTGACCTCGATGGGCCGGCCGGACCTGGCCGCAATGGGCATCGACCGCGAGCCGGTGGAGGTGGTGGTGGAGCGCGCGCTGGCCGCGCAGGCCGCCGGTATCGACGGGGTGATCGCCTCCGGCCAGGAGGCCGGCCCGATTCGCCGCGCCACTGGCGCTGCGTTCTCGATCGTCTGCCCCGGCATCCGCCCCGGCGGCCCGGTCGGCGAAGACCAGCAACGCACTGTGGGCGTGGCGCAGGCCTTCAACGACGGCGCCGACGCCATCGTGGTCGGCCGGCCGATTCGCCTGGCTGCTGACCCTGCTGCGGCGGCGGCGGCGATCCAGACCGAGATTCGTGCGGCATTGACGCAGCGCCAGGCGTAATGGGAAGCGCTTGATGGCACCCATGCGCTAATAAAATCAATAAGTTAATTCGGCATAATTAAAGTGTTAATTTAACGTTAAAGCCTGCGTACGATGCCCCCTCGTCCGAGGTTAGTCGGAAGCTGTGCCACTCATTGTCCACCGGACTTGTCCCGGTTTTCGAAGGGATCGGGCCGTGTGCCCGGTCCTTTTTTTTGGTTCTTCACCCAACTCCCGGACAAACAGCGTGGACCTGAAGGACGTAGGCATCATCGCGGCAACCAGTGGGTGCGCTCGACCGGCTTGTCGTGGCGCAGCAAGTCCGACTGGTCGGTCGCGCGGCTATCCACTCAATAGACGAAGAACCCTTTTCGGGAAATTGACCTGCTGCAGGTCAATAAGGCCCTGACTGAACGCCTCAAAGAGCCGCTGACTTGGGCAGTCAGCGGCTCTTCTTGTTGGCAACTGCGGATTTGGCCGTGGCGCGGCCAGCCAATCGCTTCCCCCTTGCGACCGGCCGTTCTGCCGCTGCTTTGGCAGCCACTAAACGGCCCACGTCCACTTGTTTCTCGCCGGCTACGTGCCGCTTTCCTGCACGGGTGAGAGTACACAGTCCATCGGTGGCACTTACATTGATGATGACCTGTTGGTTACCCACGTGGATAACTTTGCTGGGCTTGAACCCCTTGGCCTGAGCGGTTGCCGCATGGCGGTGCTTGTGTGGGTTCACTTTCGTTACGACTACGCCCGGCAGTTCACCGGCCAACAGGGGATTTTTGTCGAGCAGATGGAGTAGGTTGAACGCGGCCGAACCCGGGTCAGCCTTGCCGCTTTCATACCGTGAAACCCCATTATGTCCGCCGCCGACCAGCAGGCCCACTTCGCCCTGGGTAAGGCCCAGGCGCTTGCGCACGGCCTTCAGAATCGCCCCTTCGGCCCTTCGTTCCTTCATGACCAACGCATCGCCGGCAGAAGCAAACCGCCGGTCGCTTTCATCATTCAGGAACACTTCTTCGCATACCTGGCACCGGTCACCGGCCAGGTTGGCCACGATGTCAGACAGCTCACCTACGACGACAGGGAATGTCTCGTCGTGAAAATGCACCAACGACCCCGCCGAACCGCAGACAGGGCACTGGCCAACCGCGAGGCGTGGCAGCGTGTCGTAGTTTGTCTTAGTCATAGTCATAGTCATTTAGCCTTGAATGAAATAACAGCCTTGGGCTCGCCGCCGTCTGGTGGGAGATACAACTGGACCTTCACGTAAGCCGCGCCCTTTGGAGTTGGAACGTGGTAGACGTCTTGCCACAGCGTTTCATTGGCCATGCTGGTCATCGACTTGTAGAAACAAGCTGTGGGGTCCATCGCCAAAATGGCGGCCTCGGCCTCTTGCTCCGACAACCGCATGGCTTGATAGCCTTGTCTTGAACTGAGCGTAAAACAGCGGTCGCCGTGCTGCGCAACCATCGCTTTCATCTGTCCTGCATCGAAATGGGGCGTGAGCTTTTCAAGCACTCCATCGGCCCTGCGTGTCACGCCCTTGGGCAGTCTTTTTGTTGCCATGTTGGGGGCCTACGGACAAGGGTCATCCTGCTTCCCCTGAAAAATTACCCTAAAAGGTGAATTTTTTCAATATTGGACAGCCTGGACTGGATTGGCGTTAGAAGTGGTTCACCCAGACGCGCATGCCTTGGGGTCCGTTGGAAAGGTCGGGCTCCAGAGACTGAGCCGTTTTCTGTGGTTCCCACCCATGTCCAATGCTGTGTATCGCTCAACGCGGCGCAGCCGCCTTGCAGTAGCGATCGATGAACTGCTGGTCGGTGGGCATGGCGTCCACGCAGTGGCCGATGGTCTGCGCGATGCTGGCCAGGGGAAGCGTTCGGCGTCGTGGTCGGGCACCTGGTCCACCAGCGGGTGGTCACCCTGCGGCAGGATGCCCTGGCCCACCATCACCTGCACCCAGCTGATCTCGGCGAACATCTCTTCGGCGTTGCGGTAGAAGCGCCCGCTGTCGCGGAACAGATCCAGAGTGAATTGCAGCTCCGGGGTGATCTGCATGGTGTGGCAGTTGCGCCAGAACGCGCTGTCGTCGCGTTCGGTGGCGTGGTAATGCAGCACCAGAAAATCGCGGATGCGGTCGAACTCGAACGCCAACCGGTCGTTGTAGCGCTGCACCAGCACCGTGCTGATGCCCTCGCGCGGAAACAGTTCCAAGAGTCTGCAAATGCCGGCCTGGATCAGATGGATGCTGGTCGATTCCAGCGGCTGCAGAAAGCCGCTCGCCAGGCCCAGCGCCACCACATTGCGGTTCCACATTGCTTACGCCGCTCGGTGGTGAAGCGCAGCGGGCGCGGGTCGGCCAGCGGCTTGCCATCCAGGTTGGCAAGCCGCGTGGCGGCGGCTTCTGCGGCGATTGCACCTAGCCGGTGTCTGGATGCAGCTGCACCTGCTCGACCAGACCTTCGATGCGGGTGACATCGCGCTGCTCTGCATACCCACGCAAAAAGCGTGCGTCGTGCGACGCATCGAAGTGATACGCGGAGGCGATATTGGCCAGCGGCGAATGGGCCGGCCCTCGCCGGCCGAGGTCATGAACGTGCCGCGTGCGGCGGCCACGGTGTTGAGCGTATAGGCGCCCAGCGGCTGCGCCATGCCGCGTACGTGTTGCTTGATCCAGTACTGATGGAACGGCAGCAGCCCGAGCGGGTGTCCGATCTGGGTGCCGAAGCCATGAATGTCCGAAGTCCGGGGGCGCTGCCAGTCGACGAGCGCCATGCCGAGCTTGAAGCTGCCCTGGGGCTGTCGCACGAACGCGGCTTCGTCGATGCCGAGCAGATTGTTGAAGGCCTTGATGTGCGACACGGTGGCCTGGCCGACACCCACGGTGCCGAGCTGTTCGGATTCGATCCGCTGCACCTTGCAGGTGGGGCCAAGCACCCGCGCGAAGGCGGCCGCTATTGATGGCGATGTCCGGATCCAACTGCCCACTGCTGCCGAAGCCGGTGTAGGCGTACGCGCTGTAGTTCTTGAAGTTGAAGGCGTTGAGCAGATTGACGCGCGCCGACATCTTGAAGTCGCCTGCCACGGTGAACTCCTTGGTGGCCTGGAAGTCCACCGTGCGGTAGCCCCAGATATCGCCACCGACCAGGAACTTGCTGCTCCCCGGCGGGGTGACGCCGACGTGCTGGCAGGCAGCACCATCGGGGTCGGTGAAGCCGAAGCAGGCGATCGTGTTGATCGGCTCCGGCGTTGCCAGCACCAGCTTGGCACCGAAGGTGACACCCCACGGACCATCGCGCGAGCCGGAGGCGACGAAGCGATGCGCGGCCACCGCGTCGGACTTCACGCACGGATAGTCGCCAATGTGTGGCCTTGCCGAAGCCGTAGGGCTCATCGATGTTGCGGTTCTGGCGCGCGCTGGTGTGGGTGTAGGACAGGGTCTCAGGCCCTGTTGTCGACTCCCCGCAATTCAGTTCCAGCTAAAGTTAGCGAACCTCTGATTTTGCCGCTGGTCCAAGGCACCAGCTCGCCATAGGTGAGTGCGATGTCCCGAACCCAGATGACGCTATCGATGCAACACGATGCGCGCTTCGATCTGCATCGCAAGCCGACGCGGCGCGAGGTGTTGCTGGCGCAGATGGATCAGGTGGTGCCTTGGTCACACCTGTGCGCGTGTATCGCACCGTTCTACCCGAAGGTGCGCCAAAGCGGCGGTCATCCGCCGGTGGGTCTGGAGCGGATGCTGCGCATCCACTGCACAGCGTGGTGAGCACGGCGGCGAGCGTGGCCGAGGTAACCCAGACGGCGCATCTGCTGCATGGCACAGAGCAGCATGTGTTCGCGGACGCGGGCGATATCGGGGGCCGAGACGTCTGCGCCGGCCGAAGGCCGCACTTTCTGGATGGCCGACAAGCGCAGCAAGGCGAAGGCCATGTTGCTGGCAATGGCGTAGCAGGCGTGCGCCTGCAGACCGCCAAAAGCAGTGTGCGGCGCGAAACGTCGGATGCATTGATCAAAAACCTGGGAAGTTTTGCACTGCATCCGCGTTGCCAGCTGCGCAGCGCCGGCTACGGCTTGTAGATCAGGCATTGCTTAGTGCCTGTCCGCCTGATGCGGAGCAAGGATGCCCCTACAATGCTAATCGTGGGCAGACCTGCCAAGTGGCTACTGCTGATCTAAATCAGGATGGCCGTGCTGACGCTGTCATCAGCTAGCTAGGCAGCAGCTACGGCGACACTGACGCTGTTGACGACATCGTGCTTGCGCATCGTTAAGATGGCACATATATTCGCGCTTCAGAAGGCGCCTTCAGTGAGCTTAAAGCGCCCGATTCGATCGTAAAAATCTGGCCAGACCTAACCGCAACGCGGGTCTGCCCAACACCGGATAATACAAGCTCGGTAACTAGGGCCTGTTAACACATACGAAGCCCTTCAACGATCAGGACGAAGCTCAGGAATCCGAGGAACATGACGTCGAGC
>NZ_MDEJ01000054.1 GCF_002940065.1 Xanthomonas populi
AGCGATTACGCACACTGCCCGAACACGTCTACAACCAGATGGTCATGGGCTGAAAAACGTGGGGATACCTCAGATCCAGAGACGGTAATCGCGAATGGAATACCTGATATTGCTAAACATCGGGCGCTGTTCCGGTTAGGCGGACGCCGGCACGGCGCCGACGTCTGTATCTGGCTGAGGAGAAAGACGAGGGCTGACGAGAGTGGCGATGCGCAGACCTGCCTGATCCACGCCCAGCATCAGCACCGCATGTTGCCCGGCGGCGACATGGGCGTGGGCAAGTGCGAGCATCGCCAGCGGTTGCACTGCGGCAAGATCGCCGGTGGCGGTGGCCAGCGGCAGGCACTGCACGGCGGTATCTAGATCGGGGCAGGCCAGCGCGGCAGCGGCAGCGGCCTCGGCCGCCAGAGTGGCGCGGTGGTCGGCGTCGCTGAGCACCAGGTTCACTTGCGTGGGCGCGAGCGCGGCGCGCTGCAGCATCTGCGCCGCCAGCTCGCCGGTCAATCGCGCACTGGCCTTGGCGCCGCTGTCCATCGGCACGCGGGCGCGCTGCAGCGGATGCAGCAGCACGTCGCCGGACGCGCTCGGCCCGATTGCCAGCAAGACGCCGCTGGCGCCCTCGCCGGGTACGCGTCCGTCGGGCAAACGGCGCGTCATCAGCCGCCCGCTTTCGAGCATCTGCTCGATCTGCGCCTGGTCGATCGTTGAATGGCAGGCCATGATCAACTGCCAGCCGTCCACCGCCGACTCCGCGCCGCGCGCCAGTCCTTGTAGCCGCAACCATGCACCGTCGGCACCCGCCATCGGGATGACCTCCACCCCGAAGCGGCGCGGATCCAGGCCGTGTTCGCTGGCGGACGCCAGCATCCAGTCGCCCAGCGCCTGGTGCAGCGACACGGGCCAGTCGGCGGGCAGCCACAGCTCGATGCGCAGCACGTTCTGCACCTGCGCCTCCACCCGGTGACGCAGGCCGGCCACCACACGGTCCTGGGCCTCGGGCAGCGGCGGCAGCGCCTGCGCAGCCTCAAGCAACAGCGCCTCGGCGACCGGTTCAAGTAGGGCGATGGCCCGCTTGTGATGCTCCAGCGGGCGCGCGTTGGCGCCAGCGCCCGCTGCCAACGAGGCGAGCATCGCAGCGGTGGCAGCGGGCGCTTCCAGTTCCGGCACCTGCACGACGAAAACCGGCAGCCCGTCTCGGTCGCGGAACTGCTTGTGCAGCCCAGGCCGCGGCAGATTGCCGCGCAGCTCGAGAATGGCCTGCGGCTGCTGGCCCAGGGCCAGATTCACCGCACCGGCGAGCAGTGTCGGCGTGGCGCCGGTGGCCT
The DNA here is from genome assembly GCF_002940065.1 of Xanthomonas populi. Classification (GTDB taxonomy): domain Bacteria; phylum Pseudomonadota; class Gammaproteobacteria; order Xanthomonadales; family Xanthomonadaceae; genus Xanthomonas; species Xanthomonas populi. The sequence continues at coordinate 1,326 of NZ_MDEJ01000054.1, forward strand.
GCGCCCCCTCCAGGGAAGGTGAACTCGCCGCCGCCTTGGAATCGTTGCGCTCGGCAGCCTTGGCTGCAGCGCTGTCGGCGGCCTCTGCGGCGCGCGACAGCGCGCGCCGGCCACGATCGCGCAGCATCCAGCTGCCGCCCAGCAGGCTTGCGGGCAGGATGCCCAGATACGTCAGCATCTCCATGCCGTTGGGCGTGGTGCCGCTGCTGCGCCAATAGAAGATCGACCCGCCCCACGCTACACCGAAAAATACGGCTGCAGACAACCCGTTCCGAACAATTCCTGACATCAACATCCTCGCTCCATGAGTGGATTAGGCATCGACGGGAGCCGAATTACCTTGCCTCGTCATCCGATGCCGGTCGTTCCCTGGGTGGAGATCAGTGTCCCCCCGCAGGCGGTCTTGTCCCCATGCCGGGCCACCGGCTTGCCGTCGATCATCACCGTGGCGTCGCCGCTGGCGATCTCGGTCTGACCGTGCACGCTGCACACCACCGTGTCGCCGATACGCGCCACTGGCTTGCCGTCCACATCGGTTTCTGCCGAACCGGTGACCACGCTACCGCCATGATCGAGCCTATCGCCCACGAGAATAAAAGGTCGTGACATCAGTATTGCCTCCATGGTCTTTGCATCGGGGCCTGTCGGCCGCCATTCGCCCCCGTGGGGCGCGATCGCCGCCACGGAGGAGAAGATAGCAGGAGTTCAGCGCGAGCTCACCCTTGGGCCAATTCGGCGCGCTTGGCGGCGCGGGCGCTGCGGCAGGCCTCCAGCTTCTCCACATGCACGTAGTCCTTGATGCTGCGCCAACTACCGCCCCACTCCAGCCCTGCCTGTTGCGCCAGCTCGCCGTAGAGGAAATAGACGCGTTTGGTCCACGGATCGCCCATGTCCCATTGCAGCTTGCCGTCGCGCAGCGGCGCACTGTCCACTCCCAGGCCGTACTGGTGGCAGCTCTGCCAAGCGCCTGCGCGGGTGGCGCGGCCGCCGCCCATCAACTCGGCCTGACGCTCCGGGCTGCGATAGCCCTCCACCAGCACCATTTCGTAACCGTACTGGCGACGCATGACCTCGTAGATCGCGAGCACGCGCTGCTGCAGGTCGGCATCGATGCTTTCCCAGCGCCGGTCCGCGGTGACGATCTCCGGGCGGGTGCGGCGGATCTCCTCGGTGGTGAATACCTCCGGCGGCGGCGCTGGCGGCGGCACCAAACGTTCGCCGCGCAGCAGCTGCGCCACCATGCTGCTGGATTCATTCATGTCCTCGGCACGAAAATCCTCCAGCGCCACGTTCTGCCGGACCAGCAGGATCACGCTCGGCGGCACCAGCAACAGCAGCGTCGCGCACAGGATGACCCAGCGGTGACGCCGAAAGAAATCCGTCACCCCGCAAATACCGGCGCGCCCGCCTTCGCCGACTACGCCAGCGCTGCGGCCCACGCGCTGGCCGACCCGCCCGGCACCTTGCCGAAGGCCGCGCAGGCGCTCGCCGAACCAGGCCTGCACCCGCTCCAGCGCCTCCGGAAACAACACCAGCCAGCAGGCGATAGACGCCACCAGCAGGAAGATCACCACGCCCGCAACGACGACTGCCACTACATCCCCCTGAATTATGCTGCTGATTCCTGTGCCGTTGACGGGCCGGCGCCAAGCACTAGAATGAATATGCACGAATCCCCGGCGCTCGCCGAACAAGGCTGGATTGCACTTGAATAATGGCGGATTAAATCGCCCGAGTCTTCTTTCGGGCCAGGGACATACCCAGTCGCCCGGCTCCGGGCGCATTTTGGCCGATATGGAAGGCCGCACAACCAGCGCGCCGTCCAGCGTCCGTGCCAAGGCGCCGCGACCCCACCCCACCCGCTGGGTGTTGATCGCCGTCCTCGGAGTCGCGCTGCTGGGCGCGGCGTTCATGGCGCTGCGCTGGAATGCAGTACGTGCCGAGGCTGACGCCGATTTCGACGCCTACACCACCGTGCCGGCGACCGACGCCGTCTCTCCGGTCAATCCCGCACAGACCACCGGCACCGCCGACACAACACCGAGGCAGGGCGGCGCAATGATCGTAGACGACAACATCGCCAGCGATCCGACCCGCGCCGTTGACGGCTTGCCCAGCGCCTCATCCGCCAGCGCCGCGGCGGCGGCGCCCAAGCCGACAGCGGCCGCCTCGCAACGCAAGCCACGCGCTGCACCGGCCAACGGCGGCAAGCACGTATAGGACGACAGCAGCGACCTGCTGGCCACACTGATGGGCATCATCAAGCGCAACGAAAAGCCGGCGGCAAAACAAGACTCAATGGATTCGCTGATCGCCAAGATCCAGGCCGAGGACAGCAAGAACGCGACCGAGACCGACGCGGCATTCGACGCGATCGACTCGCACTCGGCGTCGACCAGCTCCAATGTGCAGACCCAATTGCGCAACTGTCCCGGCGCCAACACGATGGCGGGCCTGGAGTGCCGCAAGAATATCTGCGCAGCGCTCACCGGCAAAGATCCGGCCTGTCCGGCGCACTGACGCGGCGCAGCGCAAGCGCCTTCTTCCCACTGCGGACATGGGCGCCACATCGCTGCGCTATCTGGCGCCGCCACAAGAATGAAACGGCATCGCCGTGTCCTTCTGCGATTCGCACAGCCCGTGGCAGAGGAGCAGAAAAGAAAACATGAACGGGTTGGTGCGTCAGTACCTGCGCAAGAGCACCGATCTGTCGGTCTACACCCAGGAGCAGCTCGATGCCATTGCCGATGAGTTCAATCACCGTCAGCGCAAGGCCCCGGGCCTACGCTCTGCACTTACCGTCTATCGCTAGTTGCTGCTCCACAGTTCGCACTCCTCCACCCTGATTCATTGAAACCCAGGGTATTGCACTTCACTTTTGAGTCCTCCCCCGCGAATTGATCGGGTTTGGTCCGACCGCTCCCTGGGCCATTGGCGTCTGCACCATGGCAGCGTCCACGCGCTGCCAGCGCCAGGCAATGCCAGCCATCTGCTCGTCCTCGGCCAAGCCGGCCTTCCACAGCGCCTCGAAAAACCCCGATGACTGCCATTCAAGAAAGCGTTTGTGGATGGCGCTGGCACTGCCAACGCGCTGCTTGGGTAGCGCTTTCCACTGGATGCCGGTCCGCAACACAGACACACTCGCTGCGAATACCTGTCGCGCCGGCAGCGGCGGCGGGCGACCGGCACCAGGCTTGCGCAAATAGATCTTCTTCGCCGCTACCGCCCGTGCCGGTATCAGCGGCTCCACCCGCGCCCAGAAAGCATCCGTTCCTTGCCAAGACTCAACGCGTTGGCTCAACCTCGCTCTCCGATATCGCTTCTTGAGCGGCGTCGGTCTGCTGGTTTACATAATTGACGGATCGGTTCTTAGCGTCGTTTAGATGCAGTCAAAAGCTACAGGTCAAACGCCTAGTCGGTCGAGTACCCGGCAGCTAGGCCGCAGATCAACCGCTCTGCAATTGATCCTACCCGCACTGACCCATCACTCCTCAGGGCTTGGCCGCAGCCTTGTCATCGCCGGTGCTGAACACCGTGCGGCAGTCAACGCGGATCTGCTCGCCGCTGCTGCGCCAATAAAACAGGTCGCAATGCCGCTTGCCTTCCACCGTCTTCTTGACTGCAACCGCGTAGAACGACTGTGCGATCTCATCGCGGCTGGCGGTGCCGTCGTTGTTCCAGTCCATGTCCTTGAACTCGACGCCCTGGGTGATCGCCATGCCCACCGACCACGCGTAGGCCAGCCACGCCAGGATCAGCACGACCACGCCGAGCAGTACCTTGCGGCGGGTGGTGAAACGTCCTTGCAGGATCATGCGGTGCGCTGGATGGTCGCGCCCAGCGCCCCCAGCTTCTCTTCAATGTTTTCGTAACCACGGTCCAGGTGGTAGATGCGATCGATGGTGGTGTCGCCATCGGCCACCAGCCCGGCCAGGATCAACGACGCCGAGGCGCGCAGATCGGTCGCCATCACCGGCGCGCCACTGAGACGTTCGGCGCCGCGCACGATCGCGGTATGGCCTTCGACCTGGATATCAGCGCCCAGGCGTAGCAGCTCGTTGACGTGCATGAAGCGGTTTTCGAAGATGGTTTCGTTGATCACGCCCACGCCGTCGGCCACGCAGTTGAGCGCCATGAATTGCGCCTGCATGTCGGTGGGAAACGCCGGGTACGGCGCGGTGGTCAGGTTGACCGAGCGCGGCCGCTTGCCCTGCATGTCCAGGGTTATGCTGTCGGCGGTGGTGGTGATGCTGGCGCCGGCTTCGGTCAACTTGTCCAGCACCGCGTCCAGGGTTTCCGGACGTGCGCGACGCACGGTGACGCTGCCGCCGGTCATCGCCGCAGCCACCAGGAAGGTGCCGGTTTCGATACGATCCGGCAGCACCACATGGTGGCCTCCACCCAGACGCTGGACGCCCTGCACCACGATGCGCGGCGTGCCGGCGCCTTCGATCTGCGCGCCAAGCGCGATCAGGCAGGCGGCCAGGTCGGTGACTTCCGGCTCCATCGCCGCGTTTTCCAGCACGGTGGTGCCTTCGGCCAGCACGGCGGCCATCAGCACGTTCTCGGTGCCGGTGACGCTGACCATGTCGAACACGTAACGGGCACCTTTCAAGCGCCCATTGCTGGTGGCCTTGATATAGCCATTTTCCACGTTGATGTCCGCACCCAGCGCCTGCAGGCCCTTGATGTGCTGGTCGACCGGGCGCGAGCCGATCGCGCAACCGCCGGGCAGCGAGACTTCGGCATTACCGTAGCGCGCCAGCAGCGGGCCAAGCACCAGGATCGAGGCGCGCATGGTCTTGACCAGCTCATACGGGGCGATCTGATGCGTGACCGAGCGCGGGTCGACCAGGATCGAGCGGCCCTTGGCCAGCGTGCCTTCGTCGATGGTGACCTCGGCGCCCAGTTCGCTGAGCAGCTTCACCGTGGTGATCACATCGTGCAGATGCGGCACGTTGCTGATTTCAACTGGCGCGTCGGCCAGCAGGGTCGCGCACAGGATCGGCAGCACCGCGTTCTTGGCGCCGGAAATATTGACCTCACCGTGCAGCGCTTGGCCGCCGGTCACTACGATTTTTGCCATGGGATCTTAGGGAATCTGAAGAGGGTGTTCGGGGAAATGCCTTACGTCGCCGGGAATCTGTGGGGCGCTTGCGGTCGAGGCGGATGACCTGCCCGACCAGCCAAGGCCCGACAACCGCTCAGCCTTCGTCGGGGGTCAGCGTCTTGAGCTGCAGCGCATGGATCGCCCCTCCCATCAACTCGCCCAGGGTCGCGTAGACCATGCGGTGGCGGGCCAACGGGGCCTTGCCGGCGAATAAGGCGCTGATCACGGTCGCCTCGAAGTGCACGCCGTCGTCGCCGTGCACGTCGACGCGGGCTTCGGGCAAGCCGGATTCGATGAGTTTACGGATGGTTTCGGCGTCCAAAGGGCGTTTCCTCATAAAATGAGCGCACATTCTACTCTTCACCCGAGTCCCGCATGGCCGTCTCGCACCTGCCCACCGCCACCGTCAGCGACGCCAGCCTGGTCGCCAGCGGCCAGCGCGTGCTCGAGATCGAGCGCGAGGCGCTGGCAGGGGTAGGCGCGCGGATCGGCAGCGACTTCGCCGCGGCCTGTCGGCTGGTGCTGGCCTCGCGCGGGCGCGTGGTGGCCACCGGCATGGGCAAATCCGGGCATATCGCGCGCAAGATCGCCGCCACCCTGGCCTCCACCGGCACCCCAGCGTTCTTCGTGCACCCCGGCGAAGCCGGACATGGCGACCTGGGCATGATCACCGAGGCCGACATCGTGCTGGCGCTGTCCTATTCCGGCGAATCGGACGAAGTGCGCATGCTGCTGCCGGTACTCAAGCGCCAAGGCAACCCGATCATCGCCATGACCGGCCGCCCCAGCTCCTCGCTGGCAAAGGCCGCCGACGTACATCTTGATGTGAGCGTGTCGGCCGAAGCCTGCCCGCTGCATCTGGCGCCCACCTCCAGCACCACCGCCTCACTGGCGATGGGCGATGCCTTGGCCGTGGCACTGCTCGACGCGCGCGGCTTCACCGCCGACGACTTTGCGCGCTCGCATCCGGCCGGCAGCCTGGGCCGGCGCCTGTTGCTGCATATAACCGACGTGATGCACAGCGGCGATGACCTGCCGCGCGTGCGCGAAGACGCCAGCCTGAGCGAGGCGCTGATGGAAATGAGCCGCAAGCGCCTCGGCATGACCGCCGTCGTAGACGCGGACGAGCGGCTGATCGGCCTGTTCACCGACGGCGATCTACGCCGCGCGCTCGACAGCGACATCAACGTGCGCAGTGCCGGCATCGCGCAGGTGATGACGCGCAACCCCCGAACCATCGGCGCCGACCAGCTGGCAGCCGAAGCCGCGCGGCTGATGGAGGATTACAAGATCACAGGTTTGATCGTGGTCGACGCGCAGCAGCGCGCGGTCGGCGCATTGAACATTCACGACCTGTTGCGCGCCAAGGTGGTTTAACAGATTCAGTTTCAAACGTTGAAACCCCGTTCTTACCGATTCGTACCAATGCCCTATTCCCCACTGCAACACCTGCCCGCCGAGCTGATCGACCGCGCTGCGCGCGTCCGTCTGGCCTGTTTCGATGTCGACGGCACCCTGACCGACGGCCGCCTGTATTACGACCACGCTGGTAACGAGAGCAAGTCCTTCAATGTGCTCGACGGCCAGGGGCTCAAGCAGCTCGACCATGCCGGCATCCATGTCGCGCTGATCACCGCGCGCGCCAGCCTGTCGGCGGAAAAACGCGGCCAGGATCTGGGCCTGCATGTGCAGATCGGGGTCAAGAACAAGCGCCTGGCAGTGCTGGCCTTGTGCCAGGAGCACGGGCTGTCGCTGGACCAGGTGTTGTTCATGGGCGACGACCTGCCCGACCTGCCGGCCTTGCTCGCGGTCGGCCTGCCGGTCGCACCCGCCAACGCACATCCGTGGATCGCCGAGCGCGTGCAGTGGCACACCCGGGCACGTGGCGGCGAAGGGGCCGCACGCGAGGTCTGCGATGTGGTGCTTGCCGCGCAAGGCCAGGTCGAGGGCATCATCGAAAGGTTCTCCGCATGAGCTGGAACTGGCGCACCACCCTGGGCGTGGTGCTGTTCGCCGCCGCGGTGATCTCCGGCTGGTCGGCGTGGCAACAGCGCGCGCGCCCGGTCGCGGCGGCGGTGGACGATTCGCGCGCCGATTACGTGCTGCGCGATTTCGAACTGATTGCGCTGGACAAGGGAACCGGCAAGGAATCGATGACGCTGCGTGCGCCGGAAATGCACCGCAACCGCGCCGACCAGACCTCGGACATCACCACCCCGGTGTTCCTGTTGCCCAACAACGCCAATCAACCGTGGACGCTGCGTTCCAGGACCGGCTGGATCAGCCCCAAGGGCGACGAACTGCGCCTGCGTGGCGATGTCAAAGGCGACAGCCCCACCACCGGCGCGACGCCGCCGACCACGTTCCGCACCGAGAGTCTGGACGTGTTCCCGCAGCAGAACATCGCCAAGACCGCCGCCCCGGTGAGCATGAGCCGGCCGGGTATCATGCAGAGCGGGGTCGGCTTCGAGGCCGATCTCAAATCACGCCAGTACAAGCTCCTTTCTCAGGTCAAGACCCGCTATGAACCGAATGCTGCCCGCTAAACTGGCGTTTGCCGCGCTGCTGCTGCCCGCCCTTGCGATGGCCAAGACCAGCGATCGCAATCAGCCGATGGCGATCGATTCCAATGCCAACGACTGCAACATGCTCGACGACAGCGGCAAGTGCCGCTTCAGCGGCAATGTGGTGATTACCCAGGGCACGCTGGAAATCCACGCCGACACCGCCGACATCTTCCAGAAGAACAGCCAGACCGACCGCGTCGTGCTCACCGGCAAGCAGGCCACGCTCAAGCAGCAGATGGACGACGGCGCAATGATGAACGGCCAGGCCGACAACATCGAATACCAGGTTGCCAACGAAATCATCGTGATGACCGGCAATTACAAGGTGGACTCGCCCAAGGGCACCAACGCCGGCCAGCGCATGGTCTACAACACCAAGACCGGCAACATGCAAAGCGGCGGCGACGGCAGCCGCGTGCGCACCATCATCCAGCCGAAGAATCCGGCACCGGCGGCGGCGACGCCAGCGCCGGCACCGGCCGCCAAGCCCGCTGCCAAGCCGCAGGGGAAGAAGTAATGCTGGTCGCCACCGGTCTGCGCAAGAAGTACAAGCAACGCGAAGTGGTCAAGGAATTCGGTCTCACGCTCCAGGCCGGCGAAGTGGTTGGCCTGCTCGGCCCCAACGGTGCCGGCAAGACGACCTGTTTCTACATGATCGTCGGCCTGGTCGAGGCCGATGCCGGGCGTATCGAGCTGGACGGCCGCGACCTCACTGCCGAGCCGATGTACGCACGCGCAAAGCTGGGCGTCGGTTATCTGCCGCAGGAGCCTTCGATCTTTCGCAAACTCACCGTGGCCGACAATATCCGCCTGGTGCTGGAACTGCGCGAGGATCTGGATGGCGCGGGACGCGAAAAAGAACTGACCTCGCTGCTGGAAGAATTGCAGATCACCCACGTGGCCGATCAGCTGGGCGCCAGCCTGTCGGGCGGCGAGCGGCGGCGTTGCGAGATCGCGCGCGCGTTGGCCGCCAAGCCGCGCATGATGCTGCTCGACGAGCCCTTCGCCGGCGTGGACCCGATTTCGGTCGGCGAGATCCAGCGCATCATCATTCATCTCAAGGAACGCGGCATCGGCGTGCTGATCACCGATCACAACGTGCGCGAAACCTTGGGAATCTGCGACCGCGCGTATATTCTCGCGGAGGGAGGCGTGCTGGCGCAGGGGGCACCAGACGCATTGTTAGCCAATCCCGACGTCCGTCGCGTGTATCTGGGGGAAACTTTCCGCCTTTGAGCGCGTCGCCGCGCCATCGATTCTTCCAGTCAGTGCCCGCATGAAAGCCCGGCTCCAGACATCGCTAGGACAGCAGTTGGTCATGACGCCGCAGTTGCGTCAGGCGATCAAGCTATTGCAGATGTCCACCACCGAGCTGGAACTGGAAATCGCTGAAGCAGTAGAGACCAATCCGCTGCTGGAATGGGCCGACGAAGCCGCGCATGCGGCCAGCGAATCGCCGATCGCAGCATCGTCGGCCTCCTCCACCGACGACACCCCACGCGAAGAGCACACGCCTGCCGAGCGTGACGACGACTGGTCGCAGGACGAGTTGCAGTGGACCGGCTCGGGGAGCGGTGGCAGCTTCGACGACGACGAGTCCGGCGATGCCGCCGAACGGGTGGCAGAGTCCGAAACGCTGGCCGATCACCTGCTTTGGCAGCTTTATTTGTCGCCGCTATCGCCGCGCGACCGCCAGATCGGCGCGATGCTGATCGATGCGCTTGACGAAGACGGCTACCTGCGCGAACCGCTAACGGCCATTCTCGAAACGCTCGCGCTTGGCGCGGCGGTGGACGAGGCCGACGTGCTCACCGTGCTGCACCAGATCCAGCGCTTCGACCCGGTGGGCGTCGGCGCGCGCACCTTGGGCGAATGCCTGGCGTTGCAACTGGCCGTGCTCGACCCCGCAACGCCCGGACGCGAGCTGGCGCTGCAGATCGTCGCCGGCCCGCTGGAGCGCCTGCCGCGCAGCGGAGTGGCCGGCCTGGCGCACGAACTCAAGCGTTCCACTGCCGATGTCGACCAGGCAGTGCAACTGGTGCGCTCGCTGGACCCGCGCCCGGGCAAGCAGATCGGCGATCTGTCGCAAGATACCTACGTAGTGCCGGACTGCGTGATCTGGCGCCAGCGCGGCGTGTGGCGGGCCGCGCTGGCGGGCCGCGCGCAGCCCAAGGTCACCATCCACCGTGGCTATGAGAATCTGATCCGCAGCTGTGGCGAGTCCGATGCCGGTTACTTGCGCGGGCAGTTGCAGGAGGCGCGCTGGCTGCTCAAGAGTTTGGAAGCGCGGGGCGAAACCTTGCTGCGGGTGGTGCGCTGCCTGCTGCAGCACCAGGCCGGGTTTCTGGAATTCGGCGCGCAGGCCTTGCGCCCATTGACCCTGCGCGAGATCGCCGGCGAGCTCGGCCTGCACGAATCCACCATTTCCCGCGCCATCGCCCGCAAATACGTGCGCACCCCGCGCGGCACCATCGCGCTGCGCTCGTTCTTCGCCTCCGGCATCGACACCGACAGCGGCGGCGAGGCGTCCAGCACCGCCATTCAGGCCATGATCCGACGCCTGATCGACGCGGAAAACCCGCGCAAGCCGCTATCGGATGCCAAATTGGCAGATCTGTTGAAAACTTCCGGCGTGCCAGTAGCGCGGCGCACCGTTGCGAAGTATCGTGAGGCCATGAACATTTCCGCCTCCCACGAACGCGTCCGCATCGCCTGACGTTGCAACCACCGCAACGCCGGCCTGTACTCGGGTTTGTCGGATCACCGGAGAGGTTCATTGGCCCACCGACCAATGGAGGTATCCGATGCGTATCGAGACGTATGGCCACCAGCTTGAAGTGACCCCCGCGCTGCGGGAGTACGTGGCAAGCAAGTTGCAGCGCCTGCAGCGCCATTTCGACCAGCACTGTGAAGTTCGAACGCAGCTGGCCGTTCGCAAGCCAGACCACCATGTGGTCGCCACCGTCAACCTTCCCGGTCGCACCCTGCACGCAGATGCCAGCGGCTCCACCATGTATGCGGCCATCGACCTGCTAGTCGATAAACTCGACCGCCTAGTACTAAAGCACAAAGAAAAGAAATGTAACCACCATGCACGCGAGGTGCGCGACAATCTCGCATGACGCTTCTCGCTTGATGCCCTCATGCCTTTAACCGATCTGATGGCGGCCGTGCGCACCGTGGTGTCGCCGGCCGCCGATCGCAACGCTGTCCTGCATACCGCCGCCGAGCTTCTGTCCTGTCGCCAGGCCGGCTCCGCCGAGCTCTACGCCAACCTGTGCGAACGCGAGGCCCTGGGCAGCACCGCTATCGGCCACGGAATCGCCATTCCGCATGGGCGCTGCCCAAATCTCACCGAGCCACGTGGCGCGCTGCTGCGACTGAACACGCCGGTGGCCTTCGGTAGAGATGAACCGGTGGATCTGATCTTTGCGATGGCCGTGCCTGCGCATTACACCCATCAGCATCTGATGCTGCTGTCGGAACTGGCCGAACGGTTTTCCGATGCGGCATTTCGTCAGCAACTGCGCGCTGCACCCAATGCGGACGCCTTGATGGCGCTGCTCACCGACGCACCGCCGCCACAGGCCAGCGCCGCATGAATACCAGCATCACCGCACGCGAACTGTTCCACCAGCAGCGCGACAAACTGGCATTGCGCTGGGCGGCCGGGCAGAAAGGCGAACACCGCGAAATCGAAGCCGGCAGCAACAACGCGCGGCGCCCGTCGCTGGCGGGCTATCTCAATGTGATCTACCCCAACAAGGTGCAGATTCTGGGCACCGAAGAACTGGCCTGGCTGGACTCGCTGGACGCACGTCAGCGCTGGGAAACGATCGAAAAGATCATCAAGGTACAGCCGCTGGCGCTGGCGATCAGCAAGAATCAGTCCTGCCCGGAAGACCTGCGCGCGGCTGCAGACGAGTCCGGCACGCCGTTGTGGATCTCGCCCAAGCGCGGCCACGAACTGCTCAATTATCTTTCCTATCACCTGGCGCGCACGCTGGCGCCACGGGTCACGCTGCATGGCGTATTCATGGATATCTATTCGATCGGCGTGCTGATTACCGGCGATGCCGGTTCGGGCAAGAGCGAGCTGGCACTGGAACTGCTCAGCCGCGGCCATCGCCTGGTGGCCGACGACGCGCCGGAGTTCACCCAGATCGCACCCGACGTGCTCGACGGCACTTGCCCCGAACTGCTGCAGGACCTGCTGGAAGTACGCGGCCTGGGCGTATTGAACGTGCGCGACATGTTTGGCGACACCGCGGTGAAGAAGAACAAATACCTGCGCCTGATCGTGCACCTGACCCGCCCGATGACCGAGCCCACCCCGTCCGGTTACGAGCGTCTGACCGGCGATTCCGGCAGCCGCCACGTGCTGGATCTGGACGTGCCGCTGATCACCCTGCCCGTGATGCCCGGCCGCAACCTGGCTGTGCTGACCGAGGCAGCGACGCGGCTGCATATCCTGCGCACCAAGGGCATCGACCCGGCGGCAATGTTCATCGCCCGCCACAGCAACCTGCTGGAGCGACGCACGCCATGAGTACCGCGCCCTCCACGTTGATGATCGTGAGCGGGCTATCCGGCTCGGGCAAATCGGTCGCATTGAAGACCTTCGAAGATCTGGACTACTACTGCTCGGACAATCTGCCGGTGGAGCTGCTGCCGGATTTCGTGCGCAGCCGGTTACGTGGCAACCCGCTCGGCGATCAGCGGCTGGCGGTGGGCATTGATGTGCGCAGCCGCAGCGACCTGACCCAGCTGGCGCAATGGCGCCAGCCCGCGCAGGAATACGGCATCGAAGCGCGGCTGCTGTTTTTCGACGCCAGCGACGAGGCGCTGATCAAGCGCTATGCCGATACCCGCCGCCGCCACCCGCTCAGCCATCTCGGCTTGGCGTTGCCGGAAGCGATCACCCGCGAGCGTCAATTGACCGAACCGCTGCGCGCGCAGGCCGATGCCATCATCGACACCAGTACGCTCAACGTGCACCAGCTGCGTCGCCGCGTGGTCACCGAATTCGCGCTCGGCACCAGCGACCGGCTGTCGCTGCTGTTCGAATCGTTCGCCTACAAACGCGGCGTACCGGCCGAGGCCGACTTCGTGTTCGATGCGCGCGTATTGCCCAATCCGCACTGGGACCCGGAACTGCGCGCGCACACCGGCCGCGATGCCGGTGTGCGCGCGTATCTGGACAAGGAGCCGGACGTGGTGCGCTACACGGGGCAGATCGTGGACCTGCTCGACACCTGGCTGCCACGGTTGCGCAACGACACCCGCAGCTACGTGACCATCGCCTTCGGCTGCACCGGCGGCAAGCACCGCTCGGTGTATCTGGCCGAACGCATGGCGCGGCATGCACGCGAGCAAGGCTGGCAGGAAGTGGCGACGTTCCACCGCGAGCAGGATTGAGCGGTGCGTTGGTGCAGGCCGGATTCATTGCAACCAAGCCGATGGAATCTTCAGAGAACTGAAATCTCCGCAGGCGTGAGTCTGCGACCCCGCTTCTGCAGCAATGTGCGATCTCGCAGGCTTGCGCGCCGCGACTGTGATCGCCTGCATGCAGCACGCTGGCTGTCTTCGCTGCTGAAGTGCGCTGTGCGACACACGCTGCAGACACGCCCATCCACTGCAGTGCTCGCTTCTGTGCCGCTATCGGCGCCGCAACGCAGTAACCATCTCGCAGATGGCAATCACGCCACGCAGCAGATGCACAGCGCTTGCGATCGCCACGCATACGCACTTACGACGCTCCCCTAAACGGCGATTCATCTCGCAACACATCGGTGCCGGCAAACGCTATCGCGTAGTCATGCCGACCTGTTAACGTTTCGGCATGGCCTGTGGCATTCTCCTCATTACTCATCCCGGCATCGGCGCGGCGTTATTGAACGTGGCGACGGGGCTGTTGCGGCAGTTGCCGCTGAAGACCGAAGCATTCGATGTACCGCTCGATGCAGACCTGGACGCATTGCTGCCCCAGGCGTCATCGGCGATGCGTCGGGTCGACAGTGGCGACGGCGTGCTGGTCATGACCGACCTGTACGGCGCCAGCCCCAGCAATCTCGCCAACCGGTTGGCCAAGCTGGGCACGCCGGTTCGCCGGGTGTCCGCGCTGAGCCTGCCAATGCTGCTGCGGGTGATGAACTACCCCGAACAAGGATTGCAGGAGTTGCCCGCCACTGCGGCGGCAGGCACCCGCAACGGAGCGATCATCGACGATGCTTGAACGCGAACTCATAGTTTCCAACCGACTCGGACTGCATGCGCGGGCAACCGCCAAGCTGGTGCAGACGCTGTCGTCCTATCGCAGCAACGCCACCCTGGTGGCCAAGGGCCGCGAGGTGAATGCCAAGAGCATCATGGGAGTGATGCTGCTGGCCGCCGGTCAAGGCACCAGCGTGGTGGTGCGGCTGGATGGCGAGGACGAAGCGCAGGCCTTGCAGGCCCTGCTAGACCTGTTCGAGCGTTGTTTCGACGAGGACAGCTGAGCATGCGCCACGTCGCTGCGTTGCTCACCCACACACCACGGCTGCGCCAAGGCCGCGCATGAGTCTGCGCTTGCGCGGACACGGTGCCTCGCGCGGCAACGCACTCGGGCGCGCACGTGTGCGCCAGAGCCACATGCTGGAAATGGCCGAGCAGCGTGTGCCAGCCAACCAAGTGGAAACGCAGCTGCAGCGTCTGCATGTGGCCATTGAAGCGGCGCGCACGGAAATGCAGCAACTGCGCGACCGCTTGCACGGCGCGCTGGCGCGCGAAGTCGGCGAATTTCTCGAACTGCATGCGTTGCTGCTCGACGACCCGGAGTTGTTGCAGGGCCTGGACGAGCTGATCCGCACCCATCGCTACAGCGCCGACTACGCCTTGCGCGTGCAGCGCGACCGGCTAGCGGCGGTGTTCGACGGCATGGAGGATGCGTACCTCAAGAGTCGCATGGACGATCTGGATCACGTCATCGGCCGCATCCACGCGTTTTTGCACAAGCGCGCGGCCGATCTCAAGGGCGTGGCCGGCGAGATTCTGGTCTGCGACAACGTGGCGCCGTCCGAGCTGGCGCAGCTGCAGGCGCAAGGTGTGGTCGGCATTGTCACCACCGCCGGCAACACGCTGTCGCATAGCGCGATCCTGGCGCGCAGCCTGCACCTGCCGTTGGTGGTGGGTGTCAGCGATGCAGTGCAGCGCATCGACGACGGCGATGTGTTGATCGTCGATGCCGGCTCGGGCCAGGTGATCGTCGATCCCAAACCCGAGCATCTGCGCGACTACCGTGAGCGCCTACGCGCGCTGGCCAAGGAGCAGCGCGAGCTGGGCAGGCTGCGTTCCAAACCTACACGCACGCGCGACAACGTCGATATCACGCTGCTGGCAAATGCCGAATCGCTGGAAGACGTGGCCCGCGCACATGCGCTCGGCGCCAGCGGCCTTGGTTTGTATCGCACCGAATTTCTGTTCCTGCAGCGCAACGAATTGCCGGACGAAGAGGAACAGTTCCACACCTATCGCGACACGGTGCTGGGCATGAGCGGGCGCCCGGTCACCATCCGCACGCTCGATCTGGGCGCCGACAAGGCCGACCGCACCGGCCTGACCCTGAGCGACGAAGACAACCCCGCGCTGGGTTTGCGCGGCGTGCGGCTGTCGCTGGCCCGCCCTGCGGTGGCGCAGGCGCAGTTGCGCGCGATCCTGCGGGCCTCCGGCTATGGGCCGGTACGCATTTTGGTGCCGATGGTCAGCGGCTGCGAGGAAATTCAGCTGCTGCGTCGGCAGATCAAGAAGCTGGCCGTGCAATTGCGCGAACAAGGCCACGAGATTGCCGAGCACATTCCGCTCGGCGCGATGATCGAAGTGCCGGCGGCGGCCCTGGCGCTGGACTGCTTTATCGACGAGATCGATTTCCTGTCGATCGGCACCAACGATCTGGTGCAGTACCTGCTGGCGGTGGATCGCAACAACGAGGCGCTGGGCGAGTTGTATTCGCCGCTGCACCCGGCGGTGCTGCGCTTGATCGCGCAGGTGATCGCTACCGGGCGTGCGTATGGCAAGCCGGTGGCGGTGTGCGGCGAGATCGCTGGCGACCCGCGCTTCGTGCCGATGTTGCTGGCATTGGGGCTCACCGAGTTCAGCCTGCACCCGGCCACGCTGCTGGAAGTGCGCCGTACAGTGCGCGACATCCACTTGGGCGAACTGCGCGTGCAAGGCGAAAAACTGCTGCGCGCACGCGACCGCAAGGGGATCGAGAAGTGGTTGACCAACATCGCGCAGGGCTTGCTGCTCTAAGAGCGGCTAACAAAACTACTGCGCTCACCGCCAGGCGGGCGCGGCCGGTGCTCGGAATCGGCATGTACCATTCGTACACTCCGGTTCTGAGCGCGCCGTCCGCACCCACCTGGCGACTGCTCGCTACGTTTTGTTAGCCGCTCTAAGTGCTTGCGTCATCGCTCAGGCGATGTTCAAGCGTGTTGCGCGCGGCACTGTATGTTTCGTCACCATGCGCAAGCGATAATGCCGTGCTGACTCAGCACCGCATCTTGCACTAGAGACGTGTCTACTTTTCAAGGGAGCTGCGCATGGCCGAAGCCGTCCGCCACGACAAGACCGCGCGCCAGCTCCGATTGCTGTCGGATGCGCTCGATAGCGGGCGCTTAGGGCCGGTACGCCGGCTGGTCAATACGCTGGCACCGGCGGGAATCGGCAACCTTCTCGAATCGCTGCCGCCCGGCAAACGCGAAGTAGTGTGGGGCCTGGTCGACCCGGAAGACGACGGCGAAGTGCTGCTGCATGTCGGCGACGAAGTGCGCGAAAGCCTGCTCGCAGACATGGACACCGACGAGATCGTGGCGGCGGTCGAAGACCTCGACATCGACGATCTGGCCAATCTGGTCGAAGACCTGCCCGACACCGTCATCGACGAAGTGCTCAAGTCGATGGACCGCGAGAACCGCGAGCGGCTCGAACAGGTGCTGTCGTATCCGGAAGACACCGCAGGGCGATTGATGAATCCGGACGTGGTGACCGTGCGCGCTGATGTCAATGTCGATGTGGTGCTGCGTTACTTACGCCTGCGCGGCGAACTGCCCGACCATACCGATCACCTGTATGTGGTGAGCCGGCGCCATCAATACCTTGGGCGGGTGTCTCTGGCGGCGTTGGTCACCCACGAGGACAACACGCCGGTCAATCGATTGATCGACGACGAACAACCGGCGATCGATGTGGGCGACGGCTCCGAAGAAGTCGCACGGCGCTTCTCGGATCACGACTGGATCTCTGCGCCGGTGGTGGACGACAACAATATCCTGCTCGGCCGCATCACCATTGATGACGTGGTCGACATCATCCGCGAGCAGGCCGAGCACCAGGCAATGAGCGCAGCCGGTCTGGACGAAGACGAAGACATGTTCAGCCCGGCGCGGCGCGCATTCCGCCGCCGCCTAATCTGGCTGGGCATCAACCTGTGCACTGCGTTTCTGGCCTCCAGCGTGGTCAGCAGGTTCGAAGGCACGATCGAAAAACTGGTGGCGCTGGCGGCGCTGATGCCGATCGTGGCCGGCATGGGCGGCAACGCCGGCACCCAGGTGTTGGCACTGATGGTGCGCGGCCTGGCGTTGGGCCAGATCGGCTCCTCCAACGTACTGACGCTGCTCAAGAAGGAACTCACCGTCGCGCTGATCAACGGCGTGGTGCTGGGCGTGAGCCTGGGGCTGATCGTGCTGGCCTGGTTCCAACAACCGATGCTGTCCCTGGTGATCGGCACCGCCTTGACCTTGAACATGCTCACCGCAGCGTTCGGCGGCGTTCTGGTACCGGTAACGCTCAAACGCCTGGGCTTCGACCCGGCCTTGGCCGGTGGCGTGATTCTGACCACGCTGACCGATGTCATGGGCTTCTTGAGTTTCCTCGGCCTGGCCACGCTGATTTTGCTGCCGTAGCAACCGCGCCGGGCGCGCAGCCGACCTGTCGGATGAAACTACAACACAACATCGCCGCAACGCGACATGCCAGCGCACCTGTATGCGGCGATACTGCAGGCATGTCATCGGTTCTGTCGGGAGTGCTGCGTGATTCGTCGCTGCCTTGTTCTTGCGGTCTTCGCGCTGGTGCTTGCCGGCTGTTCCAGCATGGGTGAGCGCCACCACGACGCGCGCCGCGGCCACTTCGTCACCCGCACGCTGGAGATGGAAAGGCGGCTTTACCGCTATCAGGTGTTCGTGCCTGCATCGAAGATGCCGCAACCGCGTCCCATCGTGCTGTTCCTGCATGGCTCGGGCGAGCGTGGCGACAACGGACGTGATCAGGCCGAGGTGGGCGTTGGCCCTTACTTGAGCGAACACACCGCCGAGTTTCCCGCGTTGGTGGTGCTGCCGCAGGTGCCCGACGACGAAGAGTGGCTGGGCGTCAATGCACGCATGGCGATTGCCGCGCTGGATGCGGCCAGTGCCGAGTTCCAAGCCGACCCGCAGCGCACCTATCTCACCGGCATCTCGATGGGTGGCTACGGCGCCTGGGAAATTGGGCTGATGCAGCCGCAGCGCTTTGCGGCGATCGTGCCGATCTGCGGCGCGCTCAAGGCACCGCGCGACGAGCGCCGCACGCTCTACGTCAGCCTGGTGGCAAAGGAAGCCGACCCGTACACCGCTGCGGCCACCCAGCTCAAGCACGTGCCGATCTGGATGTTCCATGGCGCCAAGGACGATTCGGTGCCACCGCATGACGATCGCGCGTTGTATCGCGCCGCCAAAGGCATCGGTGCCAATGTGCGCTATAGCGAGTATCCCGAGGGCAACCACAACGCATGGGACGCCACCTACGCCGATCCCGCGATGTGGGAATGGATGTTCAAGCAGCACTTGCGCTGACACATGACGCGGCGCAATCACGCCGCATCTTCCATCAATGGTGATAGCCGGTGTCCGCCGTCACCTTGCCGCGGAACACGCGATACGACCACACCGTGTAGCCCAGGATCAGCGGCAACAACACCACCAGGCCGACCAGCGCGAACAACTGCGACGACGGCGGCGCGGCAGCCTGCCAGATCGTATAGACCGGCGGCACCAGATACGGCCACATGCCCAGCACCAGGCCGAGAAAGCCGAGCACGAACAAGCCCATCGCCAACAGGAACGGCGGTGTATCCGGTCGCCCCGCTTCGGTTGAACGCCATAGCGCGAACCCCACGATGGCGACCAGCACCGGCACCGGCATCAGCCACAGATAATGCGCACCAGTGAACCAGCGTTCCATCACATGCGATTGCAGCGACGGCAGCCACGCGCTGACCAACCCGATAAAGATCAACACGGTAACGGTCAGCGGCCGACTCAACTGACGCGCGAGCTGCTGCACATGGCCTTCGGTCTTGAGGATCAGCCAGGTGCTGCCGAGCAAGGCATAGCCGAACACCAGCGCGGCACCGGTGAGCATCGCGAACGGGCTGAACCAGCACCAGATGCCGCCGACATAACGATCGTTCTCGATCTGCAAGCCCTGCACCAACGCGCCCAGAATCACACCTTGCGCAAAGGTGGTCAGGATCGAGCCGGCGGCGAAGGCATTGCTCCACAGCCGTCGCGAGCGCTGGGCCTTGAAGCGGAACTCGAACGCCACGCCGCGAAACACCAGCGCCATCACCATCAACAACACCGGCAGGTACAGCGCCGACAGGATCACCGCATACGCCTTGGGAAACGCGGCTAGCAGCCCTGCCCCGCCCAGCACCAACCAGGTTTCGTTGCCGTCCCAGATCGGCGCAGCGGTGTTCATCATTAGATCCAGCTCCGCCTCGTCCTTGCGAAACGGCGCCAGGATACCGATGCCGAGCACGAAGCCATCCAGCATCACGTACATCAGCACCCCGAAGCCGATCACGGCGAACCATGCCATCGGCAAAACACTCGTCATGTCCATCAGGCGGCTCCGTCGATCGATTCATCGGCCGCCGACAGGGGCCGTGCGGGCGTGTGTTCGCCGTGGTCCAGCTGCGGCGCGTCGTGCGGGGTGGGCCCGATCTTGCCGATCTTGACCAGGTACCAGATGCCCCAGCCGAACACGAACGCATAACCAACGACGTACACCGTCAGCGAGATCGCGGTCATCAATGCGGACTGCGGACCCACCGCGTCGGCGGTACGCAACAGCCCGTAGACCACATACGGCTGCCGCCCCATCTCGGTGACAAACCAGCCCGACACCAACGCGATGAAGCCACTCGGCAGCATCCAGCGCCAGGTCGCCAGCAGCCAACGCCACTGCAGCAACTTGCCGCGCCACCAGGCGAACGCCGATACCCAGGCCACCAGCAAAATCAACGAGCCCAGCCCGACCATGATGCGGAAAGCGAAGAACACCGGCGTCACCGACGGGCGATCGGCCGCCGGCACCGAAGTCAATGGTGCGATGCTGCCTTCCAGACTGTGGGTCAGGATCAAACTGCCCAGGCGCGGAATCGCCACCTCATAATCGTTGCGCTCTGCCTGCGCATTCGGCACAGCAAACACCACCAGCGGTACGCCCTTGCCCGGCCCTTCGTCATGCCAATGCGCTTCCATCGCCGCGATATTCATCGGCTGATGCTTGAGCGTGTTCAAGCCATGCATGTCGCCGACGAAGATCTGCAGCGGCACCGTGATCGCCGCGAAGGCCACCGCCAGTTTGAGCATGCGCAGGCCGGCCTCGCGATGCACGCCACGATGCAGATACCACGCACCCACCGCGCCCACCACAAAGCAGGTGGTGATGAACGAGCCCAGCGCCATGTGCGCCAGCCGGTACGGAAACGACGGGTTGAAGATGATCTTCAACCAATCCACCGGATGCACGATGCCGTCGATCACCTCATAACCGGCCGGGGTCTGCAGCCAGCTGTTGGACGACAGGATCCAGAACGTGGAAAACAGCGTGCCCAGCGCTACCATGCAGGTGGCGAAGAAATGCAGGCGTTCGGAAATGCGCCCCCAACCGAACATCATCACGCCCAGGAAACTGGCTTCGAGAAAGAACGCGGTGAGCACTTCGTAGCTCAGCAGCGGGCCGATCACGCTGCCGGCGATCCGGCTAAGTTCTGGCCAATTGGCGCCGAACTGGAAGGCCATCACGATGCCGCTGACCACGCCCATGCCGAACGACACCGCGAAGATCTTCTGCCAGAAGAAATACAGCTCGCGCCACACCGGCAGGCGGGTGCGCAGCCAGCGCCATTCCAGAAATGCCAACAGGCTGGACAGCCCGATGGTGAATGCGGGAAACAGCACGTGGAATGCGATAACGAACCCGAACTGGATCCGCGATAACAGCAAGGCATCCATGGAGAACCCTCCTGGAGAAGTGGGTGAGCATCAGTGCGCAGGCTGCAGGTCGATCGCCGGGAAACAGTGCGGTATTCGATCGCGACCTCAGCGTTAGGCCATCATCATAGTGACGCTTGTGCCCGTTCCCGATGCGACACGGCGTCGCATCTGCGGCAAAACGTCGCGCTTGTGCTGCAACACGATGCTACGCACGAGGTGCAATGCAGCAGGTATTTTTTACACAAACAAGGTCGAAACACGGCTGTAGCAGGGACGCGTCCGGCTCTCGTAAGAGCATGCTGACGCACGATCGAAGGCCCATCGCGCCGCTTTGCTCCCCGCACGCAGGTTTGCTGGAAAACGCTAAGGCCGCGCCCGCTCCCAGACCCGCAAGAAATTGCCGCTATACACATGACGATGCGTTGCGCGGGCCAGTCGGCATCCATCATCGCTTGCGTGAGCCTGGGCAGATCCGCGCCGCTGCGCATCCCGGTCGGCAAGCTGGAAATGCCGCCATCGAAATCGCTGCCGAAACTCAAGTGTTTCCAAGGATCTTCGACGATCCCGATGTCGGCGATCTGTCGGGCGAAGGCTTCGTAATAGCCGCCGTTATTGATTATTAAGTCGATATTTTCCAATCAACTTGGTGGAGCGAACAGGAGCGACCAAATGGCAGTAGCTAAACTGGATCAGCAGATCCATAAATCCGCCTGTCTGACGGGAAGCAAACCACAAGACTGCTAGCGTGCTTCTCGCTTCGACGGTGTGCAACAGCTCACTGCAACCTTGTTTCAGCTGCTGGATGACCAGGTGCGCTCCCTACACGGTGTCCCACATGTTCACCCCCGGCCACGTACGCGTCGGGCCACTTCGCTGACCACCGCAATGACCACAGTCAAACCGACCATCGACAGGAACTGCGCGCGGGTGTCTGCCGACGACGCCAGCAGCACGAAGATCACCGCCAGGATTGCCAGTGCCAGCAGCGTCAGGAATGGATACATGCGCATGCGGAATGGCAGCGCGATGCCGGCACGGTCGGCACGTGCGCGCAGGATCAGCTGCGACAACAACGAGATCGTCCACACCAGCAGGCAAGTGGCACCGACGATGTTGAGCAGCATCGGCAATACCTTGTTGGGATACAGCAATTCCAGCGCCGCCGCAGCGAAGCCGAACAGCACGCTGGCGATCACCGCCACCAGCGGCACCTGCTCGCCGCTGGTCTTGCCGAGCAAGCGCGGCGCTTCGCCGCGTTGCGCCAGCGAGAAGATCATCCGCGAGGCGCCGTACAGATTGGCGTTGAGCGCCGACAGCAAGGCCACGACGGCGACCAGGGTGATGGCAGTGGCCGCGCCGGGAATGCGCGCCACCTCCAGCACAGCGGCAAACGGCGAGCTGAGCGCCGTGCTGGTCCACGGCACCACCGCCACGATCACGCTGATCAAGCCGATATAGAACACCAGAATGCGCCAGGCCACGGTACGAATAGTGCGTGCCAGGCTGCGACCGGGGTCGGCGGTTTCTGCGGCAGCCACCGCCACGATCTCGGTGCCACCGAACGCGAACACCACCACCAGCAACGCCGAGCCAATGCCAGCCACCCCCTTCGGCGCGAATCCGCCGTTCTGGGTGAAGTTGGAGAGACCCGGCGACACCACACCGGGCAACCAACCCGCCAGCAACGCCACACCGATCAGCAGGAACACGATGATCGCGACGACCTTGAGGATGGCAAACCAGAATTCGAACTCACCGAAGTTGCGCACGCCCAACAGATTGATCGCCATGAAGGTGGCCATGAACACCACCGCCAGCAACGGCCCCGGCAATGCCGGCCACACCGAGGCGAGCAAGCCTGCCGCGCCGACCGCTTCGGCCGCGATCACTACGACGACCTGAAACCACCATAGCCAACCGACAGTTGCGCCGGCGGTCGGCCCCATCGCGTCGGCCGCATACACCGAAAACGCGCCGCTGGCCGGCTTGGACGCGGCCATTTCGCCCAGCGCATTCATCACGATGATCACCAGTGCGCCGGCGATCAGATACGACACCAGCACCGCAGGCCCCGCTGCATGGATTCCCACGCCCGAGCCCAGAAACAGCCCTGCACCGATCGCCGTGCCCAGGCCCATCATCATCAATTGCCGCGGTTTCAGCGCATGGCGCAACGCGGGCGCGGCGCACGAAGCGTTCTCAGCAACGAAATCGGTCGGAAGCGGCATGGACGGGCTTGAAGAGATGGAATCGCAACACGATACCGCGTCGCGGCGCTTGTGGCGCCTCTTGAAGGCCGCCTTGCGGACAGAGGGATACGCCTGGTGGCGCGCACTGGCTCACTGTGCGACCAGGCAGCGCGCGCCCACATCAATGGCGTGACACGCTCCAGATCTCGCCAATGCACGCAACGGATGGACGAATCCGCAGCACAGCGCACGGGCGCATACACAAATCCCCGGGCTAGCCGTCATGCTGTTCACTAAGGTGCTGATCGATGGCCTTTGAACTGGGCACAGTCGCCAATCCCAGTAGAAGCGGCGCTTACCCGAGAGGTGGAAGCGCCGTTTTTTCTTAAGAGCGGCTAACAAAACTACTGAGCAGCAGCCAGGCGGGCGCGGCCGGTGCTCGGAATCGGCATGTACCACCCGTACACTCCGGTTCTGAGCGCGCCGTCCGCACCCACCTGACGACTACTCGCTACGTTTTGTTAGCCGCTCTAAGTGAACAGCATGACGGCTAGCCGGGGATTCGTTTACCGCTACAACGTGCTTCCATCACTCGGCCAGATTGGTCCCCGCACCTGCGGTGGCGATCGCCTTTGCCTTGACTTGTGCGGGCGGGGTGATGCTGTAGGTGCGACGTCCCCCCGATTTTGAGTAGCACGCCAGTTTGGAGTCCAATTCCCTACCCCGAAGGAGATTGGACGTGAAGAAGCGTTTTACC
>NZ_MDEJ01000055.1 GCF_002940065.1 Xanthomonas populi
CAGCTCAACACCAGCTTGCAGATGATCCACCTGGCGTTCCTGGCGTTGCTGCTTAGAAGACTTTGAACAGGCTCTTAGGGGATGAGCAAAAAACAAGCAATTCCGCCGGTCTTTTGGCGCAGTCGATTGTATGCAGCGGATTCAATGGAATTTCTCGTTTTAGAACACCAAGAAAATCAAAAATTCTCACCCCGTCTCGAACCGTGCGGGTGGCGGATCGTGCGGATCGCGTGCCGTTTCTGCGTCCAACGGCCGATGTCGCGCACAGGACATTACACGTCATTCGATTGCGTCTTGGAGACATCTATTGCCGCGGCGAGACCGCCGCTGTGCCAAAAAAATCTCTAAATCCCTAGCTTCCACGGGCATTGGGCGTTGTTGAGGAATGTCGTGGCAATGACCGCATACCGTTTTCTTCAGTGAAGGACGCACTCGCTGCGAACAGGAACTTCGTCGATCCATCGCGCCGATGAGCCGCCGACATATTCCGCAATCGCTATAACAGTGAGTAAATTGCAATACTTTGGTCTATACCTGACCAATTGGTCTGAATGCCTGCAGGCCCCGGCGAATTTCTTGGCGCTTCCTCAGCGCCGTACGCCGCAGTAATGTCGTAATTTTGTTATTTCCGGCCCATCCATGCCTAAATGTAAGAGCTCCGTTGCGCCTATCTGAGCGCACGTTAAAGCCAACCCACGCAAAGCAGAAGAAAAGTACGCAGTAGTGAAACTTTCCGCCTTGGCAATGGTACATACCATTCATCTGACCTAGGTCAGCCCCCCCCTGGCAGCCGAAAGGTTTGGCGATGTACTTATCTATACACGTGGGTTTTGTATTGGCGCCGGCTGCACTTAACAGGAAAAGGACATACGACTGGTGCGCGTGCCGACATGGGAAGGCTGGCTGATGTACGCCAACGCTTCCGGCAAGCATGGATCGGCTTTCCTGTTGACGCAGGATGCGCGTCTGGCTTCGCAGGTCAACGCGAGCCTCGCACTGCTCGCGCAGAGTTTTGCGGTCTTTTCAGACGAACTCGAACTTTTGCGCTCGCTGCGACATTCCCCTTGCGAGCTGCTGGTGTTCGATGCGACCTGCGTTGCCTCCGACGATAGTTCGCTGCTGGCCTGGCAGCGCTGCCATAGCGGTCATCCCACGCCATTGATTGTGTTGGGGCGTTTCGATTGCCCCAACGACATCCTGGCCTGGTATCGCGCCGGTGCGCACGACGTGCTCGCGCTGCCGTTCAATCCGCATGAGTTGCATGTACGCGCGGCATTGGCGATCTCGCCGGTGGCGCAGGCATGCCCTGAAACGCAGCAGCTCAGCGTTGGGCCCTACCAGTTGATCCGCGACGAAAATACCGTGTATCTGGACGGCAAGCCGATCGTTCTGACCGCACGCGAGTTTTCGATTGCCTGGTTGCTGTTCTCCAGCCCCGGTGTGTGTTTTCGCCGCTGCCAGTTGGCCAAGGCCGTATGGGGCAGCCATACCGCGTTCACCGACCGCACCATGGAGCAGCACATCTACAAGCTGCGCAAGAAGTTGCAGCTGTGCAATCACAGTGGCGCGGTGCGCATCAGAACCGTGTACTCGCATGGCTACAAACTGGAACTGGCACTGCATGACGCAGACGCAGTAACCCTGAGCGGGCTCACACCTCAGAACGCGGCAAGCCACGCTGCGGCGTGCTGACCAAGCGCGTGTGAGTGCGAGGCATACCGCATGAAGAGTGCATCGACATAATGGGTCGATGTGTTGGTGCACCTGCATCAATCCCGCGCAGCAACGTGCCTATCTCGGCTGGCTGCGCGTTACACGACCACCAGTGCGGCAAAACTGCCGCGCAGCGCCTTTTGTTTGTGTGCGAAGCAGCGCCGTAATGCGTCGCACCTTGCACATCGTGCAACGAGACGCGGTAGACCTGAGCCCGCACTGCAATGTCAGCGTTTTTAATCGGCGTGCCGATCCGTAAAACCACCCTGTACAAACGACAACGGCGCAGGGACTGCCCTACGCCGTTGTTCGCCCGTTACTGCTTGAGGCTTTCACCGTACTCGTTCGGGCCCGGCGTGCCATCCATGCACATGAAGACCAACAAGACGATCGCACCGACGTAAGGCACCAGGCTGATCAGATAAAACCGGCCGGACTTGCGCTGGTCATGCAGCCGACCCACGGTCACTGCAATGCCCGGCACGATCAATGCCAGGCCGAAGATCACCCTGATGGCAAACACCACCCACGCCAGGGGGCCCTGGCCGTTATCGCCGCCGCCTATCACTGCCGCGATGCCGAAAATCCCGCTCAGCACTGGCAGAACAATCGTCTGCATCCACAAGAACATCCAATATTCATTGCGACGCGAGCGACCGGTGAAGTGGGCGTAGCGCTTGAGCGGCAACAACATCCACTCCATTGTGATTCTCCAGACAAGAGCAGTAAGTGATATCTGTGATCCGGTGCACAATGTAACTGGCCGCGCCTTTTTACATAGCCGCACTCTTTCTGAAAACGTTTTCTCTATAAAAAAATGCAAGTACAGACGTCTATCCGACAGCCAGTGCGCACCGTTTGCGGCGTCCGCCCCGCATGCACCTCACTCGGCCGCCGCTTCCAGCGCCTGGCTCAGCCGCTCCACCGCGACGATCTCCATGCCCTTGATGCTGGTGGTCTTGGGCGCATTGGCCTTGGGCACGATCGCACGCTTGAAACCATGCGTGGCGGCTTCTTTCAGACGGTCATCGCCATTGGGAACAGGGCGAATCTCGCCGGACAGACCCACCTCGCCGAAGGCAATCGTCTTCTCGGCCAACGGCCGGTCGCGCAACGAGGACAACACCGCCAGCAGCACCGGCAGATCAGCGGCAGTTTCCTGCACGCGGATACCGCCGACCACGTTGACGAACACGTCCTGGTCGCCCACCACAATGCCGCCATGGCGATGCAACACCGCCAGCAACATCGCCAGACGGTTTTGCTCCAACCCCACAGCAACGCGGCGCGGATTGGACAACGGCGAGGCATCCACCAGCGCCTGCACTTCGACCATCAGCGGCCGGGTGCCTTCGCGGGTGACCATCACGCAACTGCCGGGCTGCTGGGTGCTGCCGCCGGACAGGAAGATTGCCGACGGGTTGGACACCTCCTTGAGGCCCTTCTCGCCCATCGCGAACACACCCAGCTCGTTGACCGCACCGAAGCGATTCTTGAAGGCGCGCAACAAGCGAAACCGGCTGCCGCTCTCGCCTTCGAAATACAGCACCGCATCCACCATGTGCTCCAGCACGCGCGGCCCTGCAATACCGCCTTCCTTGGTGACGTGGCCAACCAGGAACACGGCGGTGCCGGTCTCCTTGGCATAGCGCACCAGCCGCGCCGCGCTCTCGCGCACCTGGCTCACCGAGCCTGGCGCTGCGGTCAGCGATTCGGTCCACAAGGTCTGTACCGAATCGGCCACGATCAGCTTCGGCCGCGCCACGCTGGCGTGCTGCAGGATGTTTTCGATGCCGGTTTCGGCCAGCGCATTCAGGCCCTCCAATGGCAGATCCAGCCGCACCGCACGTCCTGCGACCTGGGCCAGCGATTCCTCGCCGGTCACGTACAACACCGGCAATGTACTGGCCATGCTCGCCAACGCCTGCAGCAACAACGTCGACTTGCCGATGCCGGGGTCGCCACCGATCAAGACCACCGCGCCTTCGACCAGACCACCGCCCAGCACCCGATCGAACTCGCCGATGCCGGTGGACACGCGCGATTGCTCGGATTGGCGCACGTCCTTGAGCGCGGTGATCTTGGGTGCCTCGGTCTTGCCCGACCAACCGGTGCGGCGCGAAGCCGCCGGCGATGCCTTGCCGCCTAGCGTTGCGCTTTCGAGCACGATTTCGCTGAGCGTATTCCACACCCCGCACTCGGTGCATTGCCCCTGCCACTTGTTGTATTCGGCGCCGCACTCGCCGCAGACATAGGCTATTTTTGCCTTCGCCATCGTCAGTTAGCCAATCGATTCTGGAGCGACAGCATAGTCGTCGCCGGTCTCAGGATGCGCGACGCGGGCGCGTAGCGCTGGGAATCGGAAATCGGAAATCGGAAATCGGAAATCGGAAATGGTCCAGGCTGACGCGCTGCTGGATTGCGTGCAACTGCAAACGTCAACGACGGCGCTTTACGTGAGAGGCATCGGCGATGTCGGCCACTTGGTTAGCGCTATGCCTTTCTACTGATCAGTCGACATCTACATCGACGAAGATCAACGTCCGAAGCTGCATGATCGATCGAAACCGACCATGCAGCTCAAGTTCCTGCCACTGCCCGCTCGAACACCTCCAAGCGGCCAGTGCAACTCAACGCGCTTTGTACAACTGGCTCAAGCGATCCGGCTTGCCGGCGGTGCGCTCCAGATGCGGATATAGCAAACCGCCGTGGTAATCGATGCGCACGGTGTCGTAGCGGTCCAGGCGTTTGACCAGCAATTCGATCGGCGCGGTGGTGCCCTTGGCCGCCTTGATCGCGTCCTTGATCACCTCACTACTGAAGGCGCTGCCGTTGACCGCAACGATCATGTTGCCGGCGATCAGGCCGGCATTGAAGGCCGGGCCGTCCCAGAGCACATCGATGATATCGCCCGAGGCTTTCAGATAGACGCCAAGCGAATAAGTCAGGCTGGCATCCTTGTCGTCTCTCTCGTCGCCCTCGTCGGCCTGGGTGGCCAGATTCGGCTCGTCGTTGTAGACCAGCTTCCAGCCATTGGCTTCGATGCCGCCGTTCAACGAGCCATGACCGTCCATGCGGCCGCGCAGCAGGCTCGCCCAGTCGTAGGCGGCCACGCCGTTGAGCGTGGCCACGATGTCGTCGAAGGTGTACGGATTGACGTCCCAATCGCCGTTCTTCATGCCGAAGAACGCCTTGCCGAAATCGTCGATGGAGCGCTTGTTGTTGGTCAACTCGCGCAGCTTGCCGTCCACCTCCAGCCACATCATCTGGCCACCGGAATAGTAGTCCTCGCTCATCTGATAGCTGCGGTAGGCCTTCGGGCGGCGCATCGACATGGTCGGGTCGTTGGTGGTGTCCTGCACGGTGCGCCAAGCCATGCCGGGGAAGCCACGTTCGTAGGTTGCCGCCACGCCGGCCAGCATCTCGCGTGCCTGCTCCTGCGTCCACAAACCAGAACGTGCGGCCATCACTTCGCCCCAGAACTGGGTCTGGCCTTCGTACAGCCACAGCAGGCTGTCGCCCATCGGCACGTTGAAGTTGGGCGTTGCCAGATCGGCGCCACGGCGATACTTGCCGTTCCAGGAATGATTGAATTCGTGTGCAAGCAGGTCGCGCCCGGTCCAGCTCTTGTCCCACTCGGTGAAGTAATTCAGCTCGCCGCTGTTTTCGCTGGAGCGGTGATGCTCCAGGCCGATACCGCCCAGCTTTTTGGTGAGCGCGAGCAAAAATTCGTAATGATCGAAATGCCGCGCGCCGTACAGCTTGTCCATCTGCTGCACCAGTGAGGCATGCGCCTTGATCTGCTCGGGCTTGGCTTCCAGCGACTTGGCTTCGTCGGCGAACACGTTGAGGTAGACCGGCTGCTTGCCGGCGCTCAACTCCACGCGCTTGTAGTACTTGCCGGCGAACATCGGCGAGTCGACCAGGTCGTCGAAATTGATCGGCTTGAAGGTCACAGTATCGCCGACGCGGCGCTCGGTTTCCAGCGCGGTGGCATAGCTCCAGCCGGCCGGTAGCGTCACGCTGGCCTGCGTCTTGATGTTGCGTGCGAAGACACCGGCCGGATACAAAGCGGTGGTGTTCCACTGTAGGTTGAGCATCTCCGGGGTCATCATCACCCGGCCCTGGTTGCTGGCCTGAGGCGAGAAAAACTTGAACTCGGCCACCAGCTCGGTGGCGCCCTGCGGCACGTCGATCTTGAAGGCGTACACGTCGAACTGATCGCGCGTCCACGGCACCACCTTGCCATCGACCTTGATCACCAGACCGGCAAGCTTATCGATCGGCCCGGTCGGCGAATGGTTGCCGGGAATCCACTGCGGATACAGCAGCGTCATCGGGCCCGGCTTGGCCGGCATGCTGGTCTTGACCTTGAAGATGCGGTGCGCCAGATCGGTGGCGTCGACATCGATTTTCAAGGTGCCTTCGAACGGCACGTCCTGCGGTGGCGCTGTTTGTGCGGCGGCAGGCAACGACAGCGCAGCCAGCAGCGACAAGGACAGGACGGTAGGGATCTTCATTGCAACTCCGCAGTGACCTGAAAACAGGCAAGCCACGATGCTAAGCGCCCGCAAGCGCTTCCCCGTATGCCATTGGTCATGCCACAGGCGAATTCATGCGCAAAAAAAACCGCCAATGACTTTGGCGGCCTTCTTTGATCCAGCATGCTTCATCGAACACGCTTCGATCCAGCGTGCCTGGATCAGGCACTGCGCCGCCTCAATGCATCATGTTGACGTTCATGTTGTGCAGCACCCACAGCGAACCCACGATCACAATGCCGATGATCAGCAGCGAGAACAGGCCTACCTGCACGTTGGAACGCTGCTCGGGCGAGCGATCCATGTGCAGGAAGTAGACCATGTGCACCAGCATCTGCACGGCGGCCATCAGCGAGATCACGATGACGGTGACACCCTTGGAGAACGCACCGCTCATCACCATCGCAAACGGGATGACGGTCAGGATCACGGCCATCACAAAGCCGATCAGGTAGGACTTCAGGCCGCCGACATGTGCGTCGGCGGCGGTTTCATGCGCGTGGTGATTGGCCATTACAGCGCTCCCAGCAGATAGACGACGGTGAACACACCGATCCAGATGATGTCCAGGAAGTGCCAGAACAGGCTCAGGCAGGCCAGACGCGTGCTGTTGCGCGGGGTCAGGCCGTTCTTGGAGATCTGGATCACCAACACAGCCATCCACAACAGACCAGAGGCGACGTGCAAACCATGCGTACCCACCAGGGTGAAGAAGGCCGACAGGAACGCGCTGCGCCCCGGGCCGGCACCTTCATGGATCAGGTGATTGAATTCCCAGACTTCCATGCACAGAAAGCCGATACCCAGCAGCGCGGTGACGCCCAACCAGGCGTATAGCCCGGTCATGTTGCGATTGTGCGCGGCGATCATCGCAACGCCGAAGCTCAGGCTGCTGAACAACAGCAGGAAAGTTTCAACCAGCACGAACTTCAGGTCGAACAACTCCTTGGCCGTCGGCCCATCCACCGTGGCGCCCGAGAGCACCGCATAGGTGGCGAACAGACCGGCGAACAGCAGGCAGTCGCTCATCAGATAGACCCAGAACCCGAAGACGGTGTTGCCACCGGTGTCGTGATGTTCGTGGTCGTCGTGGCCGCCCGCGTGGGCGGCGTGGTCAAGCGTGGTCGAGGAAGACATGGTCATACCACCTTCGCGGCCTGCGCCGCCTGTTGCTGTTCGAGCAAGGCAAAGCGCGCGTTTTCGATGCGCTCCACGTCGTCGGCCGGCACCCAGTAATCGATGTCGTCATCGAAGGTGCGTGCAATGAAGCTACCGATCATGCCGACCAGGCCGATGATCGCCAGCCACCAGATGTGCCAGATCAGACCGAAGCCCATCAGCACGCTGAAGGCACCGATATAGACGCCCGCACCGGTGTTGCGCGGCATGTGGATGGCCTCGTACTTGGACGGACGCATCCAGCCCTTGCCGTTCTGCTTGTCGGCCCAGAACTGATCGCGGTCGTCGATGTGCGGCAGCACGGCGAAGTTGTAAAACGGCGGCGGCGAAGAGGTTGCCCACTCCAGCGTACGGCCATCCCACGGATCGCCCGTGTAGTCCATGTGCTCCTTGCGCTTCCAGACGCTGTAACCGATCTGCACCAGGTTCAAGAAGATACCCATGCCGATGATCGAGGCACCTGCGGCGGCGACATACAGCCACGGCGCCCACTCCGGGTGGTTGTAGGTGTTCATGCGACGGGTCATGCCCATGAAGCCGAGCACGTACAGCGGCATGAAGGCCACAAAGAAACCGATGATCCAGCACCAGAACGACGCCTTGCCGATCTTTTCGTTGAGCTTGAAGCCGAACGCCTTCGGGAACCAATAGGTCAGACCGGCAAGGTAACCGAACACCACGCCGCCGATGATGACGTTATGGAAATGCGCTATCAGGAACAGGCTGTTGTGCAACACGAAGTCCACGGCCGGAATCGCCAGCATCACGCCGGTCATGCCGCCGATGCTGAAGGTGATGATGAAGCCGATCGTCCACAGTACCGGCGAGGTCATGTGCACGCGGCCGCGGAACATGGTGAACAGCCAGTTGAAGATCTTCACCCCGGTCGGGATCGAGATGATCATCGTCGTGATGCCGAAGAAGGCATTGACGTTGGCACCCGAGCCCATGGTGAAGAAGTGGTGCAACCACACCACGAACGACAGCACGCCGATGCACGAAGTGGCATAGACCATCGAGGTGTAGCCGAACAGACGCTTGCGGCTGTAGGTCGCGATCAGCTCGGAGAAGATACCGAACGCCGGCAGGATCAGGATATAGACTTCCGGGTGGCCCCAGATCCAGATCAGGTTGACGTACATCATGGCGTTGCCGCCACCGTCGTTGGTGAAGAAGTGCGTGCCAAGGTAACGGTCGGCACCCAGCAGCGCCAGCGCCACGGTCAGGATCGGGAACGCGGCGATGATCAGGATGTTGGTGATCAGCGCGGTCCAGGTGAAGATCGGCATGCGCATCAGGGTCATGCCCGGTGCGCGCATCCGCAGGATCGTCACGAAGAAGTTGATGCCGGTCAGCAACGTGCCCAAGCCTGAGACCTGCAACGCCCAGATGTAGTAGTCGACACCGACGCCCGGACTGTATTGCAGCCCCGACAAGGGCGGATACGCCAACCAACCGGTCTGCGCGAACTCACCGACACCCAACGAGATGTTGATCAGCGCCGCGCCAGCCACGAACAGCCAGAAGCTCAGCGAGTTCAGGAACGGAAACGCCACGTCGCGCGCGCCGATCTGCAGCGGCACGATCAGGTTCAACAAGCCCGTCATGAACGGCATGGCCATGAAGAAGATCATGATCACGCCGTGCGCGGTGAAGATCTGGTCGTAATGGTGCGGCGGAAATACGCCTTCGCCGCCATTGCCCACCATCGCCTGCTGGGCACGCATCATCGCCGCATCGGCGAAGCCGCGCAGCAGCATGACCAGCGCCACGATGATGTACATCACACCGATGCGCTTGTGATCCACCGAGGTGAACCACTCGTTCCACAGGTAGCCCCACAGCTTGTACTTGGTGATGGCCCCCGCGATGAGCAGGCCGAGCAGGCCGGCGCCAACGAGAGCAACCATAATGATCGGCTCGTGGTAAGGAACCGCCTCGAGCGTGAGTTTGCCTAGCATCACTTGTCTCCAGAAGTGCACATGGCAACCGGCTCTGCAGCCGATGCCTGATGGTCGCCGTGGCCTTCGCCATGGCCTTGCGGACCGTGACCCGGACCATTCATATATTTGTCGACCAGCGAGCGGAACATGCCGTCCTGCACCGACGAGTAGTAGGTGACCGGATACTGTTCTTTATCGTTGCGGTTGGCGGACAGCACCTGGTACTCGGTGGCGTTCAGCGCCTTCGGCGCTGCCTTGACCTTGGCCACCCATGCATCGAAGCCGGCCTGATCGGTGGCATGCGCCTTGAAGCTCATCTTCGAAAAACCGTGACCGCTGTAGTTGGTCGACAGGCCGAAGTATTCGCCTGGCTCGTTGGCAACCAGATGCAGCTTGGTTTCCATGCCGGCCATGGCGTAGATCATCGTTCCCAGGTGCGGGATGAAGAACGAATTCATCACCGTGTCGGAGGTGATCTTGAAGTTCAGCGGCGTATGCACCGGGAAGGCGATTTCGTTGACCGTGGCGATGTTCTGATCCGGATAGATGAACATCCACTTCCAGTCCAGCGAGACCGCTTCGATGTTGAGCGGCTTGACGTCCAAATCCAGCGGCCGGTACGGGTCGAGCGCATGCGACGAGCGCCAGGTCAG
The DNA here is from genome assembly GCF_002940065.1 of Xanthomonas populi. GTDB lineage: Bacteria > Pseudomonadota > Gammaproteobacteria > Xanthomonadales > Xanthomonadaceae > Xanthomonas > Xanthomonas populi. The sequence continues at coordinate 10,030 of NZ_MDEJ01000055.1, forward strand.
CACCGCCAGCACCAGGATGATCACGCAGGGGATCGACCACACCACCACTTCGATCGCGGTGGAGTGCGACCAGTCCGGCTCATAGCGGGCCTTGGTGTTGGACGCGCGATATTTCCACGCGAACGCAATCGTCATCACGATCACCGGGATGACCACGATCAGCATCAGCACCACCGAGGTGATCAGCAGCTGCTTCTCGTCGTGGCCGATCTGGCCTTTCGAATTGAGGATGGCCGAGTTGCAGCCTGCCAACAGCAGGAACGGCAACATCAGGACTGGATGAAGTACACGCCCGAGATGTTTCAACGGAATCATCGGTCGATCCAAGTGCGAAGGAACGCCAGCCTCGTTCGTCGTATCCGTCGTGGGACATGTCCGACGGCGCTCTTCCTGAACAAAGATGGCCGCGCGAACCGAAGACTCGGGTTAGCTCGCTGATTTTAGGCTTTGCTGCACCTGCACGAAACCCATCGGCAATGATCTACCGCAATTAATGCGCGCAGAAGTATGCGACATGTTGTCGCAGCGCTGCGCGCGGCAGGAAAGATGGAGTTGCGGCCATCCAATGAGGCCTTGGTGATGTGCAGCCCCTATGGCTGCGTGTGCGCTGACGTTATGCGTGCATCGGCAAAAACGCAACGTGGCAGACCAATGGCCGACCCAGTGTTGAAGCGATGGTGCCGGAAATAGGAATCGAACCTACGACCTACGCATTACGAATGCGCCGCTCTACCAACTGAGCTATTCCGGCGAGCCGTGAATTGTAGGAGCGGAGCCAGTCCCGGTCAATCGCCGCTGGTGGCGGGCTGGGCATTGCGGCGTCAGGCGCTGGGTGGCGCTTGGCGAAGATCAACTACCTGAAACCTGTGATGCACCCAACACGGGCGACAGACTGAGCACTCACTCGACTAACTTACAAGTGCCTGCCTTCAGCTGACCAGGCGCAACCGCAGCTCCTTGGGCAGCGCGAACACCATCGATTCCGGCTCACCCTCCAGCTCGGAGACGCCTGCCGCGCCCAGCTCGCGTAGCCGCGCCAGCACGCCGTCCACTAGCACCTGTGGCGCCGAGGCGCCGGCGGTCAGGCCGATATGCTGCTTGCCAATGATCCAGGCCGGGTCAATCTCGCTGGCGTTGTCGATCAGGTAAGACTCCACCCCGTCGCGCCGAGCCAGCTCGCTGAGGCGATTGGAATTGGAGCTATTGGGCGAGCCGACCACCAGCACCAGATCGCATTTACGCGCGAGATCGCGCACCGCGTCCTGGCGGTTCTGGGTGGCATAGCAGATATCGTCGTGGCGCGGCCCCTGCATCGCCGGGTAGCGCGCACGCAAGGCCTCGATGATGCCCATGGTGTCGTCCACCGACAGCGTGGTCTGCGTGGTGTAGGCAAGATTTTGCGGCTGGTGGATCTGCAGCGTGGCGACTTGCTCGATGTCTTCGACCAAATAGATCGTGCCGGGGCCGCGCTCGCGGCTCCACTGCCCCATAGTGCCCTCCACTTCCGGATGCCCGGCATGGCCGATCAGCACCACGTCACGGCCAGCCCGGCAATGCCGCGCCACCTCGAAATGCACTTTGGTCACCAGCGGGCAGGTCGCGTCGAACACCTTGAGCCCGCGGCGCTCGGCTTCCTGACGCACCGCCTGCGAGACACCATGCGCACTGAAGATCACCGTGGCATTGTCGGGCACCTCGTCCAGTTCTTCGACAAAGACAGCGCCGCGCTGCTTGAGGTCGTCAACCACAAAACGGTTGTGCACGACTTCGTGGCGCACATAGATCGGTGCGCCCAGCGCCTCGATCGCACGCTTGACGATCTCGATCGCACGGTCGACACCGGCACAAAAACCACGGGGATTGGCGAGCAGGACTTCCATGGCGAGCATTCTACGGGAATGGGGAACCAGGAATCGGACCGGGCGCAGCGCGCCCGCAAGAACACTTCAGCGTTGATTCCTAATTTTTAATGCCCGACTCGCGCTTCCCGGACTTGTCGAACAGACCGAACACCGCGATCCCGATGGCGCCGCCCACGATCGCCGAGTCGGCAATGTTGAACGCCGGCCAGGTGTAACTGCCGATGTACCACTGAATGAAATCGACCACATGGCCGTGCATCAGGCGGTCGATCACATTACCGATCGCCCCGCCGATCACCAGCGCGTACGGCAGCGCGCTGCGCCATTGCCCGCGCGCGGTGCGCGACAGCCAGAACGCCAGCAGCCCGCTGATGCCCACCGCCAGCGCGGTGAAGAACCACAACTGCCAGCCGCCTGCATCGCTCAGAAAGCTGAAAGCTGCGCCTGTGTTGTAGGTGCGGTACCAGTTCCAGAAGCCGTCGATCACCGGCACGGCGGTGTATTCGGGCAGGCTGGACAGCACCCAGGCCTTGCTCCACTGGTCCAGCCCGACCACGAGTGCCGACAACAGCAACCAGATCAGGGCGGAGGGTTTGGGACTTACACTCATGAAATCACCTGACTGTTCCTTCTCCCGGGTGCGGGGAGAAGGTGCCCGAAGGGCGGATGGTTAACCCATCGCCGGATTCGCCATCGCAGGCCCTCTCATCCGGCGCTTCGCGCCACCTTCTCCCGCTTGCAGGAGAAGAAATCACGGCATCAGAACCAGCGACGCTCCTCGCCCGGGCCTTCGACATTGCTGACGCAGCGGCTGCACAGTTCCGGGTGACGCGGATCGCTGCCCACGCTGGCCTGGTGGTGCCAGCAGCGCACGCACTTGGCCTTGGTGGTCGGCTGCGCACTGACGAAGATGTCGTCGGTGCTGGCGGCGGTGACGGTGACATCGCCACTGATGAACAAGAAACGCAGCTCTTCGGCCAGCGGCTGCCAGCGCGCGGCGGTCTGCGCATCGGCGGCGACGGTGATTTCCGCTTCCAACGCCGCGCCGATCGCGCCATTGGCACGCATCGGCTCCAGCACCTTGACCACCTGCTCGCGCAAGGCCAGCAGCTTGTCGACATCCGCACGGGTCAGCGCGGCATCGGCAGGCAATGGCGCAAGCCCGTCGTACCAGATGGCGAACAGCACGTTGTCGGTGTGCTTGCCCGGCAGATAGCCCCACAGTTCTTCGGCGGTGAAGCTCAGCACCGGCGCGATCCAGCGCACGAATGCCTCGGCCACGTGATACATGGCGCTCTGCGCCGAGCGGCGGCCACGTGCATCTTCGACCATCGTGTACAGACGGTCCTTGGTCACGTCCAGATACAGCGAGCCCAGATCCACGCTGCAGAAATTCAGCAGCGCCTGCACGATCTCGGCAAAGTCGTAGCGCGCATACGCGGCAACGATCTTCTCTTGCAGTTCGTGGGCGCGATGCACGATCCAGCGGTCCAGCAGCACCATCTGATCCAGCGGCACCAGATGCTGCAGCGGGTCGAACCCATACAGATTGCCGAGCAGAAAGCGCGCGGTATTGCGCAGCCGACGATACGCATCGGCATTGCGCTTGAGGATTTCCTGCGACAGCGACATCTCGTTACTGTAATCGGCCGAAGCGATCCACAGGCGCAGGATGTCCGCGCCGAGGGTCTTCATGATCTCCTGTGGCTCGATGCCGTTTTTATCCGACTTAGACATCTTACGGCCGTGCGCATCCACGGTGAAGCCGTGGGTAAGACACTGCTTGTAAGGTGCAACCTTGTCCATCGCCACGCCAGTCAGCAGCGAGGACTGGAACCAACCGCGATGCTGATCGGAGCCTTCCAGGTACAGGTCGGCCGGCATCGGCAGGCCTCGATCCACCACCACAGCCTCGTGCGTGATGCCCGAGTCGAACCACACATCCAGAATGTCGGTGATCTTGTCGTAGCCGGCCGCCTCACTGCCCAGCAATTCGGCCGCGTCAAGCGTGTACCACACGTCTACGCCGCCCAGCTCCACGCGGTCGGCGACCTGGCGCAGCAACTCGGTGCTGCGCGGATGCGGCTCGCCGGTTTCGCGATGCACGAACAAGGCGATCGGCACGCCCCAGGTACGGTGGCGCGAGATGGTCCAGTCCGGGCGGCCTTCCACCATACCGGCGATGCGCGCCTGGCCCCAGGACGGGTACCAATGCACGCTTTGGATGGCTTTGAGCGCATCGGCACGCAGATTGGCCTGCTCCATCGAGATGAACCACTGCGGCGTGGCGCGGAACGCGATCGGCGTTTTGTGGCGCCAGCAATGCGGATAGCTGTGTTCCATCTTGCTGGCCGCCAGCAATACGCCGGTGTCGCGCAAGGCCTCGATAATGATGTCGTTGGCCTTCCAGATATGTAGCCCGGCCAGCACGGTGTCGCCCAGCGGCGGCGTCGACGGCAGATACACCCCGCGGCCGTCCACCGGGTTGATCTGCGCAGCGCCGTAGCGCTCCAGCAACCCGTACTGCTTGGAGACCTGATAATCCTCCTGACCATGACCAGGCGCGGTGTGCACCGCGCCGGTACCGTCTTCGGCCGACACGTGATCGCCAAGCAGCAGCTGGATCTCGCGCTCGGCATAGAACGGGTGGTTCAGCAGCATCTGCTCCAGCGCCGCGCCCTTGGCATGGCCGTGCACCACCACCGTCTCCACGCCGTAGCGCGACAGTGCCCTGCCAGCCAACGCCTCGGCGATCACCAGCCAACGCGGCTGACCGCGATCGGCCGGGCCTTCGACCAACACGTAATCCAGTTCCGCGCCCAAGCTTACCGCCAGCGAAGCCGGCAGCGTCCAGGGGGTGGTGGTCCAGATCGGCACCGCCACGCCCACGCCAGCTAGTAGCGTCGCGCCGAACGCGGCTGCAACAGCAGCCGGATCGCGCGCCGGGTAGGCCACATCCACCGTCGGCGAGACCTTGTCGGCGTATTCGATCTCGGCCTCGGCCAAGGCCGATCCGCAATCGAAGCACCAATGCACCGGCTTGACGCCACGGGTCAGATGGCCGTTGTCGACTACCTTGGCCAGCGCGCGGAGCTCGTTGGCTTCGAAGCGGAAATCCAGCGTCTTGTACGGGTTGTCCCAATCTCCGATCACACCCAGACGCTTGAAATCGCGTCGCTGCAGATCGATCTGCTCGGTCGCGTATTCGCGGCATTTCTGGCGGAATTGCGCTGCATCCAGCTTCACGCCGACCTTGCCGTAATTCTTCTCGATCGCGATCTCGATCGGCAGGCCATGGCAGTCCCAGCCCGGGATGTAGGGCGCATCGAAGCCAGCCAGATACTTCGACTTGACGATGATGTCCTTGAGGATCTTGTTGACCGCATGGCCCAGATGGATCTGGCCGTTGGCATACGGCGGGCCGTCGTGCAGCACGAACAGCGGGCGCCCTGCCGCATTGGCACGCAACTGCGCGTACAGCCCCTCGCGCTCCCAGCGTTCCAGCAACGCCGGCTCGCGCTTGGGCAGGTCGCCGCGCATCGGGAATTCCGTCGCGGGTAGATGGAGAGTGGCTTTGTAGTCTTGGGTCACAGGTCTCTACCGTTGCGCTGGATTTTTTGATAAGTCCGCACATGGATGTGCGGGCTGTTGCGAGGGACTCGCATTATCTACGGGCTCTTGCGAAGGGCGCGCATTAAGTACCGCGCGCGCCTGCTCGGCATCGCGATGCATCTGCACGGTCAGCGCCTCCAGGCCATCGAACTTCTCTTCGTCGCGCAGCTTGGCGACGAATTCGACCTCAATGTGCCGGCCATACAGATCGCCCTGAAAATCGAACAGATGCGCTTCCAGCAGCGGCTCCACCCCGGCAACCGTGGGCCGCGTGCCAAAGCTCGATACCGACGGCCATGGACGCTCGGTCACACCATGTACCCAGGCCGCATAAATTCCAGACAACGCCGGCGTGCGCGGAAAGCGCAGATTGGCAGTGGGATACCCCAAGGTGCGTCCAAGTTGCTTGCCACGCACCACCCGCCCGCCGATGGCATACGGGCGGCCAAGCAGTTCGCAGGCGTGCGCAAACTCACCCGTGCCTAGCAGCTCACGAATGCGCGTGGCAGAAATGCGCTCCCCGCGCAGGTGCACAGGGGCGATCTCGCCGGACACGAATCCATGCTGCTCGCCAAGTGCCCGCAGCAAGCCGATATCGCCACCACGCCGATGGCCGAAGCGGAATTCCGGGCCGATCCACACTTCGCGGGCGCACAGCCGGCCGACCAATGCCAGCCGCACGAACTCTTCTGCGCTCAACGCCGACAAGCGGCCGTCGAAACGGATCATGCCCACGCTGTCGGCACCGAAGCCTTGCAGGCCTTCGATCTTGGCGCGGGCAAGCGTCAGCCGCGGCGGCTGCGCAGCCGGGGCAAAAAACTCGCGCGGCAACGGTTCGAAGCTCACCGCCACCGTCGGCACGCCCAGCGCGCGCGCGCGCGCAACCGCGTGCTGCAGCAACGCCCGATGGCCCAGATGCAGGCCATCGAAGGCGCCGATGCAGACCACGCTTCCGTGCGGGAACAGCGTCCCGCCCTCGACGTCTCTAAACAGCCTGCTCATTGCTCGATCCAAACAGATGCCGGCCTGCGGGCCGACCCTCACTGGTACATAACCTGCAAGTATAGCCGTGCCTGTCAACCCGCATGGGCGCGCTTCCAGGAGTGGGCGGCGTCTGGCAGGTCGCTATGAACAGTCCGGTTGAGCGAGGACAGAACTCCGCGCAGCACAGGCGCCTCCACAGCGCGCTCGGCCGGTCCACCCGGCTCCCTACCCTTCGCGCAGATGCCGCGGCCGCAGCCCCAATGCCAGCTGCGCCAACAGATAGGTCGCCCCACCGCTGCCGACCAGCACCGCCAGCCAGCCGATGCGATCCCACTTTTCCATCACGGTGAACGAGGGCAGCCACCACAGCAGGCCCAACAGCACCACCACCATCGCCGCACAGGCCAGCAGCAGGCGCAGCGCATAGCCGCCCCAGCCCGGCCGCCGCTGATACACGCCGGACTTGCCCAGCCAGTACCACAGCAATCCTAGATTGAGGTAACTCGACAACGCACTGGCAATGCCAAGCGCCAGATGCAGGCCCGGCTGCTTGCCCAGCGCCTGCATCAGGCCCTGCGCCTTGAGCTCGGGCGGCACCATGATCTGGTAGACCACAGCCAGCAGCGCGAAGTTGAACACCATGTTGGCGATCAGCGCCGCCACGCCTGCGCGCACCGGCGTGCGGGTGTCCTGGCGGGCGTAGAACGCCGGCAGCACCACCTTGAGCATGGCGTAGGCCGGCAGGCCGAAGCTCAGGCCGTAGACCGACATCGCCGTCATACGCGTATCGAAGGCGGTGAAATGGCGGTACTGGAACAAGGTTGCCACCAGTGGCTCTGCCAGCAGCAGCAAACCCAGCATCGCCGGCATCGCGATCAGCAGCGTGGTGCGGAACCCCCAATCCAGCGCGCCGGAAAACGCGCTGCGGTCGGTCTTGACGTGATGACGGGCCAGCGCCGGCAGGATCACCGTGCCCAGCGCCACCCCGAACACGCCCAGCGGCAGTTCAAGAAACCGGTCGGCCAGCGATAGCCACGACTGCGAGCCATCGGCCAGCCGCGCGGCAATCACCGTGTCCAGCATCAGGTTGATCTGCGCCACCGACGAACCGAACAGGGTCGGGATCATCAAGGTCAGCACCTTGCGCACGTCCGGGTGATTCCAGCCCCAACGCGGCAGCGTCAGCAGATCGATGCCCTTCAAGGCCGGCAGCTGAAACAGCAACTGCAGCGCACCGGCCACCAGCACCGCCCAGCCCAGCGCCAGGATCGGCACCTCCAATCGCGGCGCCAGCCACAGGGCGCCAGCGATCATGCACAGATTGAGGATCACCGGCGTCAGCGCCGGAATCGCAAACCGCTGGAAGCTGTTGAGCGCCCCGCCCGCCAGCGCGGTCAACGACACAAACAACAGAAACGGAAAGGTCAGCCGCAACAAGTCGACCAGCAGGCCGTACTTGTTCGGATCGGTCGCCGCGCCATCGGAAAAGATCGACGCCAGTTGCGGGGTAAAGATCAGCCCCAGCGCGGTGATCACCAGCAACATGCCGCCCAGCGTGCCGGACACCCGCGCCATCAGCTCGCGCAGGTCGGCATGCGGCCGGGTTTCCTTGACCTCGGTGAACACCGGCACGAACGCGGTGGCGAACGAGCCCTCGGCGAACAGGCGGCGCAGAAAATTGGGAATGCGAAACGCCACCCAAAACGCATCCGTGACCGCATTGGCACCGAAAGTGGTGGAGATCGCCTGATCGCGGATCAACCCCAATACCCGCGACACCATGGTCATACTGCTGAACGAGAGCAGGCCTCTCAACATGCCGGGCTTGCTCACGCAGCCTCCCTCTTGACATCTGACTTGACGCACATAACCAGGTCCATCATACTTCCCCGCTTGCTTTTTCAACCATACCGATTTTTCAGGAACCCACCACCGTGGCCAATATCAAGTCCGCCAAGAAGCGCGCCAAGCAGACCGTCGTGCGCAATGAGCGCAACACGGGCCAGCGTTCGATGCTGCGCACCGCCGTCAAGAAGGTGATCAAGGCCCTTGACGCCAACGATGCTGCAGGCGCCGAAGCTGCTTTCGCCGTTGCTCAGCCCATCCTCGACCGTTTCAGCGCCCGTGGCCTGATTCACAAGAACAAGGCTGCGCGTCACAAGAGCCGTCTGACAGCTCGCATCAAGGCCATCAAGGCTGCGTAAGCGATCAGCGTCGAAACCGCTGAAAGCTTGGCTTTCAGCGGTATAGAAAAACCCGGCCTTGGCCGGGTTTTTTGTGTGCCTGCCACTGCACTCAGCCGGCATTGCGCGCCTCGAGCTCATCCTCGCGCTGACGGTCGAAGAACGCCATCACGTCCTTCATGATCGGGAAGGTGCCATCGCGACCCAACGCCGAGACCAGATACCACGGCGCGGCCCAGCCAAGTTCGGCCACGATCGCCTCTGCTGCCGTGCGCGCCTCGTCTGCGAACATCAGGTCGGCCTTGTTGAGCACCAGCCAACGCGGCTTGGCCAGCAACTGGGGATCGTGCCGTTCCAGCTCACGCTCAAGGGTGCACACCTGGTCGGCCGGCGACACGCCATCCACACCACCCTCCATTGGCGAGATGTCCACCAAATGCAGCAGCAAACGCGTGCGCTGCAGGTGACGCAGGAATTGCGTGCCCAGGCCGGCGCCATCGGCCGCGCCTTCGATCAGGCCCGGCACGTCGGCGATGACGAAGCTGCGATACGCCTCGACGCTGACCACACCCAGATTCGGATACAAGGTGGTGAACGGGTAATCGGCCACCTTCGGCGTTGCCGACGACACTGCGCGAATCAGCGTGCTCTTGCCGGCATTGGGGAAGCCCAGCAGACCGACGTCGGCCAGCAGCTTCAACTCAAGCTTGAGCAGACGCTCCTCGCCATCTTCGCCGGTGGTGGACTGGCGCGGCGCGCGATTGATCGAGCTCTTGAAATGCATGTTGCCCAGGCCGCCCTTGCCGCCCTTGGCCACCAGCAGACGATCGCCGTTCTGGGTCAGGTCGCCGATGATTTCATCGGTCTGCACGTTCATCACCACGGTGCCGACCGGCACCACGATGATGCGGTCTTCGCCACCCTTGCCGTAGGCCTGACGGCCCATGCCGTTCTCGCCGCGCTGCGCCTTGAAGGTCCTCTCATGCCGGAAGTCGACCAGGGTGTTGACGTTTTCGTCGGCCACAATCCACACGCTGCCGCCGCTGCCGCCATCACCACCATCGGGCCCGCCGAGCGGAATGAACTTCTCGCGGCGGAAGCCGACACAGCCATTGCCGCCATTGCCGGCACTGACCAGGATTTCTGCTTCGTCGACTAACTTCATGAGATTTGGGATTCGTCATTTGGGATTGGTAACACCACCGCAGGGCGCCGCTTGGCGGCCGCGGAAAAAGCAGGAAGCAACGGTAACGGGACGCACAGGAATCCGCCGTTGCGGATCCCAAATCCCGAATCCCCACTCCCGGCTCTCAAAAGAAAAACCCCGCAAAAGCGGGGCTTTTCGTCTCGTCCGTCAGGCAGTGATGCCTGGAGGAATGGCCTGCATGGAGCGGGCGATTACGCCTCGACAACCACGCTGACGGTACGACGCTTCTTCGCACCCTTGACCGAGAACTCCACCTTGCCGTTCACCAGGGCGAACAGGGTGTGGTCGCGGCCGAGGCCGACGCCGCTACCCGGATGGAACTGGGTGCCGCGCTGACGCACGATGATGTTGCCTGCATCGATGGCCTGGCCACCGGAGATCTTCACGCCCAGGTACTTCGGGTTGGAATCGCGACCGTTGCGCGAGGAACCTACGCCTTTTTTATGTGCCATGACTGGTTCTCCTTATTTCTTATCGCCACCGGCAATGCCGGTGATCTCGATTTCGGTGTAGTACTGACGGTGTCCCTGACGCTTCATGTGGTGCTTGCGGCGACGAAACTTGATGATGCGCACCTTGTCGGCGCGGCCATGGGCCACAACCTTGGCGGTGACCGAGGCGCCCTTCAGCGCATCGCCCAGCTTGATGCCATCGCTATCGCCCAACATCAGGACAGTATCGAACTTGATCTCGTCGCCAGCTTCGACTTCGAGCTTTTCAACGCGGAGCGTTTCGCCCTGCGCGACGCGGTATTGTTTACCGCCGGTTACCAGAACTGCGTACATGACCAGGTTTTCCTCTGTAGTTATTATGGTCGCACTGACATGCCCTAGGGCAGACAGGAGCGGGATTTTACTGGCCTATCGGGTTTTGGGTCAACCAGCAAGCGGGATGCCGGCTGGTTTCCGATCGCCGGCGCGCGGGCTTGCAGCAGCCCACTGCGATTTGCCCCCATGCAACGCCTCATCCGGCCGCCACAGCGCACAGGGCAGACTGGCATTTAGGGCAATTGCCCTCACCTAGGTCGGCGGGTAGGCTGATCGACTGCCCCTCATTCCTGCTGAGCACGCTCGCATCACCGCCGGTTCGCCGGCCCGACATCGGATCCCCCATGGCGATGGATTTCATCCGCATCCGCGGCGCGCGGACGCACAACCTCAAGAACATCGATCTCGACCTGCCTCGCGACAAATTGATCGTGATCACCGGCCTGTCCGGCTCGGGCAAGTCGTCGTTGGCGTTCGACACTATTTATGCGGAGGGCCAGCGCCGTTACGTCGAGTCGCTGTCGGCGTATGCGCGCCAGTTCCTCAGCGTGATGGAAAAGCCCGACCTGGACCATATCGAAGGCCTGTCCCCGGCGATTTCGATCGAACAGAAATCGACCTCGCACAACCCGCGCTCCACGGTCGGCACGATCACCGAGATCTATGACTATCTGCGCCTGCTGTATGCGCGCGTCGGCCAGCCACGCTGCCCGGACCACGGTTTCCCGCTGGAAGCGCAGACGGTCAGCCAGATGGTCGACCACATGCTCACGCTGGACGCCGAGCAGCGCTACATGCTGCTGGCGCCGGTGATCCGCGACCGCAAGGGCGAGCATGCGCAGGTGTTCGAACAACTGCGTGCGCAGGGTTTCGTGCGCGTGCGCGTGGATGGCGAGTTGTACGAAATCGATGCGGTGCCGGCCTTGGCGCTGCGCCAGAAGCACACCATCGAAGCGGTGATCGACCGCTTCCGGCCGCGCGAAGACATCAAGCAGCGCTTGGCGGAAAGTTTCGAGACCGCACTCAAGTTAGGCGAAGGCATGGTGTCGGTGCAGTCGCTGGACGACCCGGCTGCCGCGCCGCAGTTGTTTTCGTCAAAGTACAGCTGCCCGGTCTGCGATTACTCGCTGCCCGAGCTGGAACCGCGGCTGTTTTCGTTCAACGCACCGGTGGGCGCCTGCCCGAGTTGCGATGGCCTGGGCGTGGCCGAATTCTTCGACCCGGATCGTGTGGTGGTGCATCCGGAGCTGTCGTTGTCGGCTGGTGCGGTGCGCGGTTGGGATCGGCGCAATGCCTATTATTTCCAGCTGATCGCCTCGCTGGCCAAGCACTACAAATTCGACGTGGATGCGGTATGGAACTCGTTGCCGGCCAAGGTGCGCCAGGCGGTGCTGTTCGGCAGCGGCGATGAGGTGATCAGCTTCACCTACTTTACCGATGCGGGCGGGCGCACCACGCGCAAGCACCGTTTCGAAGGCATTTTGCCGAACCTGGAACGCCGCTACCGCGAGACCGAATCGCCGGCCGTGCGCGAGGAACTGACCAAGTACGTCAGCCAGCAGCCCTGCCCCGCCTGCAACGGCACGCGTCTGAATCGTGCCGCGCGCAATGTGTTCGTAGCCGATCGGCCGCTGCCCGAATTGGTGGTACTGCCGGTCAACGAGGCGCTGCGCTTTTTCCGTGGTTTGTCGCTGCCGGGTTGGCGCGGCGAGATCGCCGGCAAGATCGTCAAGGAGATCGGCGAGCGGCTGGGCTTCCTGGTCGATGTGGGCCTGGATTACCTAACCCTGGAGCGCAAGGCCGACACCTTGTCCGGTGGCGAGGCGCAGCGCATTCGTCTGGCCAGCCAGATCGGCGCCGGCCTGGTCGGTGTGATGTACGTGCTGGACGAGCCGTCGATCGGCCTGCATCAGCGCGACAATGAACGCCTGCTCGGCACGCTCACGCGGCTGCGCGACCTGGGCAACACAGTGATCGTGGTCGAGCATGACGAAGACGCGATCCGCCTGGCCGATTACGTGCTGGATATCGGCCCCGGCGCCGGCGTGCACGGCGGCGAAATCTGCGCGCAAGGCACGCTGCAGGACATTCTGGATGCGCCGCGCTCGCTGACCGGTCAATACCTGTCGGGCAAGCGCCGCATCGAGATTCCCAAGCAGCGCCACAAGCCCAACCCGAAGATGATGCTGCATCTGCGCGGGGCGACCGGCAACAACCTGAAGAATGTCGATCTGGACATTCCGGCCGGCCTGCTGACCTGTATCACCGGCGTGTCCGGCTCGGGCAAGTCCACGTTGATCAATGACACCTTGTTCACGCTGGCGGCCAACGAGATCAACGGCGCTTCGCATCCGGTGGCACCACATCGCGAAGTGGAGAATCTGGATCTGTTCGACAAGGTCGTGGATATCGACCAGTCGCCGATCGGGCGCACACCGCGCTCCAATCCGGCCACCTATACCGGCATGTTCACGCCATTGCGCGAGCTGTTCGCGCAGGTACCGGAATCGCGTGCGCGTGGCTATTCGCCTGGCCGTTTCAGCTTCAACGTGCGTGGCGGCCGCTGCGAAGCCTGCCAGGGCGATGGCCTGATCAAGGTGGAGATGCATTTCCTGCCCGACGTCTACGTGCCTTGCGATGTCTGCCACGGCAAGCGCTACAACCGCGAGACGCTGGAGATCCGCTACAAGGGCTACAACATCAGCGACGTGTTGCAGATGACCGTCGAAGATGCACTGCGCCTGTTCGAGCCGGTGCCGTCGATCGCACGCAAGCTGGAAACCCTGGTCGATGTGGGCCTGAGTTACATCAAGCTGGGCCAGAGCGCGACCACGCTGTCTGGCGGTGAAGCGCAACGGGTCAAATTGTCCAAGGAGCTGTCGCGTCGCGATACCGGACGCACCTTGTACATTCTGGACGAGCCGACCACCGGCCTGCACTTCCACGACATCGACGCGCTGCTCGGTGTGCTGCACAAGCTGCGCGACGAGGGCAATACGGTGGTGGTGATCGAACACAATCTGGACGTGATCAAGACCGCCGACTGGATCGTGGATCTGGGCCCGGAAGGCGGTCATCGTGGTGGCAGCATCCTGGTGTCCGGCACGCCGGAAGAGGTGGCCGCGCACAAGGCGTCCTATACCGGGCAGTTCTTGGCCAAGATGCTGCCGTCGGTGAAGGCGCGCCAGACGCGCCCGGCGGCGATGGCCAACAAGCCCGATGCGCGCCCGCCGCGCAAGACCAAACCGGGAAAGGTGGCGAAAGTCGCCAAGTACGCCACCAAGAAAACCGCGAAGAAGGCAAGTTGATGAGCGAAGAGCACAAGGTGCTGGCACGCATCCCGATCAGCGTGCGTTGGCGCGACATGGACAGCATGGGCCATGTCAATAACGCCAAGTACATTTCTTATCTGGAAGAAGCGCGCGTGCGCTGGATGCTGGGCGTGGACGGCGTGGCGATGACCGATCGCATTGCGCCGGTGGTCGCGGCCACCAACGTCAACTACAAGCGCCCGCTGGTGTGGCCGAACGACATCCTTGTAGAACTGTTCGTCGAGCGCCTGGGCAGCAGCAGCATCACCATCGGCCATCGGCCATCGCATCCTCGACCAGAAGGACGAGGGCGTGCTGTATTCGGATGGCAACGTGGTCGTGGTGTGGATCGATACCCAGACCGGCAAAAGCGCGTCGCTGCCGGATGCGGTGCGCGCTGCCAGCAGCTGAGTTTTATCAGCTCATTCGCTGAGTTCTCTCAGCGTCGACTAGCGGCGGAGGCTCTCTCGGGAGCCGCCGTTTTTGTTTTGAACATTGCTGCGATTGCATTGCTGCGTATTACTGCACGCCTGCAACAGGAGACGCCAGCAAGATCGAAGATAGAGACGTCAGCGCCTTCTGCGTGCCAAGCGATTTTCCTGGCCGAAATCATGGAATCCAAGAACGCCGATGCCCGTTGCAGCCTCGATGCTGCAGCGGGTGTTGCATCACGAACCCGGCGCGCGCTTACGCGCTTCCAGCGTGGTGTTGATCTCGCGCCCATCCTGCAAGGTAAACGTCACTGGCACCTGCGCGCCCTCCTGCAGCGGTGCGCCAGCGTCCATCAGCATCAGATGCAGGCCGCCCGGCGTCAGCGACACCGACTTGCCGGTCGGCAGCGGCAACTCGGGCACCGCACGCATGCGGCTGATGCCGTTGGTCTGCGTGGTCTCGTGAATCGACACATCGGCAAACACCCTGCTCTTGGCCGAGGTGATCTTCAGCGGCTGCGCGCAGCCGTTATGGAATTGCCCGAACCCCGCCGCCATGCCCATGCCACCGGGCGGAGGAATGCGGACCCAGCCGTCCTTGAACTCAGGCAAGCACTGTGCCGAGACACCTGCACTTGCCAACACCGCCAACGCACCGAGCAGCACGCTTCCGTACATACGCTGCCTGCTTCGACTGCCGGGAGCCTCTAAAAACCCCAGCAATCTGCCATCATTGACTTGACGCCCTGCCAGCGGAGAACGACAGACATGATCAGCTTG
>NZ_MDEJ01000056.1 GCF_002940065.1 Xanthomonas populi
TGGAGCGATTACGCACACTGCCCGAACACGTCTACAACCAGATGGTCATGGGCTGAAAAACGTGGGGATACCTCAGAACCCGGACCATCTTTACACCTGGGCCGAACGCGAAAACGACCTCAGGGTGTTCTGCCCGAAACGATACGAAGACAGCAAGGAACTGCCGCAATTAATCGCCGGCCTAGATCAGCGCAATGTCTATCGAACACGGCATCACAACCATTTCGCTGTGAAGCCAGTGACACCCGAAGGGCACTACTCCATTTGGTTCCGCGTGGAGCGCAGGCGTCATTTCTTATTGATGGTTGTTGAAAGCGCTTACATCCGGCTGGATATGGACGACCAAATCGCGCACTCAACTGCGTGCGACGAAGCTGATTGACGTGCTCGTCAACGCTAGGTAGGCAGACAGCAAAAAGCCCGCGTAAGCAGGCTTTTTGTTAAAGAGCATGGTAATGCGGGCCGGAGTCTCTTAACCCCACTCTGGGTGGGACCTTCCTAAGAAGGTGGCCATCTCCCCCTACACACCGGGTCGGGAGAGCCTGTGACTGCTCGATGGCAGTGGGGCTATATTGGCCACTGCCGACGCTCCCGTCAACCACAAATGAAGCGAACATAAACAAGCATTCAGGCTACAGGCGACCCAGTCTCACCGGCCAGGAGAATGCCGCCAAGAGTGAGCGCATATCTCCTTCACACGCCTGAGGCGGCCGGATCCGTCAGACGTTCAGGTGTCATTCTCAGAAGACGACTGCACGGAATGTCAGGAGTCGGCTGCACTGGTGGATTGCAGCGCGGCGTATAGAGCCGTCTTGCTCACCTTGAGCCGTGTAGCGGCCTCTCGGGCATTAAGCCCGTTGGCGATGTGCTCCCGCGCTCGCTGCAACTTGTCGGCGGTGACAACCGGCTTTCGCCCGCCCTTCCGCCCACGTGCGGCGGCAGCGGTCAGCCCGGCCTTGGTGCGCTCGCGGATCAAGTCGCGCTCGAACTGGCCCAGTGCGCCGAAGACGTGGAAGATGAGCCGTCCGCCCGGCGTGGTGGTGTCGATGCTTTCGGTCAGCGACCGGAAGCCGACGCCACGCGCTTCCAGCGCGGCGATTGTCTCGATGAGGTGTGGCATTGAGCGCCCGAGCCGATCCAGACGCCAGACGGCCAGCACGTCGCCGGCGCGCAGGTAGGCCAGCGCATCAGCCAAGCCGGGCCTGTCGGCCTTGGCCCCAGAAGCCGTGTCCTCAAAAACGCGCTCGCAGCCTGCCTTGCGTAGCGCATCCGTCTGCAAAGCGGTGTCCTGTTCTGCCGTCGATAGGCGAATTCAACTCTGAATCGCAACGCTGTTGAGGATCTCCTCGGAGAAGACGTCGAGAGGCGTTTTGAATCCGAGTATCTTGCGCGGACGATTGTAAAGCCGCTGCTCGATCCATCGCAGGTGCGCATCGGTGATGGTGTTGAAATCGGTCTGTCGTGGCAAGTACTGGCGTGTCAATCCGTTGGCATTTTCGTTGCTGCCTCGCTGCCATGCGCAGTACGGATCTGCAAAATAGAAATCGCTCTGCAAGCAGGCGGCAATGAGCCGATGGTCGGCGAACTCCTTGCCGTTGTCGGCGGTGAGGGTGTGCACTGTATGGCCTAGGCCACCGAGCCGCTGGACGATGGCGTTGCGCACGTTCTCNTGACCACCACGGCCTTTCCATGGGAGGCCCGGAGGGTGTCCAGCTCCCAATCGCCGATGCGGCTGCGCTGCTCCACCACGCTTGGGCGCTGTGTCCAGCAACGTCGATGCGTCAGCTGCCCGCGGCCATCGCGCACGCCGCGCCGACGGCGCTTGCGGCGGCGCCTGCGTAAATGCGTGAACAACTGACCACCGCGCTTCTGGTCGGCGTCGATGTGCCGATAGATCAATTCGTGACTGGCAAGGCCAGTGCGACCGGCAATCTGTTCCGGACTGAAATCCTCCCTCAGCAGGACCTCGATCTGGCAGATCCGCTCAGCGTCGATGCGTGGACGCCGACTGGCCTGCGTGCGCCGATGCTCGCTGATGCGCTGCGCGTGATCTGGCAGAGACTGCCGAGCGTGCTGGTTGCGGCGCAGTTCGCGACTGATCGTGCTGGGCGCACGCTCCAACACACTGGCGATAGCCCGCATCGACATGCCGGTTTCATACAACGCATGGAGACGGTAGCGTTCTGGCAGGTCCAGGCGGCTGGATGACATGGGCAACTCCACTTGATGGTGAAGTCGCTCAGGTCAGGTCGCCTGGACCACTTCACAACCGTTGGTGTTGCGAATCAGAGTTAAAGCCGCCCCCTGAATTGATCGACGGTGTGCGGCTATATATGCAGCCTTGTACCGATGGATGCTGACCTCACTGAATCGACGGCAGGCCTCCGACGATCTTGACCGTCTCCACGCTGACGCGGATCAAGCGCTTGACCAGATTCAGGATGTAGAGGGTCGGCAGGGATTCGTGAAAAGTTCTTTTCTGACAGCAGGCTAGCTCACTTTTGGCTATTTTTTACACGAATCCCTGCCGACCCTTAAAAACGCGACCGGCCCCGAGGGCGCCTTGATGCCTCGCGTCAGGACCGTAACGCTACGATATAGTAGCGTTACGATAACGCCACCTTCTCAGCCCAGCTTCTTCGCAATTTCCTCGGCTCGCGGGTGGTAGTAGCGCTTGAGCATTCGCAAGTCGCGATGCCCTGTGACAGCGCTCAATTCGAGTACGTTGGAAAGCTTGTCGGCCAGTCGCGATGCCGCCTCGTGGCGGGTGTCGTGAAAATTCACATCCACGAGGAAGCCCGGGGCTGGCTTCTTGCCAGCAGCAGTGCAATCGTCGGCGTAAAGCGCCTTGGCACGCTCCGTAGCACGCCAGAAGCCTTTCTGTAGGGCGGCGGCGGTGATCGGGAACACGCGCTCAGCCTCCTCCTTCCGCTTGGCTTGCAGCTCCTTGAGCAGCAATACGGCCGTCGTCGATAGCGGTACGGTGCGGGGATCGCCGTTCTTGGTGTCCGGCAAGTGCGCAGTCCGCCGCTTCAAATCCACATGCTCCCAACGCAACGCCAACAACTCTCCACGCCGCATCGCCGTTTCGATGGCGAGCTTGACCAATGGGCCAAGCCACGGGTTCCGTGCACCCGAACCCAAGGTTACGTCTGCCCGGCGCTCGCCTTCCTGCAGTGCGGCAAACAGGTAGCGTTCCTCTTCAGCAGATAGGCGTCGGTCGCGGGCTTTGGCCTTCTCCGGCCGTCGCACGTGCGGTATCGGATTCTCGACGTTGATGCCCCATTCGCGCTTGGCGTGATTGAACACCGTCGATAGCACATCGATCTCGCGATTCACCGTCCCACCGGTGACCTCCTTGAGGCGCCGGTCCCGCCAAGCGGCAATCTCCTTGCTCGTCACTGCTGCCATCTTTAGGCCCGACAGCGTGGCATCCTTGAGGATCACATCGATCTTCACTTCCTCGATGGCCGCCGACTTCTTCGCTGGGGTCACTTCGAGCTTGTACCGTTCCAGCACCTGTCTGAGCGTGGTCTTCTCGGCCTCGCGGCGATCCACGAACCCGGAGGTTTACAGCTCTCGATCCAGCGCCCGAGCCCACTTCTCGGCATCCTCGCGGTAGGTGAACGTCCGCGATTGCTCCGGAAAACCTTTGATGCGAACCCGCGCACGCCACTGCAAGTCGCCCCGTTTCGTGATCTGTGCCATCTCGCCTCCAATGGCCCACCATTGGCCCAATAAAGGCAATTTAATTTTGAAACCTAACTTTTATCAAGATGTCTCTTTACGTTCGGGACGTAGAGGTCGCAGGTTCGAATCCTGTCTCCCCGACCAGTTTCAAAATACAACACCGGCCTTGCGCCGGTTTTGTGTTTTCAGGCGTTGCCACATTCTTGTGCGCAGTGCGGATGGTCTGTGTCATGCCTGTTGCCATTGCCAATGCTTCCTCGTCACCGAGTTGCGTGGCCGCGGCTTGGTGCTAGCTGCCATTTTGCTGTCCGCCTTCAACTTGCGCACGGCGGTCATCTCGTTGACCCCGCTACTGGAACGCATTGCAGATGAGTACGCATTCGGCGCCCCCACCATGGGTGCGATCGGCATGTTGCCGACGGCCGCGTTTGCATTCACCGGCGTCGCCACGCCGGCGTTGCTGCGCCGCTTCGGCTTGCTGCGCATTGCGCTGTTGTCGATGGCATTGGCGACCCTTGGATTGGCGTTGCGCCCGCTGCTGCCGGACACCGCCGGACTGTTGGTCGGATCGCTGGTTGCGCTCGCCGGCATGGGCATGGGCAACGTGGTGTTGCCGCCGCTGGTGAAGCGCTATTTCGGCGATCGCGCAGGCGGTGTCAGCACGCTGTACATCACCGTGCTGCAGGTCGGCACCTTGTTGCCTGCGCTGCTGGCAGTGCCAGTTGCCGACGCGCTGGGCTGGCGCAGTTCGATGGTGGTGTGGGTGTTGCCGGCATTGCTGGCGTTTGCGGCCTGGGCCTTGGTGTACGCCAACCATCGCCGCCTCTGCGCCACCGGGCCGGCACCGATCACGCCGACGCCTGAAGCCGAAGGCCGCGTCGCGCGCACCGCACCGCACCGCGCTGGGCTGGGCTGGGCTGGAGCATGGCGCTGACCTTCGGCATGACCTCGCTGATCACCTATTCGATGTTCACCTGGTTGCCGACGCTACTGCGCGAAGCCGGCGCCTCGCCCGCGTTCGGCGGCACCCCTGCCGCCCGCAGCTGCTGGAAGACGTATGGGGGGCCGCCGGCGCGCGGCACCCGTGTGGTCAACGTACCGGCAGACTGATGTAGCTTGGCTGCTCCGGGCTCACGGACACCCGCTGGGTGGCTTTTTGATAATCGTCAGGCTTGGCAAAGAAGATGTTGTCCACGTAGCGCTGCGGGTTGCGGTCGTAGAGCGGAAACAGGCTGGACTGCACCTGCACCATCAGCCGGTGCCCGGGCTGGAAGGTGTGATTGGCAGTCGGCAGGCCGAACTGAAACGCCAGCGTCTGATTGGACGCAAGTGGCTTGGGTGCGCTGAAACTTTCGCGATAACGGCCGCGGAAGATCGCCAGCGAGACGGGGAGCTCGTAGCCGCCCATCTTGGGGTTGGCCGCCACCTCCTCCGGATACACGTCGATCAACTTCACCACCCAATCGCTGTCGCTGCCGCTGGTGGAGGCCTGCAGGTGCACTTCCGGCGCACCGGCGATCTGCAATGGTTCGGTCAGCGGCTCGGTGACGAAGGTCAGCACGTCCGGGCGTCCGTCGACGGAGCGCTGATCCTGCACCAGCCAGGTGGTCCACATGCTACGGTCGCCGAAGTCCACCGGGCGCGGCACGAACGGCACCGGCTTGGCCGGGTCGGAGACATAATCCTCGAATCCCGGCTGCCCCGCCGCCGGCCGCTGGAACGACAGCTTGCCGCCGGCCTGCAGATACAGCGGCTTGCTGGTCGAGGCACAGCCCTTCTCGCAACTGCGCGGCCAGGCCTGCAGACGGTCCCAGTGATTTTCGCCGGTGTTGTAGATAAACACCGGCGGCGTGCTCGCCTTGGGCGCGCCATCGACCAGGTATTGATCGAAGAACGGGCGCAGCACATCAAAGCGAAACTGGCGCGCGGTGTCGCCGTCGAAATTCAACGCGCCCAATGCGCTGCCGTCGTAGTTGACCTGGCTATGCCGCCACGGCCCCATCACCAGATAGTTGAGCGTGTTGTCTTTGTCGCGCGGCTCCATCGCCGCATAGCTATGGATGGCGCCCCACATGTCTTCCTGGTCCCACAGGCCCTGCAACCACATGGTCGGCACGTTGAGCGGCGTGCGCGCCATCACCTTGTCCAGTGCCTGCTCCTGCCAGAAGGCATCGTAGGCAGCGTGTTCGGTGAGCTTGTGCCACCACGGCAGCTGCTCCAGACCGGCGGCCTTTGCGAAGTCGCCCGCCGAGCCGGCGCGCAGCAGGTTGCTGTAGTCGTCATGCCCCTGCCGCGCAATGCCGGTGCCCTTGCCGCGCTGGGTGAGCTGGCCGGTGAAATAATCGAAATTGACCTGGCGGAACGCGCCGTAATTGAACCAGTCGTCGCCCATCCAGCAGTCGATCATCGGGCTTTCCGGCACCGCGACCTTGAGCGCGGGATGTGGGTTGGTCAGCGCCATCACCACGGTGAAGCCTTCATACGACGAGCCGATCATGCCGACCTTGCCGTTGGACTCCTTGAGGTTTTTCACCAGCCAGTCGATGGTGTCCCAGGCATCGGTGGCATGATCGACCTGACTCGGATTGAGCGGCCCGCGCAGCGGCCGGGTCATGACGTAATCGCCTTCCGAACCGTACTTGCCGCGTACATCCTGGATCACGCGGATATAGCCGCCTTCCACGAATACGTAGTCGCCCTGCGCGAGCAGATCCTTCATATGCGGCGAGGCCATGCGCTCGGTGCGCCCGCTGGCGTTGTAGGGCGTGCGCGTCAGCACGATCGGCGCGTTGCGCGCGCCCTTGGGCAGCACGATCACCGTGTGCAGCTTGACCCCGTCGCGCATCGGGATCATTACCTCGCGCTTGATGTAGTCGTTGGCGGCGCCGGCCGCCACGAACGGCTTGCCGGTGATGTCCGGCGTCATCGGCGAAGTTTGCGCCATCGCGCTGCCGGTGGCGGCAGCAATGGCGGTGGCGAGCAGGCAGGCGGCAAGGCGGCGCATCGAGGACTCCGGAACGTGCGGGGCAGTCGTCGACTGTAGGCAGGCAGCGGGCTGCCCGGGGAGTGTCAAAGGTCGTGTTGGCGGGATGGGAACACGGCGACCGACCGCAAGGCGCTGCCCCGGCATCTGAACCACCAGAGTCCATGTATCGCTCAGCTGGCAGGCGCAGTAGGCCTAGCGAGAACAATGGCCAGCGCATCACTGCCGCCAAATTGCACGCGATCAGACTCAAAGATAAGCAGCGAAATATTCCATTGATCGCGCATCGCGCGCTGGAGGCGATGCTGATGCCCACGATTCGCACGCAAGTCAATTTCTTCGCGCTTCCATTTTTCGAAAGGGATATTCGTGCGCATGATGGAGTGGCCTTCAACAATCAGGTGCTCATCCATGGGTATTTGCGGTTCCGTCGATCGTGTCAATTCGGGAAGACTCACATATACCGAAAGTTCTCCTGCCCAGCAGTCGCCAGCGGGCAACACTCTGCAGTATGTCAACAGCCCCGACCACACAAGTGGCGTGCTGGCAGGACTGAGCAACGTGAGCCATAGCAGGAGTGCGAGCAGATCGCCTTCACGACAGCGCCCGCTCTCGCCGAGCCTCAAGGCTGTCAGCGACATCATGCTGTCCGTCAGGGCCCAGCACTACAAAGCGCCCAACTTGAAATCGAGCAACAAGAAGCGAAAAGACAGCTTCGAGGAGGTCGCTCGAATCCACAAGGCGAATTCAGAAATCCGCAGCATGCGAAAGCAGGTGGATGACCGGGAAGAAGACGTGGTGTCGTCGGCCACATATGGGAAAGCGCACAACTGTGGTGAACTGGCGACCCTGGCCGTCTACTACTTGCAGCAAGATCGCAATCTGGTCGCACACCTTGCTTTATCCGGAGAAGAACACAATGTCGCAATCGTCGGCCCAGTGCCGGACGCAGGCACCTTGCCTTCGGACATGACAGATTGGGACGCGGACATCTATGTCTGCGACCCCTGGTGCAATATCGCCTGCAGGGCAAACGACTATCCCGCCAAATTCAAAGAAAAGATGGAAAAGTGGGACAGCGCCGGGAAACAGGTGTGGCTGTCAGGAAGTGGCTTCGTTTCCCAAACGAGCGATGAATGGATGAGCACGGTGCTTGGAGGAGAAAAGAGGGCCACGTGATCGAGCCGATGTCGGCCAGTGGCGCTGCAATGCACAGCGCCACACGACTGCACCGGCAACGCATGCCACACTTCAGTGGCGCACCTGCCCCTGCCCACGCACCACGAAGCGCTCCACGGTGAGCGCTTCAAGTCCCATCGGACCGTAGGAGTGCAGGCGGGTGGTCGAGATGCCGATCTCGGCGCCCAGGCCAAGCTCGCCGCCGTCGGAAAAACGCGAGGACGCGTTCACCATCACCACCGCCGAGCGCAGCGATTGCACGAAGTGTTCGGCATTGGCGGCGTCCTGCGTGGCGATCACTTCGGTGTGGTCCGAGCCATATTGGCGGATATGCGCCAGCGCGGTGTCCAGATCCGGCACCACGCGAATCGCCAGGATCAGATCGAGGAATTCGGCGGCGTAGTCGTCGTCGCCGGCAGGCACGACATCGGGCAGCAATGCGCGCGTTGCCGCGTCGCCACGCAATTCCACATGGCGCGCGCGCAGGGCTTGCGCGGCGGCCGGCAGAAAGTTCTGGGCGATGTCTGCATGTACCAGCAAGGTCTCCAGCGAATTGCATGCTGACGGCCGGCTGGCCTTGCCATCGACCAACAGACGCACGGCTAGGTCCACGTCTGCCGACGCATCCACAAACAGATGGCACACGCCGTTGTAATGCTTGATCACCGGCACCCGCGCGTGCTCGGCGACAAAGCGGATCAGGCCCTCGCCACCGCGCGGAATCGCCAGATCGACGATGTCGCTGAGTTGCAGCAGCTCCAGCATGGTCTCGCGGCGCAAGTCTTCCACCAAGGTCAGCGCAGCCTCCGGCACGCCTGCCTCGCGCAAGGCGCGCTGCAGGGCGCGGGCGATCGCAGTGTTGGACTGGATCGCCTCCGAGCCGCCACGCAGGATCACGCCGTTGCCGGCCTTGATGCACAGCGCCGCCGCATCGGCGGTGACGTTGGGGCGCGCTTCGTAGATCATCGCGATCACGCCCAGCGGCACGCGTACCTTCTGCACGCGAATGCCATTGGGACGGGTGTCTTCGCGCGTGATCTGACCGACCGGATCGGGCAACTGCGCGACCTCGCGCAGTGCGGCGGCGATACCGGCCAGGCGCTTGTTGTCCAGTGCCAGCCGATCGAGCATGGCAGCGCCCGTCCCCTTTGCGCGCGCCGTATCCAGGTCGCGCGTATTGGCCGCAAGAATCGCGTCGGCATCGGTGTCCAATGCTGTCGCCATTGCATCAAGCAGCGCCTGCTTGGCCTGTGCGGTGAGTTGCGACAGCACCTGCGCAGCATCGCGGCATTGCAAGGCCAGGGTTTTGATGTGCGACATGGCTGAGGCTTGATCGATAGGCAGAGATGACAGGGAAAGTAACGCAAAGCGCTGCGCATCGCCAAAGCAGTCGCGCTTGCAACGATTTGAGGGCGCATGCGGCGCGCAGATCAGATGCGTGTGTCGCCGCGTCACAGAGCGTGATGGAGCTGAAACAATGGCGGATACACCCGTCCAGCGGCGATCCACGGGATGTGGACGGCATGCCCGGGACGGTCGGCCATTTGCGCATTCCTAGCACTGACGTTGCACGCGTTGCAGCACTGGCGCCAGGCCTAAGAGCGGCTAACAAAACTACTGCGCAGCCGCCAGGCGGGCGCGGCCGGTGCTCGGAATCGGCATGTACCACCCGTACACTCCGGTTCCTGCGCGCCGTCCGCACCCACCTGACGACTGCTCGCTACGTTTTGTTAGCCGCTCTAAGTCCAACGACGGCCCGCAACACCGCATCGTGCCCGCAGGCAGCTACGTGTCTTCACGCACTCGGCTATAGCAAGACCAAATCATCGCGATGCACCACATTCTCGCCATAGCTGTAGCCGAGCACGGGTTCGATTGCGCGCGAATGGCGACGGGCGATGCACCGGATATCCACTGCCGAATATTGGCTGACACCGCGCGCCAGGCAGCGCTCGCCATCGGCATCGCACAGGCGGATCTCCACCATGTCGCCACGACGGAAGTCGCCTTGCGCACTGGTCACACCGCCCGGCAACAGCGAGGCGCCCTTGCCGGTCAACGCCGCAGCGGCACCGTCATCGATCAGGATCGCGCCTGGCTCCACCGGTGCGTGGCGCAGCCAATATTTGCGTGCGGCGATGCGCGTGCGTGCCGGGTGGATGCGCGTGCCACGCAGGCGATCCTGCGCAAGCCCACGCACCACCTCGCTACTGCGGCCGTTGAACAGATAGGTTTCGATGCCGGCCGCACCCGCTTTTGCGGCGGCTTCCAACTTGGTGCGCATGCCGCCGGTGCCCACACTGCTGCCGCTACCGCCGGCCATCGCCAGCACCTCGGCAGTGAGTTCGGGCACCTCATCGAGCGCCCGCGCCAACGGGTTGCTGCGCGGGTCGGCGCTGTACAACCCATCGATATCGGTGGCAATGAACAAGGCATCGGCATCGACCAGCGCGGCGACGATGGCCGCTAGATTGTCGTTATCGCCTAGCTTGAGCTCGTCCACCGACACGGTGTCGTTCTCGTTGATCACCGGCAACGCGCCCAGCCGCAACAACTCGCCCAGGGTGGCGCGTGCATTGAGATAACGGCGGCGGTTGCGCAGGTCATCGTGAGTGAGCAACACCTGCGCCACCGGACGCTCGAAAAATCGCTGCCAGAGCGCGATCAATTGCGCCTGACCCAGCGCAGCCAGCGCCTGCCGCGCGGCGATCGGTGCGCCGGCCTCGGCGGCTTTCGGCAAGATCGCCCGGCCAGCTGCCACGGCACCGGACGACACGATCACCAGCTCGCGCCCGGCGGCCAGATTGGCCGAAACGAACTGCGCCAGGCCCAATGCAAACCGCGGCGACAGGCCACCACCATCGGCGGCCAACAGACTGCTGCCGACCTTGAGCACCGCGCGTCGCCATGGCGGCAGCGCTTGCTCGGTAAATGACGAAGCAGTGGTGATGGGCGTGCTCATGGCGACAACGTGCTCAGAACGTGTTCCATTCGTAGACGCTCAGCGTCGATGCATCGCGCAGCAGCAGCGGATCGCGCGCGACGATCTGCCTGGCTTCGTCCAGACTGTCGACGTTGACCAGCACATAGGCGCCGCCCGTGCGATCGCTGAAACCGCCGGTCAGTTCGAGCTGGCCGGCTGCGCGCAAGCCCTCGAGAAACGCCAGATGCGGTTGCACCACATCGGCGGGGAAATCCGCATTGCGTATCGCCACGACCAGATAGCGCGTCTTCATCAGTCTGTGTCCTTCGTGCGTGCGGCGGCAGGCGTGCGTTCGCCGCGCCCGTGCGGTGCAGCGATCACTAGAAAGCGCGCTTCGACATCGGAGAGATTGTGCATCTGATGGGTGGTGCCAGGCGGCACTTCCAGGCCCTGCCCGACGCCGAGCACGTGCTGCGCGCCATCCAATCGCAGCATCACCTCACCGGCCAGCACGTAGAAAAAATGCCGTGCGCGGCTGTGCCGATGACGCGACTCCGCCACGCCTGGCGGCATGCGCTCTTCGAGCACGCTCAAGCTGGGGTCGCGCAGCAGATGCCAGCCTTCGCAAGCTTCGCCCCAGCGGTAGTGTTCTGCGGTATCGATACTGATCATGGCCATCAGCGCAGGGCCTCCCAGCGGGTACGCAGGACGTCCAGCTGCAGATCCGCAGCGGCGCCTGGCGATACCCGTGCGGCCAGGCTGCCTTCCGGCGTGCGGCCCTGCCCTGCGGTGTCGGAAGATTCCGCTGCGGCCTTGTAGGCCTCGCGGAACGGCACGCCGGCGACAGCCGCTTCCACCGCCACATCGGTGGCGTACATGCCGGAATCGATCGCGGCACGCAGTTTGTCCGGGCGCCATTCCAGATTGGCCAGCAACGCCGGCAGCAGTTCGAGCGCGGCCAGGCCGCGCCCGAAACCATGCACGATCGCGCCCTTGCTGATCTGCAAATCGCGGTGATAACCGGACGGCAGCGACAACACCTGTTCAATTTCGGTCCGCGCCGCCGCCACGCTGGCGTGGGTGGCGCGCATCAGTTCGATGACATCGGGGTTGCGCTTGTTCGGCATGATCGAACTGCCGGTGGTGTATTGCGCCGGCAACGCGACGAAGGCGAACTCGCCGCTGGTGAACAGCGACAGATCCCAGGCGATGCGGCGCAGATCCAGGGTGGCGCCGCCGAGGGATTCGAGCGCGGCCAGTTCGTACTTGCCGCGCGAAAGTTGCGCGTAGATCGGCGACACCTGCAGACGCGCAAAGCCGAGCTCGGCGGTGGTATGCGCACGATCCAGCGGCAGATTGACGCCGTAACCGGCCGCTGTGCCGAGCGGATTGCTGTCCACCAGACGCAAGGTGTCGGTCGCGCGCACCGCATTGTCGATGAAGGCCTCGGCCCAGCCGGCCCACCACATGCCGGCAGACGACACCACCGCACGTTGGATATGCGTATAGCCCGGCACCGGCAAGTCGGCTTCGGCCTGCGCGCGGTCCAGCGCCACCTTGGCGATTTCCGCGCTGAGCTCGGCCACGCGCTGCAGCTTGTCTTTCAACCACAGGCGCGTGGCGACCAGAATTTGGTCGTTGCGGCTGCGCCCGGTGTGGATCTTGCGACCGGCATCGCCCAGGCGCTCGGTCAAACGCGTCTCGATCGCCGAATGGCAATCCTCGTACCGCTCGTCGAGCACGAACGCGCCGCTGCGGAAGTCCTCCGCCAGCAGATCCAGTTGCTCGCTCAACCCGCCCAGTTCCTGCAGCGACAGGATCCCGATGTGCTGCAGCCCCTGCGCATGCGCCTTGCTGGCAGCGATGTCGTGCAGGAAAAACTCGCGGTCCAGGATCACGTCGTCGCCGGCCAGAAAGCGCTGGATCTTGGCATCTACTGCCACGCCGGGTTTTTGCCACAACAGATTGGTCATCGTGCATGTCCTTCAAAAAAATCCGCATGCAGCGCAAGCGGAGTCAAGCAATCGCGCGTGCGCAATGAGCGCACCGAAGAATCATTACCACGTTTGCGCCACAAGCATCGCGCGCGCCGTCAATATGCACGCAGCGCAGGCGCGCCGATCAATGCGCAATCGCAGTCAATTCGTCCCAGCCGAGCGCCAGGTTGAGGTTCTGCATGGCCTGCGTGGCCGCGCCCTTGAGCAGGTTGTCCAGCGTCGCCACCACCACCACACGCTTGTTGCCCGGTGCCAGCGTCACGCCACCGATCTGCGCGCCGTGCTTGCCGGCGATGCGGCTGACCCACGGCGCTTCGTCGACGATCTCGATCAGGGCTTCGTCCGCGTAACGCTGTGTGTAGCGCGCCTGGATTTGCTCACGCGTGAGCGCTTGCTGCAGCCACAGGTTGACGGTCATGGTGATACCACGAAAATGCGGCGCCACGTGCGGCATGAACTCCACCGGCACGCCCAGCTGCGCAGACACTTCGCGCTCGTGCATGTGGTTGGTCAGCGCATACGGCATCAGGTTGTCGGCCAGCAGCTCGGGGTTGTTCTTGTCCGAAGGCGTAGTGCCTGCGCCGGAATAGCCGGAGACGCCAAAGCACTGCGGCGGGCTGGCCAGCTGATCGAGCAGCGGGGCGATCGTCAACTGAATCGCGGTGGCATAGCAGCCCGGGTTGCTGATGCGCTTCTGCCCGGCGTAGGTGCCGCGCGTCAGCTCAGGCAGCCCGTAATACCAGGCTGGATCAAAGCGGTAATCGGCCGACAGATCGATCAACAACGTTTGTGGCCTGGCGGCATCGATCGCAGCGACGAAGGGCTCGGCCTTGCCGTTGGGCAGCGCCATAATCACCACATCGGCCGCCTTGGCGACCACCGCGTCGGCATCCAGGCGCTCGTAACGCAGCTCGCCTTGATAGGCATCGTTGTGGTCGGCCACAGGTTGCCCGGCCAGCTCGCGAGAGGATACGAAGACCAGCTGCAGATGTGGGTGTGCCGCCACCAGTTTGATCAATTCCGAACCGGTATGCCCACGGGCACCGACGATGCCGATGGTCGTTGTTTGAACAGTCATGCGTTTGCTTCCAGGCGGAACCGCAGGTGGCGTTTGACCCCGGCCCATTCCGTATCGATGATGGAGAACACCACGGTATCGCGCGGTGTGCCGTCAGGGTGGCGGGTGTGATTGCGCAGCACGCCATCCTGCTTGGCCCCGAGACGCGCAATCGCCGCGCGCGAGATGTGATTGAACCAGCTGGTTTCGAACACCACGCTCAAGCAACCCAACGTTTCGAATGCGTGCTGCAACAGCAGCAGCTTGGTTTCGGTATTGACGCCGCTGCGCTGCACGCGCGGTGTGTACCAGGTGTAGCCGATCGACAACTTGGGCACCGTAGGGTCCAATCCGTAATAGCGCGTACAGCCGACGATCTCACCGGCCGCATCGCGCACCACGAACGGCAGCACCAGGCCGTTGGCCTGCGCAGCCAGCGCAGCGACAACGTCGTCGTCCACCTGCGCCGGTGCCGGCACGCCGGTGTACCACAGCCGCGACAACGCACCGTCGTCCAGTGCGGCACGCAGCCCATCGGCATGCGCAGCTTGCAGCGGTTCAAGGGTTGCGTGCTGCCCGCGTAGCGTCGGCAACGCGCGCCAGCGCGGTGGCAATGCGGTGGGCGCCATCGTGCTCAGCCCAGCAGGGTCGGCTGACGCGTGGCGCAATGCGCCACGCAGTGCTGGATCTGCTCGAAGTTTTCTAGCCCGTACCAGAATACCTTCCACTTCTCCTGCTTGATGCAGCCGTCGGACTCGGCGTAATAGAAAATGTTGACCTGGTTGTTGTGACGCGAGCGCCAGAACAGCTGCGGGGTTTCTTCGCGCATCACGTTCCATACCGCACGGCCCAGGCCCTCGCCCTGCGCATCGTCGAGCACGGCGAACTTGTCCAGGTAGATCAGCGCGCTTGCACCGAGCATGCCCTCATCGGTCAGGATCACCGCCGCGCGATAGTTCTCGCTGACGTAGGCGCGCAGCAGCTTGGTGTTGCCGAAGTAATCGGGCACCAGGGTGCGACCGAAGCTGGATTCGATCAACGAGGTGAGACGCGGCAGATCCAGTGCGTCCCATGAGGTCGCACGCAGCACGCGCTCGCCGCGTCGCACCAGCGTGCCCGAACCCTTATGCGTGAACAGCTCCTTGGCCAGATCTGCGGGCCGGGTAATCGACACCGACGACTCCAGCGGCAAACGATCCAGCAAATCCCTGATCTGCTCGATCTTGACCCGCATGCCGCCATTGATCCACGGCTGCTGCATCAGATGATCGAACTCGGTGGACAGGTTGATCGAATCGATCACCTTGCCGTCGGCATCCAGCAAGCCGCCGGTGCCGGTGAGGAAGATGATTTTGTACGGCTGCAGTTCCTGCACCAACTCGTTGGCGGCAAAATCCGCGTTGACGTTGAGAATCTGCCCGCTCGGCGTCTCGCCCAGGCTGGTGATCACCGGGATCGAGCAGGCCTGCAGGCTGGCTTCGATCGGCGCCAGATTCACCGCCTTGACCTCACCGACCAGGCCATAGGTGTCGCGGTCCAGATACTGCGCTTCGAACACGCCGCCGGTGATCGAGGTGGCCCGTGCGCCGTTCTGCTGCAGCGCTTCGACCAGCTTGAGGTTGGAAGCCTGGAACACCTTGCGCACGATCGCCAGCGCTTCCGGCGAGGTCACCCGCAGGCCATTGACGGTGCGCTTTTCGATGCCAGCGGCCGACAACTCGGCATCCAGTTGCGGGCCGGCGCCATGCAGCACGATCGGGGTCAGCCCCACTTCCTGCAAAAACGACAGCGACGAGGTCAGCGCTTCCAGATCGTCGCGCAGCACCGCCCCCCCCACCTTGACCACCGCAAAGCGTTTGGCATCCAGCTGCGAAAAACGCTTGAGGTACTGGCTGATTTCCTTGGCGCTGGCCATGCTCGAAAGCAGGCGCACGATGGTCTGGCGGGTCTGTTTGTGGGGCTGTGCGGAGAAGGACATTGCCGTGATCGAAGAGAGGAGTGGCCGCGCCAGGCGCGGAAGGCGAGTTCAGTTGGAGCCGTTGATGATGCGATGGACCGACTCGGCATAACGTTGCAATTGCGCGAGTGTCACAAACTCGTCGGCGGTGTGTGCCTGTGCGATATCGCCTGGGCCGCACACCAGCGCGGTATAGCCACCGGCCGAAAACAGCGAGGCCTCGGTCCAGAAATCCACTGCGTTGCCGATCGGCAGATCCAGCGCATCGGCCACATCGCGTGCGGCCAGGCGGCGTTCCTCTGCAAGCGCGATGTCTCCAAACGGCAGGCTCGGCCCGCGAAAGGTTTCTTCGAACTGCGCTGCTGCCGGCTCGGCAAATCCGGCAAAGGTTGCCAGCAATCCATCCACGTCCATCGATGGCAGCGGACGGAAACCGAAACGCACCTCGGCTGCCGGCGCAATCATATTTGCCTTGATGCCACCATCGACGCGACCGATATTGAAGCGCAAACCCGTCAAACCACCGAAGCGCGCATGCGCCAGCGATTCCACATGATCCAGTGCTTTTCCACCCCAGCGCATCGCCTGATGCAACGCACTTGCGGAAGGATCCTGCTTGCCCGACGCATGCCCGGCACGCCCGGCAAAACGCATCAATACCGAGCTGATGCCGCGATGCGCCAGCACCGCCTCGCTCATGGTCGGCTCGGCGACCAGCACGGCTTGGTACGGCAATCCACGCGCCACAAACGCGGCAATACAACGCGGGTCGTTGGCTTCTTCGTCCGATGAAAACAGAAATGCCGCATCGCCCTCGCCGGCGTTGGCTGCTGCAACTAACGCCGCCGCCGCACCTTTGATGTCGCACACACCCAGACCGATCACGCGATCGTCGGTGCGCCGCATCACCTGCGGATCTGCACTCCAGTGAGGCGAATCCGGCACAGTGTCCAGATGCACGTTGAACAGGTAGTTGGGCGCACCGCGCACCGCATAAAGGCTTACCGCCCCGGCACCGTGGTCGATCACCTCGACCTGGAAACCAGGCAACTGCAGACGCAGGTAATCGAAAATGCCGCCCTCGGCAGCGATCGCACGCGGCGGATTGCGGGTGTCGAAGGACACCAGTTTTTCGAGGTACGTGAGGGTGGATGCGAGTAAATCGGTCATAGCGATGTGATTGGTGGTCCGAAGCAGCGGCCAAGCAGAAGTGTGAGCAGATCGTTCTCCCTTCGGGAGAGGGTGCCCCGAAGGGGCGGACAAGGGGAAGGTCAAAGCGCTCGCAGTGTTCAATTGCACCAGGCTTCGCTTCGCTCCGTACCCTCACCACACCCCCTCTCCCGATGGGAGAGGGGCTTTGGATCCTCAGCGATTTACTTGCGCATACAGCGTCGAACTCATCCCGAACAGCTTGATGAACCCCTCGGCTTCTTCCACGCCCCAGTCGGCCGACTGCGCGTAAGTCGCGCCCTTGGTATTGAGCAGATGCGGCGAACGCACGACCACCGCATCGACGCGGCCACCGCGGGTTTCCAGCGTGACCTCGCCGTTGACCTTGGACTGCGAGGACTGCAAGAACGCCTCGATGTCGGTCTTGAGCGGGTCGTGATAGAAGCCTTCGTACACCAGCTCCACCCACTTGCGCGCCACGTCCGGCTTGAAGCGATTCTGCTGCTTGGTCAGCACCGCATCTTCCAGCGCGCGGTGCGCTGTCAGCAGCGAGATCAGGCCCGGCGCTTCGAACACGATGCGGCCCTTCAGGCCGATCACGGTGTCGCCGGTGTACACGCCACGGCCCACGCCGTAAAGCGCGAACAGCGTGTTGAGCTGGGCCAGAATCTGCTCGCCCGGCAGTGCCTTGCCATCCAGCTCGACCGCTTCGCCTTCGACAAACTTCAGGGTGACGTGCAGCGGCTCGACCGGCCACTCGCTGCGCGGCGCACACCAGCCACGCGCACCCTCGCCCGGCGCTTCCCAACGGTCGATCTCGCCGCCGGACATGGTCAGCCCGAGCAGGTTCTCGTTGATGGTATAGGCCTGCTGCTTGGCGCGCACGCCGAAGCCGCGCTCTTCCAGATACCTCTGTTCGTAGGCGCGCGTCTGGGTGTGCTCTTTCTGGATTTCGCGGATCGGCGCAACAATCTGGTAATCGCCCAATGCCTTCACCGCCAGATCGAAACGCACCTGGTCGTTGCCCATGCCGGTGCACCCATGCGCGATGATGCGCGTGCCCAGTTCATCGGCGCGCTTGAGCGCGGCATCGACGATCAGATAACGGTCGGACACCAGCAACGGGTACTGGCCCTGATAGCCCTCGCCGGCCCACACGAACGGCTTGACGAAGCCTTCCCAGATCGCCGGACCACCGTCGACGGTGACATGGCTGGCGGCACCGAGTTCAGCGGCGCGCTTTTCGATGAAGTCACGTTCTTCTGCATCCACACCGCCGGTATCGGCAAATACGCTATGCACCGCGTAGCCCTGCGCCTGCAGATAGGGAATGCAGAAGCTGGTATCCAGGCCACCGGAGAACGCCAAGACGATGTCTTTTTTTTCGGGACCGGGACCCGGGGAAGCGTTGGATTGCGACATTGGAAAACTCCTGTGGGGATTTGATTGGAATTGGAAAAACAGAGTGCGAACGCGCCAGCGGCTCTGTTACGGGTCCCGGGTCCCCGGTCCCCGGTCCCGACCTTGGCTCACCAGCGCCGCCATAATCGCCTTCTGCACATGCAAGCGATTCTCGGCTTCATCGATGGCAATGCAATTGGGCGAATCCATCACCGCGTCGGTGGCTTTGACGTTGCGACGCAGCGGCAGGCAGTGCGAGAACACGCCGTTGTTGGTCAGCGCCATCTTGGCCTCGTCGACGATGAAATGCTGGTACTGGTCGCGGATCGGTTTTTCCGGTTCCCAGTTGCCGAAAAACGGCAACGCGCCCCAGCTCTTGGCATACACCACGTGGGCACCAGCGTAGGCGCTGTCGATATCGTGGATGACCTGCAGCGAGCCGCCGCTTTCGGCCACATTCTGCGCCGCCCAATCCATGTAACGCTGATCCAGGATGTAGTCCGGGGTCGGACACAGCAGGGTCACGTCCATGCCCATGCGGGTGGCGATCGTCAACGCGGAATTGGCCACTGCGGTGTTCAGCGGCTTGGGGTGATAGGTCCAGGTCAGAACGTATTTCTTGCCGCGCAGATCCTGCGTGCCGAAGTGTTCCTGCAGCGCCATCGCATGCGCAAGCTCCTGGCACGGGTGGGTGATCGTCTCCATGTTGATCACCGGCACCGGCGAGTACCTGGCAAAGCTCTTGAGTACCTGATCCTCGCGGTCCTTGGACCAGTCGACGAACTTGGGAAACGCGCGCACGCCGATCAGATCGACATAGCGGCCCAGCACCCGCGCCACTTCGGCGATGTGCTCTTCGGTGTCGCCGTCCATGACAGCGCCCAGATTGAACTCGATCGGCCAGGCGTCCTTGCCCGGCTGCAGCACCACCGCATGCCCGCCCAGCTGAAATGCGCCCAGCTCGAAGCTGGTACGGGTGCGCATGGACGGGTTGAAAAAGACCAGCGCGATCGACTTGCCCTTTAGCTCGCTTCCCAGCTTGTTGCGTTTGAACAACGCGGCCTGAACCAACAGCGCGTCCAGGTCGGCGCGACTCCAGTCCTGGGTGTTCAAGAAGTGCTTCAGTGACATCGATCGATCCTTGTGCTGCGTGCTTCTGCTGCGTGGTCCGCCAACAGCGACGGGGTGCGCGACATGCGCGTTTCTTGCGGTTGAAACTTTTGTGACGCCCGAAACGAAAAAACCCAGCCTTGAGGCTGGGTTTTCAACAACGGACAGCAAAACGCCCGGGTCACCCAGCGAACATGTGGGATTCCGGTCGGCGGGCACGCGAGGCCATGCCGGAGGCCATCCGGGCGGCGCTGGTGTCGTGCTGAAAGGCGTTTGCGTGCATAGGGCGCGAATCCTCGCATGCATGCGCGCACCGCGCAACTGCTGCCCGCGTCATCGCGGCGGCGCGACGATGGCGTCGGGAATGTACGGGGTCACCGACACCCTGATACGCAGCCGGTTGCCTGGGTCTTCCGGTAGCCGCGAACGGTACTTGGTGCCTTTGTAGACGTAGTCCACATCGAAGGCGATCGGGCGCCGGAACTCGCGCGGCACTTCCACCACCCGGCAATTACGGCGCGTGCTGGTCGGTGGCACCTCCACCGGTGCAGACGGCAGCTCGGGCCGGCGCGAAAACATCTCCTTGGTCGAATCGACCATCAGGTTGATCCGGCCTTCGTCGTCTACAGCGGCAGCTGCGGCGACCGGCGCAATCTGCTCGGCCTCGCACTGTTCTTCGATGCGGGTGGCGCGCAAGGTCTGGTAGACCGGCTCGACGTTGAGCACCTGCGCGTA
Source organism: Xanthomonas populi (assembly GCF_002940065.1). Taxonomy (GTDB): domain Bacteria; phylum Pseudomonadota; class Gammaproteobacteria; order Xanthomonadales; family Xanthomonadaceae; genus Xanthomonas; species Xanthomonas populi. The sequence continues at coordinate 20,203 of NZ_MDEJ01000056.1, forward strand.
GTCCAGCTTCACGTTCTCGATCACCACAATCCGATTCTTGGGGTCAGGCTCTGCCGCATGCGCCGCCAGTGCCTGCCAGGCAAACACACACAGCAGCATGAAGAACAGGAAAGGTCGCATCAGTACCGGAAAAAAAGGCGTCGCCAGGCAGTACGTAAGTCTATGTAGCTTGTGATCTCCGGGGCTGAACGCAACCCATCCGATTGCGACTGCTCGCCATGACCGCCCATCGCCTGGGTTTGGTTCGCCTCGCCGCCGCGACCGGCTAGAATCGCGCAGTTACCCTTTTCCAGATGCCGATGAGCCTGCGCCTGCACAACAACCTGACGCGGCGGGTCGAGCCGTTCGCGCCGCTCGATCCCACCAGCCCCACCCTGTATGTGTGCGGCCCTACCGTCTACAACTACGCACATATCGGCAACGCCCGCGGCCCGGTGGTGTTCGATGTGCTGGCCGCGCTGCTGCGGCGGCGCTACGGCGCGCTGCGCTACGCGCGCAACATCACCGACGTGGACGACAAGATCAATGCCGCAGCCCAGGCGCAGGGCGTGCCGATCTCCACCATCACCGACCGCTTCGCCGCGATCTACCGCCAGGACATTGCCGCGCTCGGCGTGGTGCCGCCAGACATCGAACCGGCAGCGACCGCGCATATTCCGCAGATCGTGGCGATGATCGAGCAGCTGATTGCCAACGGTCACGCCTACGCCGCCGAAGGCCATGTGCTGTTCGCAGTGGCCAGCTTCGAGCACTACGGCAAGCTGTCGCGCCGCGATCCGGACGAGATGCTGGCCGGCGCGCGCGTGGACGTTGCGCCGTACAAGCGCGACCCGGGCGACTTCGTGCTGTGGAAGCCCTCCAGCGACGACCTGCCCGGCTGGGAATCGCCGTGGGGCCGTGGCCGCCCAGGCTGGCATATCGAATGCTCGGCAATGGCCGCCGCGCATCTTGGCCCGACCATCGATATCCATGCCGGCGGCGTGGACCTGCAGTTCCCGCATCACGAGAACGAGATTGCGCAGAGCGAGTGCGCGCACGGCGGCGCCACCTTCGCGCGGTTCTGGCTGCACAACGGCATGCTCAATTTCAGCGGCGCCAAGATGAGCAAGTCGCTGGGCAACATCGAAACCGTGCACGACCTGATCGCCAGGCACCCACCCGAGGCGCTGCGCTACGCGTTGCTCAGCGCGCATTATCGGCAGCCGCTGGACTGGTCGGATGGCTTGATCGAGCAGGCCAAGAACACACTGGACCGGCTGTATGGCACGTTGCACGCTCTGACCGCCGTCGAAAACCCTGCAGGGATTGGCCCCGCGCAGCCGACCACGATTCCTGCCGATGTGGAATCGGCGCTGGACGATGACCTCAACACGCCGTTAGCGCTTGCTGCACTGGCAAAGCTCGCAAAGCGGGCCAGCCGGGCACTGCATGATGACGCACCAGCGGGCGGGCCGGACAGTGAGCGAAGCTGCGAGAATCTTGCAGCGATGCGCCAAGCCAAGTCCGATTTGCTTGGCGCAGGTCTGGCTCTTGGCTTGCTGCAGCAGAACCCGGCGGCATGGTTCTCGCGCGGCACCGATGCCGGCGACGATGCGCGAATCACCGCATGTGTCGAGGAGCGCAATGCTGCAAAGAAAGCCAAGGACTTCGCCCGCGCCGACGCCATCCGCAAGCAACTGGCCGACGAAGGTATCGTGCTGGAAGACACCCCGCAGGGCGTCCGCTGGAAGCGCGCATGACCTTCCCTCCCTTCTCCCGCCGGGAGAAGGTGCTCCGAAGGGGCGGATGAGGGTGCGGGCAAAGCCACATGCACCGACTTTTTGAGGAATGAGCGAAACCGCGCGCATCAACTTTCAGCTGGGCTTGGCCCGTATCCTCACCCCAACCCCCGCTCTGCGCCCCAGCCCGCGCTGGCGGCGCGGGCGCTCCAAGGCCCGCGCGCCAGTGGCGCGCAAACCCTGCCTTCTCGCCCCGAAGGGAGAGGGGCTACCGCCGAATTGATTCTGGATGTTTAGATGACCAAAACCCCCTTCCCGCTCGAACCCACCGCCATCCAAGCGCAGGCCACCATCGCCGAAGAATTCTCCTTTTTCAGCGATTGGTCCGAGCGCTACCAGTACCTGATCGATCTCGGCCGCAAGTTGCCCACTTTCACTGAACAGTGGAAGACCGAAGAACACCGCCTGCATGGCTGCCAGTCGATGGTGTGGATCGTGCCGGAGGGCAATGCCGAGCGCCTGGACTTCCATGCAGTCAGTGACTCGGCGATCGTCTCAGGGCTGATCTATCTCGCCTTGCGTGTGTATTCCGGGCGTAGCGCGCAAGAGATCATGGCTACCGAGCCGGACTACATCGCCGGCATTGGCTTGGCCAAGCATCTATCGCCCACCCGCAGCAATGGCGTGGCCGCGATGCTTGCGTTCATCCGCGACACCGCCCGCGCGCAGCAGTGAGCACCCCGACGCCCTCGCCCGCCGCCTCGCTGCGCACGCTGCTCGCCTATCCGGGCTTCGGTCTGGTGCTGCTCTACCGCGTGGCGGCGATGCTGTCGTATCAGATCGTCGCAGTCACGGTCGGTTGGCATATCTACGAGATCACCCGCAATCCGCTCTCGCTGGGGTTGATCGGCCTGGCGGAGATCCTGCCGTTCTTCTGCATCGCGCCGTTTGCGGGCTATCTGGTCGATCATCTGCCGCGCCGCCGCTTGGGCATGGTCGCAGCACTGGGCTTGGTCGCCACCGCACTATTGCTGCTGGCAATCACGCATGGCTGGCTGCCGGTGCAAGGCGTCTGGCCGATCTATGCGGCCATCACGCTGACCGGTGCGGCGCGCTCGTTTCTGTCGCCGGTCTACAACGCCTTGTTCGCGCGCGCATTGCCACGCGAAGCCTTTGCCCGCGGTGCCAGCATCGGTAGCGTCACCTTCCAGGCCGGCATGGTGATCGGCCCGGCGCTGGGCGGCGTGCTGGTCGGCTGGGGCGGCAATGGCCTGGCGTACGGCGTTGCGGCGAGTGTGGCGTTGGTGGCGATCCTGGCGCTGGCCTTGTTGCGCGTCAGCGAGCCGGTGAACGACGGCCCACGTGCGCCGATCTTCCGCAGCATCGCCGAAGGCGCGCAGTTCGTGCTGTCCAATCAGATCATGCTGGGCGCGATGGCGCTGGACATGTTTTCGGTGTTGTTGGGCGGCGCAGTGTCGATGCTGCCCGCCTTTATCCACGACATCCTGCACTACGGCCCTGAGGGGCTGGGCATCCTGCGCGGCGCACCGGCGCTGGGCTCGATTGTGGTCGGCGTATGGCTGGCGCGGCACCCGCTGCAACGCAATGCCGGGCGCATCCTGATGCTCTCGGTGGCTGGCTTCGGGCTATGCACGATCGCGTTCGGCCTGTCGCGCCACTTCTGGCTGTCGGCGGCGATCCTGCTGGTGTACGGCATGTGCGACGGCGTGTCGGTGGTGGTGCGTCAGACCATCCTGCAGTTGGCCACGCCCGATGCGATGCGCGGCCGGGTGTCGTCGATCAACGGCATCTTCATCGGCTCGTCCAACGAACTGGGCGCGTTCTACGACGGTGTAATGGCGCGCCTGGTCGGCCTGGTGCCGGCAGTGGTGATCGGCGGCTGCGTCACCCTGGGCGTGGTAGCCACCACCGCATGGAAGGCGCCGAAGCTGCGCAAGCTGGATCTGCGCGATCTGCAGTGATGTGCGATAGCGCAATGCCGGTAGCCAACGCGGCCGGCATCGCTATTTACCTGACGCACAAAAAACCCCTCACATGGCGTAATGCTGTTCACTTATTGAGGGTCGGCAGCTAAGGTATCCCCACGTTTTACAGCACCAGCGTCATCTGCGTGCGCACGGCTTGCGGCAGTGTGCGCAAGCGTTCTAACCACCGTGAAACGGGTTCCATCGGCCAACGTCTGATCAACGCCTCGCGGCCGACACGCAGTGTCGAGTAGAGCTTGCGGGTACTGTTGCGTGGCGATAGCCAGTGGGCGATACCGGTGGACTCGCAGCCGAGTCCTGCCAGCCAACTGGCGAATGTAGCCAGCGTATGAATCAACAACAGGATCTGCAGCCGCTCACCGTGGCGGGTCAAACTATCTTCCATTGCTTGGCCGTAGCGATGCGACTTCAGATCACGAAATGCGAGCTCGATCTGCATCCGTCGTGCGTACAGGTCAACCAACTGTTTTGCGCTGGGTGCTTGCAACTGCGGGGATGCAACGATGAGCCATGGCTCGCGCTCACGCGCTGCTGCTTTCAGACTTGATGATGCACGCGATCCTTTTGCGGGTGAGCGCCGGTTGCGTTGCTGCCGTCCCTGCCGTGCCTTGGCATAAAGCACCAGGCGGCAATCGAGTGGATCGCTGCGATTGGCCTGCATCGGTGGCAATTCGTATGCACGGTTGGACGCCAGCCCATGCAAATTCCGGCTATCGCTCCATTGCGCTGCGTCATCCGGCTGAATGCCCCGGGATTTCGGGAGGCTCAACTCTTGAGAAGATGGAGCAATGAGCAAGACAAAGTATTCCCCGGAAGTGCGAGAGCGGGTGGTTCGGCTGGTGCGTGAGCATCAGGGCGAGTACAGCTCGCAGTGGGCGGTGATCGAATCGATTGCCGGGAAGATCGGCTGTTCGGCGCAGACGCTGTGCAACTGGGTGCGGCAGGCCGAACGTGATGCCGGCGAGCGCCAGGGGCTGACGACGGACGAGCGGACGCGGATGAAGGCACTGGAGCGTGAAGTGCGTGAGCTGAGGCAAGCGAACGAGATCCTGCGCAAGGCCAGCGCGTATTTCGCCCAGGCGGAGCTCGACCGCCGCTTCAAGCCCTGACCAAAAACACCTCCGCGCCCAGGGTGTTGCGCGCCTGGTGCCGCACCTGCAGGCACAGGAACCGCGCATCGGCCGCCACGCTCGC
>NZ_MDEJ01000057.1 GCF_002940065.1 Xanthomonas populi
TGGAGCGATTACGCACACTGCCCGAACACGTCTACAACCAGATGGTCATGGGCTGAAAAACGTGGGGATACCTCAGGAGCAGGTACCTATCGCCGCAGCCGGCAACGACCAGCCACCCGCCACCGCACACGCCGGCACGTTTCTGCCGCAACTGCAGCAGGCCCCGGGCGCACTCGCGCCTCTGGATGGCTATGGCGATCTGTGCCTGGGCATGGATGCGGCGCAGGCGCGTGCTGCATAGGGCGGCGACTTGCGTGGCGAGGCGGCAACCGATGGCGGCTGCTATCTGCTGCGGCCGCAGTAGGCCGACGATGCGCGCCGTGTCGGTTTCATGTTCGAGGGCGAGCATTTTGTGCGCTATCAGACCAGCGAACCCAAAGAACTCGCACCCGGTGGCGGCAAGGTCGGCATGACGCTGGCGCAGCTGCGCACGCTGTCTCCCGATGGCCTGACCGAGCAGCCGCACAAATTACGTCCCTGGCGCAGTTACCTTGCGCTTTGCCGATGCAACGGAGCAGTCGGCGCTGGTGTTCGAAACCAATGCCCGGGGCATGGTCAGCAGCTGGCGGGTAGGGCAGCTACCGCAGGTGGATTACGTCGAGGGCTGTGGCTAAAGCGCTGCATGTAGAAGGACGGCAGCTGCGCGTGGACGCTGCCCTCTAGCCGCGTGATGCGAGTCGAACTTGCCGACTGGCCCGCTGGGTTGCAGTACCTGATCCGGCGGCCCCGTTCGCTTCCGCCAACGACGACGATGTGGAACCGCCGTATGCCTCGAAAGCCGCAGCGCTAATGCCAGATCAATGTCGACCGGGTCGTGCAGGTCAGTCGGTCAGCCGCAACTCAACGCCTAGTGCTGCTCCGATTCTGGCCCCATGTGCTGTTTCTCGGTCTCTCCGTTCTCGCCCACATCGCCCTGCGCCTGTGGTAATCCTTCCTCGTGCATCTCGCCCTTATTCGGAACTTCCGGACGGTTTTCCATCATCAGCGACAGCGCCGCCTTGGCCATCATGTGGGCGCTGATGGGCGCGGTGATAAACAGGAAGACGGTGATCAGCAATTCGCGCGGCTGTGGGTCTACGCCTAAAAACAGGTGATAGCCCACCGATGCCAGTAGCACGCAGCCCACCCCCAAGGTGCTGGCCTTGGTCGGCGCATGCAGGCGTTTGAAAAAGTCAGACAGCTTCACCAGCCCGAACGCGCCGATCAGGATGAAGAACGTGCCGACCAGCAACAGCGCGCTGAGCAGGTATTCGGTCAAGGCGATCATTCGACGATTTGCCGGCGCAACACATACTTACTGAGCACCACGGTGCTGCCGAAGCCCAGCATCGCAATCACCAACGCGGCCTCGAAGTAGATCGGCGAATCCAGATACATGCCCAGCAGCATCAACTCGGCGATGGCGGTGATGGACAGCGTATCCAACGCAAGAATGCGATCGGGCACGGAGGGTCCGCGCAGCAATCGCCACAGCGCCATCAGCATGGCCAGGCCCACCGTGTGTATGCAGATGACGATGGTCGATTCGATGAACATGTGTCCGGTCACGGAAAGATCTCCATCAGGGGCTTCTCATAGCGGGTCTTGATCTCGGCGATCAACAGGTCTGGGTCGTCCAGATGCAGCACGTGCACCAGCAGGTATTTGCGGTCGTCCGAAAGCGCCGCCGACACGGTGCCGGGCGTGAGCGTGATCATGCTGGTCAGCGCGGCGATGCCGTGGATGTTGGCGATGTCCAGCGGCACCCAGATGAAACCGGGATGGATGCGCGACTCCGGGCCGAGCACCTGGCCGGCCACCTTGATATTGGAGCGCACGATGTCGCCTGCGGCCACCAGCAACATGCGCGGCACCGAACGCAACGAGCCGATTTGTGCAAATTCGCGGTCCAGTCGTGCCGCGAAGAGCGGCACCACCCAGCCCAGCAATAAGCCGAGCACCCACTGCTGCGGCCCGAAGCTGTCGCTGAGCAGCAGCCAGAAAATGAAGACCGTCACGCTCAACGACAGGGAGGGAAACATCCGGCGCCGCAGCGGTACACGCGTGCTCATGGTTGCCTGCGTTGCGGTGCGGTGGCACGCACCTGCTCCACATACGCACCGGGGTTGCGCAGCTGCGCGCCGGCCGCATCGGTATACCGCATCAATGGGCCGGCGCCCACCGTCATCGCCACTAGGCCACTGAGCAACAACACGGTGGCGGCGGTTTCCACCGGGCGCATGCGGCCACGCCGTTGCGGTTGCAGCTCCGGCGCATCTTCCACCGCCTCTGGTACGCGCCAGAACAGGCGCACGCCGGCACGCGTCAGGCCGATCACCACCAACAGGCTGCTACCGAGAATCGCCGCCCACACCGGCGCGACCAGCCCATCGGGCACGTGCTGCAGCAACGCCGCCTTGGCCAGGAAGCCGGAGAACGGCGGCAGACCGGCCACCGCGACTGCGGCGATCATGAACATCGCGCCGGGCATGCCACGCCGCGGCAGCGGCGCGACCACTTCCTTGCGGTCGCTGGCACTGCCGCGACGCCGGCGGATCAGATCCGACACCATGAACAAGGCGGCCGCCACGAAGCTACTATGCGGCAGGTAGTACAGCCCCGCGCCCAAGGCGCCGGCGTCGTCCAGCGAGAAGGCGATGAACAGGGTCGCCGCCGAAAACACCACCAGATACGACACCATCACCCGCAGCCGCGATGCCGCCATCACCCCGATTGCGGCCATCACCAGCGTGGCGATGCCCAGCCACAGCAACGCGTGGCGACCGAAGCCATGCAGTGCGCCTGCACCGGCGCCGAACCACAGGCAGGACACGCGCAATGTCGCGTACAGCCCGACCTTGGTCATGATGGCAAATAGCGCTGCCACCGCTGCCGGCGCACGCGAGTAGGTTTCCGGCAGCCACAGATACAACGGCAGCAAGGCGGCCTTGCTGCAGAACACCAGCAGCAACAATCCCAATGCGGCTTTGGCCAACGGCACATCCTGCGCCGGTAACTCGGCGATGCGTTGCGACAGCTCGGCCATGTTGAGCGTACCGAACACACCGAACAACAAGCCCAGCGCGACCAGGAACAAGGTCGAGGCGCAGACGTTGAACACCACGTAATGCAGGCCAACGCGCATCTGCAGTCCACGCCCGCCGCTGAGCAGCAGCCCGTAGGAGGCGATCAGCATCACTTCGAAGAATACGAACAGGTTGAAGATGTCGCCGGTCAAAAACGCACCGTTCAAGCCCATCAACTGGAACTGGAACAAGGCATGGAAATGCGGCGCGCGCCGGTCCCAGCCGGCACATGCATGCAACAGGCAGGCCGAGCCCAGCATCAAGGTCGTCAACAGCATCCACGCCGACAAACGGTCGCCCATCAACACGATGCCGATACGCGCAGGCCAATCGCCCAGCAGATACACCAGCACCGTGCCTTCGGCCGCGCGCGCGAACAATGCGATCACCGCCACCGCCAGCAACACCATGCTCACCCAAGCAACAGTGCGCTGCACACGCGGCCCATAACGACGATGCTCGACAAACAGCGACGCAGATGCGCCCAGCATTGGAATCAGAATCGGCAGAATCAGCAGATGAGTCATCGCCGCGCCTCACGCGTGTCCACCCCGGTGGTGGCATCTTCGTGCGCATCCACATGATCGCTGCCGTTATCGCCGCGGCTGCGGATCGCCAGCACCAGGCTCACCGCGGTCATCGCAAACGCAATCACAATGGCGGTCAACACCAATGCCTGCGGTAGTGGGTCGGTGTAGTGCATCAGATCGGCGGGCACGTCGTCGCGCAACACCGGTGCCTGGCCGCTACGCACGCGCCCACCGGCGAAGATCAGCAGATTGGTCGCGTACGACAGGAAGGTCATCCCCAGGATCACATCGAAGCTGCGCGCGCGCAGCAACAGATAGATCGCCAATGCGGTGAGGACGCCGATCGCGCTGGCCAGTGCCAATTCCATCAATGCTGCTCCGCGGTGCGTGTCGAACGCTGGGTGGGGTCGATCTCGCCGCGCTGCGAGGTGCGCGTGCGCGAAGGTTTGATCGTGCCCATCATCGACAGCATCAACATCGCCGCACCGAACACCACCAGATACACGCCGATATCGAAGCCCAGCGCGCTGGCCAGCTCCAGCTCGCCCAACAGCGGCAGCGGAATCTCCACATGCCCGCTGCTCAAAAACGGCATGCCGAACAGCAGCGAACCGGCACCGCTGACCAGTGCGAACAACAGGCCGATGCCGATCAGGCGGATGTAATCGAAACCGAAGCGCGAATCCACCGACGCGGTGCCTTGCATCACGTACTGCATCAGCAGCGGCACCGCCAGCACCAGACCGGCGATGAAGCCGCCACCGGGCGCGTTGTGGCCGCGCAGGAACAGGAACAACGACACGGTCAGTGTCAGCGGGAACATGATCTGCGCCAGATCGGCCGGCACCGGCAACTTGATCGGCGGCCCGGGCATGCTGCGCTCCGGCGCCATGCGTGAGCGCCGCAACAGTGCATGCACCAACAGCCCGGCAATCGCGAACACGGTGATCTCGCCGAAGGTGTCGAAACCACGGAAATCCACCAGGATCACGTTGACCACGTTGTGCCCGTACGCTTCCGGCAGCGCACGCTGCAGCATCTCGCCCGCAACGGTATGGCTGGGCTGCGTCATCAAGGTGTAGGCCAAGGTCGCCAGGCCGGCGCCGCCGACGATGGCAATGGCCGCATCGCGGATCTTGCGCAAGCGCGCAGGCTCGGGCTGCGAGCGCTCGGGCAGGTAATTCATCGCCAGCAGCAGCAGCGCCAGCGTCACCATCTCCACCAGCAACTGCGTCAACGCAAGATCCGGCGCCGACAGGAACACGAAGGTCAGACTGATCGCCAGGCCGGTGCCGCCCAGCACCAACACCGCCAGCAGACGCTGCTTGTACAAAAACAGGCTGCCCATCGCACACGCCATCATCAGCAGCCACACCGTCCAACCCAGCAGCGGCATCGGCGTGGGTGCAGGCCAGGCGGGCAACGTACCGCCTTGCAGGAACGGCACCAGCGCCACTACCACCGCGCTCAGCACCAGCAACATCAGCATGCGTTGCAGATTGCCGTTGGTGACCGCATCGGTCATGCGTGCGGTGGCGGCAAACAGCGCGCGCAGATTCCAGTTGAACAGGGCCTTGCCTGGCGAGCGGTTCTGGATCGCATACAGATCCAGCGTGCGGCGCAGCGCCATGTACAACAGTGTGCCGCCCACCATGCCGGCGATGCTCATCGCCAGTGGCCAGTTCCAGCCGTGCCACAGCACCAGGCTGTACTCGGGCAACTTGTCGCCCAAGATCGCGCTGGCACCGGCGCGCAGCACCGGGGCGATGGTCCATGCCGGCACGATGCCCACCGCCACGCAGATCAGCACCAGCACCTCCACCGGAATCTTCATCCAGCGCGGCGGCTCGTGCGGGGTGGTGTCCAGATCGCGCGGGCCGTCGCCGAAGAAGGTGTCGTGCGCGAAGCGCAGGCTGTAGGCCACGCCAAGCAGACCGGCCAGCAGCGCAGCGATGCTCGCCAACACCCGCATCGTTTGCGGCGCTTCGGTTTCCAGTGCGACGGCGAAGAACATTTCCTTCGACAAAAAGCCGTTGAGCAACGGAACGCCGGCCATCGCCAGCGACGCAATGATCGCCAGCGCGCTGGTGAAGGGCATCAGGCGGCGCAGATTGCCCAGCTTGCGCATGTCGCGCGTGCCGGTCTCGTGGTCGATGATGCCGGCGGCCATGAACAACGAGGCCTTGAACACCGCATGGTTGAGGAGATGGAACACGCCGGCCACCACCGCCATTGGCGTGGACAGGCCGAACAGCATCGTGATCAGGCCCAGATGCGAAATGGTCGAGTACGCCAGCACGCCCTTGAGATCGTGCTGAAAGATCGCGTGCCAGGCGCCCAGCAGCAGCGTGATCGCGCCGACGCTGGTCACCGTGTAGAAAAACAGATCGGTGCCGGCCAACGCAGGATGCAAACGCGCCAGCAGGAATACACCAGCCTTCACCATCGTGGCCGAATGCAGGTACGCCGACACCGGCGTGGGCGCGGCCATCGCGTGCGGCAGCCAGAAATGGAACGGGAACTGCGCGCTCTTGGTGAAGATGCCCAGCAGCACCAGTCCCAACGCAGACGGATACAACGGGCTGGCGCGAATGAGATCGCCGGCTGCCAGCACCGCATCCAGCTGAAAACTGCCGACGATACGGCCGATCATCAAGATGCCGCCCAGCAATGCCAGGCCGCCGCCCGCGGTCAACACGAAGGCCATGCGCGCACCTTCGCGCGCGTCCTTGAGGTGCGACCAGAAGCCGATCAACAGGAACGAGCTGATGCTGGTGAGTTCCCAGAACAGCATCAGCAACAGCAGATTGCCCGACAACACCATGCCGAGCATCGCGCCCATGAACAGCATGAGATACGCGAAAAAGCGCGACGCGCTGTCGCGTGCGCTCAGGTAGTAATGCGCATACATCACCACCAGCGCGCCGATGCCCAGCACCAGTAATGCGAACATCCATGCCAGGCCATCGAGCCGCAACGAGAACAGCAAACCGATCTGCGGCAACCAGGCGTGTTCGCTGCGTATCACCTCACCGCGCAGCACCGCCGGTGTCAGCATCGCCAGGATCAGCAGCCCGCCCAACGGCGCGGCCGCAGCCAACCACGCAGTGATCGAACGGGATGTGCGCCAGAACAGCGCGCTGGCCGCCGCCATCACGAAGGGCAGCGCGAGCAGGATTTCCAACGAAAAAGGCATGCAGGGAACACAAGATTCGCGAGCAGTCCAGAGAGCTTAACAAAACCTTGACTGACATCCGCGTCAACGTCGTCGCTGCGCAGGCGATCAAACTCACCACTGGATCGGTGTTCGCGCCGCCGCCTTGCACTCGCTATGCTGGGCTTACCAAACCTGCATCCGAGCCCCGTGACCCCTGCCAATCCCGCGCCGTCCACTGCTGCATCTGCGCAACGCGCCCTGGTTTTTGGTGGCAGCGGGCAGATTGGCGAGCGCTTGCTGACGCGGCTGTTAAGCCGGGGCTGGCAGGTCACGGCATGGTCGCGGCAGCCGCGTGCTGCGCGTTCGGAATTGATCTGGCGGCAAGGCGATCTGTCCGTGCCGGCAGCGGCAGGCGACGCGTTCGAGGTGATCTTCAGCTGCGGCCCGCTGGATCATTTCGCGCGCTGGTATACCGAAAATCCGGTGGTTGCCCCGCGCATTGTGGCGTTCGGTTCGACCAGCGTGGAGGTCAAGGAAAAGTCGATCGATGCGGCCGAGCGCGATGTCGCCCAGCGCCTTGCGAATGCCGAACAGGCGCTGTTTTCCGCAGCGCAGGCGCGCGGCGCGACGGCCACAGTGCTGCGCCCGACGCTAGTCTACGGCGCCGGACGCGACGTTACGCTCACCCAGATCGCCGGTCTGGCGCAGCGCACCGGTGCGTTCGTGTTGCCAGCCAACGCCACCGGTTTACGTCAGCCGGTGCATGTAGACGATCTGGCCAGCGCCGCGCTGGCGGTGGTCACCCAGCGGGCCACGCAGCAGCGCAGTTATGCCGTGGGCGGTGGCGAAGTGTTGGCCTATACGCAGATGGTGGAGCGCGTGCTTGCCGCGCTGCCACGGCCGGCGCGTCTGTATCAGGTAACACCGACGCTGTTCGGGCTTGCCCTCAGCGCTGCGCAACGCTTTGGGCGTCTGCGTGGCATGAACGCGGCTGCGTTGCAGCGCATGCGCGATGACCTGGTATTCGATCTGGAACCGGCGCGCCGGGATTTCGGTTATGCGCCGCGTGCATTCCGTCCGTTGCCGGAAGAACTCGGCATCGGCGAGTGAGTCGAGTGCACGTTGCCGGACTCGGCAGATTCAGTCGCGCGCCTGCGCACCCTAAGGCACTCCCGGTGGCGGATCGAGCGACCAATCTCGCCTCTATAATGGAGCGACGGTGCAGCGTCGATCGGGTCGAACACCGCTCAGTAACGCCAACCCAACTTGCGATACAACTTGGCCAACACCCAGATCGGCCCGATCAGCAGATATGTCAGATCGGTCAGAAAGCTCGGCTTGCGGCCTTCGATCTTGTGGCCCACGAACTGCGCAATCCAGGCCAGCACAAACACCGCCACGCCCCATTTGAAAACGCCGCCCAGGCCAAGCCTGCTCTCGATCAATCGACACAGACACCAGAAGAAGAAAAAGATCCCAAGCATGCCCAGCCCCAGCGGGCGCGACAGCCGGTTGTAGTACGACCACACCGCGAACATCGACAGCGCCGCCCACACGCCGCTACTGAACCAGGTGCCGCCTACCGGGATGCACCACAGCAAGGCCACCACCGACCACACAATCGCCGGCACTGTCAGCACGTGGATCTGCTGGTTGGTGGCGTTTTGATGATCGTCGGAATAACGGGCGAAATAGCGGTCGATTGGTTGCGCGGTCGTGGTGCGTTCGGTCATGTTCCCTCCCAGTAATGACCCAAGCATACGCGCGCGGGTGGCGCTGTGGCCGCCGGCCCTTGCCACGCGCTGGTCGCGTGGCAAGGGCCGGCAATGCATCAGTTGACCGACACCGCGCTCCACGCTGCGGCAACCGCGCGCTACTGCGTGGAGGTGCTGCCCTACAGATCGGTGGCCGCGCTCAGGGTCGCCCTGCGTGCGGCCGCATCGTTGGTCGAACAGGTCATGTAGACGTCAACGCGCGGTACCAGATGCAGCTGGCTGCGGCCCGGCCGATCGACATCAACGCGGTATTGCCGTTGCACACCAGCCCGGCCGGCGTCACGTTCCAGCGGGCGCCCGAACCGAAGCCGCTCGGCCCACCGCGCCTTCGGCCAGCAGATAGTAGAAATGGTTGGCCACACCCGAGCTGTCGTGCACGTTGAGCGAGCCCAGGCTGCTGCTGTAGCAATCTGGTGAACCGCCATCCAGGCTCGGCTTGAACATGTAGCGCAACGCCAGCGTGCCGCTGCTGTTGTCGTGGACGATCTTTTCGCCAATCAGATCATTGCCCGGCTGCGCGCTGTTGTTGGCGGAGTACTCCACTCGGGCTTGATGCCGCTGTCGATCACTGCATAGACCAGCCGCGGTGCGCCTTGGCGCGCCTACAACGCCAGACTTGCGCGCGGCGCGGCGTCCTGTGCCACATCGACCTGCGCACCGGCCGCACGCACTGCCGTATCGGCATCGATGCCCGGACTGAACACCTAGTGATCCAGCATTAGCATGGCAACGGACTCATTGCGCGATCAGGAAGACCGCATAGATGTTTTCGGAAATCGTGACAGTGCCGGCTTCCAGCGAATCAACAGCGGCTGCAACGTCGGCCGCTGGCGCAGGAGGCGACGGTGAACCGGAAACCAGAGATACCTGGGTCGGCCAATTGCCAGCCTGGATGCCATAGGCGAAATTTGGTGCGACATCGGAAATCGTATAGAGGCCTTGAATGCTGACCCCATAGGCCTTTGCGAGCTCGGTGGCTGAAGCGCGCGATTGCTCGGCAGCGTCGCGTTTGAGTTGCGCGCGCAACTGGCTTTCCTTGCTGTAAGACGTCGTGATACCAGACAGCTCTATCTCACTGCTGGTTTTCAGCTCGGCCAGAAACTGGCGAACATCGTCCAAGGACTGAAAGCTGCCACCGATGCTGCGCTTGACCTCAGTGCCCTCAAAGTCGCGCACGCCTTGCTGCGAATACTTGTATGAGGGTTGGATCTGCAAAGACGATTCTTCAAGGCTGTCCTTGAGCACGTGATACCTCTTCAAAGCGGTCAAGATTTGCTCGGCCGACGCTTGGACACGCTTTCTCGCGGCTTCCGGCTGCAGATTGACTGAACGCAGATTGATGATCAGCGAAAACCGATCAGGCATCACATCGCGCTTGGCCTGCCCTTTCACCAACAAATGCGGCTGCGAAGGCAGGCTGTTGACCTGCGCTATTGCGGCGAGCGGCAGCATCAACAAGCTTGCGAGGATCCATCCGGTGATTCGATTCATCGCGTTCTTGCTTGATGAGTGGTTATGCATGCGCATCTGAACGACCGAGCGCTGCAACGTCCGCACACAGACGCTCGACCGACGCTGCCGTGGTCGCCCACGAGGTCACGAGGCGGATCACATGACTGTCGTCGGCGCGTACTTCCCAACGTTCGAAATCGTAGCGTTGCGCCAGTTGCGCGGCATGCTGCGCGCTAACGGCGATGAACTGCTGGTTGTTCGGCGAGTCGCTGGTGAACTCAGCGCCCGCAGCCAGTAAGCCGGCACGCAGTCGCTGCGCCATTGTGTTGGCGTGCGCGGCAAGCTCGAAAAACAGGCCGTCTTCGAACAATGTGGCGAACTGAGACCCCAACACCATGCCCTTGGCGAGCAGCGCGCCGCGCTGCTTGATCAGATAGCGGAAGTCGGCCTGCAATGAGGGGTTGACGATGACCAGCGCTTCGCCAAGCAAGGCGCCGTTCTTGGTGCCGCCGATATAGAACGCATCGGTCAGTGCGGCAATCGTCGGCAGATCCAGATCGTTGCCGTCGGCGGTCAGCGCTGCACCTAAGCGTGCGCCATCCAGATACAGCAGCAAGTCGTGCGCGCGACAGAAACGCGACAGCGCATCGAGTTCGGCGCGCGTGTAGATGGTGCCGCTTTCGGTGCTGTTTGAGATATAGACCAGGCGCGGTTGCACCATGTGTTCGTTGTTGTGCACGTCGAGCACCGGCTGGATCAATGCTGGCGTCAGCTTGTCGTGCAGCGCAGGCACGGTGAGCACCTTGTGGCCGGTGGCTTCGATGGCGCCGGTTTCATGCGTGGCGATGTTGCCGGCTTCGACTGCGATCTCGGCTTGATGCGGGCGCAAAAACGCGCTGATCGCAATCAGATTGGTCTGAGTGCCGCCGACCAGCAGATGCACGTCGGGCTGCGCTTGTGCGACCACGCTGCGAATCAGCGCAATGGCACGCGCAGTGTGCCGATCGGTGCCGTAGCCGGCGTTCTGCTCGGCGCTAGCCTGCGCCAACGCCTGCAGCAGGCGCGGATGCGCGCCTTCGCTGTAGTCGTTGCGGGAGCTGATGCGCGCAGCGTTTTCCTGCATGTCCATCACAGCCCCTTGGCCGCCTGGGCAACCGCGCGGAACAGTGCGCGGCCCTTGTTCATGGTCTCCTGCCATTCCAGATCCGGGTCGGATTCGTAGACCACGCCGCCGCCGGCCTGCACGTAGAGATAACCGTCCTGGATCACCGCGGTGCGGATGGCGATGGCCGTATCCGCATCGCCATGCCAGCCGATGTAACCGACTGCGCCGGAATACACGTTGCGCTTGACCGGTTCCAGCTCGCGGATGATTTCCAGCGCGCGGATTTTCGGCGCGCCGCTGACGGTGCCGGCCGGGAAGGTGGCACGCAGTACATCGCTGTAATTCAGGCCGGCTTTGAGCGTGCCGGTGACTTCGCTGACGATGTGCATGACGTGGCTATAGCGTTCGATCACGAACTGCTCGCCGACCTTGACCGAGCCCGGTTCGGCCACGCGACCGACATCGTTACGACCGAGGTCGATCAGCATCAAGTGCTCGGCGCGCTCTTTTGGATCGGCCAGCAGCTCAGCTTCCAGCGCCTTGTCCAGTTCGGGCGTGGCACCACGCGGGCGGGTGCCGGCGATCGGGCGCACGGTGACCACGCCATCGCGCAGGCGCGCCAGGATTTCCGGCGATGAGCCGACCACCTGCGTGCCGCCAACATCGAGAAAATACATGTACGGCGAGGGATTGAGCGCGCGCAAGGCGCGATACACATCCACCGGGCGCGCGCGGAACGGCACGCGCAATCGTTGCGACGGCACCACCTGGAAAATATCGCCGGCGCGCACGTATTCCTGCGCCTTGCGCACCACCGCGTGATAGTCCTCGCGGGTGAACGAGGAACGGAAATCCGATTCGTCGATGGCATCGGAAATCTGCGCCTGCGGATAACCCGCCCCACCCTGGCGCAAGCGATGCGCCAGCTCGTCCAGGCGCCGATTGGCGCGCACGTAAGCCTGCGCCTGGCGCGGGTCGGCGTGCACGATCAGGTACAGCCGGCCCTTGAGATTGTCGAACACTGCCAGCTCTTCGGAGAGCATCAGCAGAATGTCAGGCGTGCCGAGTTCGTCGGGTTTGTCGCCGCCGCCCAGGTGCGGTTCGATGTACTGGATGCACTCGAAGCCGAACCAGCCGACCAGGCCGCCGGTGAAGCCCGGCAAGCCATCCAGCTGTGGCACCGAATGCTCGGCGCGCAGGGCGTCGACTTCGGCCAGGGGGTCGGCGACGTCGCGGGTTTCCAGCACTTCGCCGTGCTCGCTGATGTCCAGCGTCTGCCCGCGGAAGCTGTACACGCGCCGCGCGGGCAGGCCGATGATCGAGTAGCGCCCGAAGCGCTCACCGCCTTCGACCGATTCGAACAGATAGGTGTAAGCGCCGTCGGCGAGCTTCAGATAGACCGACAGCGGCGTGTCCAGATCGGACAGCACATCGCGGACAACGGGAATACGGGTGTGACCTTCAGCGGCCTGGCGCTGGAACTGCTCTGCAGTGATCAAGATGACTTTCCTTCCGGGACTCTGTGTCTGTGCGGACGACGGCAACGGGCCACCATCGCCACCAGCGGCGAGCGGAAGAGAAGGAGCGTGGAGTCGTCAAGCCGGACACGCCTCTACTGTAGCGCAACTGCCGCGCAAGGGCAGCAGGCGCGAGGCGAAAGCCGCGCACATCGCGAAGCTGAGTCAGTCCAGCCTGGTGTTGTACGCCCGGCCTCTAACACCAACACGCCGCAACACCACGCTCTTCCGATTCCCCAATCCCGATTCCCCATTCCCCGCCCTCAAGCGCTGCGCAACGGGCACTCCACCGGCAAATGCATGCGCAACCGCGCCGGGACGCATTCGATACGGAAATGCCGCGAGGTCTCCGGTTCGCCGTCCAGGTTCAAGGTCAGTGGTTGGTGCGAGACCAGCTCCAGCCAGGGCAGCCGGGCGCGGACGGCGACGCGTTCCAGCGCGGCCTGTTTGCCGCCGGTGACCAGCGTGCCGAGGGTGGCAGCCACTTCGCCGTTGAGTGCGGGGACGATGGTGACGTCGAGCAGGCCATCGTCGATCAAGGCTTCCGGGCACAGTGCCTGGCCGCCGCCGGCCTGGCGTCCGTTGCCCAGGCCGAGCGCCATGAACTCGCCTTCCCAGCTGAAATCCGGGCCGCTGAAACGGGCGCTGATCGGGTCGATCCGGCCCAGCCGCGACATGCCGGTGATGAGATAGGCCAGGCCGCCAAGCATCTTCTTCAAGCCCTCGTCGGTCTCGACGGTGACCTGGGTGCCGAAACCGCCACTGGCGACATTGGCGCACCAATGCGGGCCGTGTTCGGCGTCGATGCGCAGCAGGTCGATCGGCTGCGCGGCGTGTTTGGCGATCAGGTTCAACGCGTTGAGCGGTTCGAGCGGGATGTTGGCGGCGGTGGCGAAGTCGTTGGCGGTGCCTAGTGGCACCAGGCCCAGCGAGGGCAGCGTGGCGGCGTCGGCGTCGTGATGGGCGAGTGCAGCGGCGACTTCGCTCAGGGTGCCGTCGCCACCGGCGGCGACCACGGTGTGCACGCCATCGGCAACCGCTTCGCCAACATAGCGCTCGGCGTCGCCCTCTTCCCAGGTGACCCGCACATCGAGCTGGATGCCGCGCTTGCGCAGCGCTCCCACCGCCTCACGCAGGTCCAGATTGTCGGTGGACTTGCCGTTGAGGATCAGACGCCAGTGGGACGGGGCCATGCGCGCTGCCAATGCTGTGAGGGTGATCGCCGCAGGCTAGCAGCGGGCCGCTGCGTGCATCGTGAATGCGCACTGCCACCGGGCTGTCATTGGCATGTCATCGATGACCCGGAGGATAGAAGTCCATAGCAGGGACGACGGGCGGGGGCAGGATCAGCCTCCAATTTTCTTGAAGGCCGCTCCAGCGGGAGCGGCCTTCTTTTTACGCGCCGCTGTTGCGCGCCGCGCTTGGCTCAAGCGCCAGCGGCAAATGCCGCCAGGCGCTCGCCATCGAGCCGGTACACCGTACAGCCCTCCATCGGGCGGGCGCCGACGGCCTGGTAGAACGCGATGGCCGGCTGATTCCAGTCCAGCACCCACCACTCGAACCGCCCGCAGCCACGCTTCACTGCCAACTGGGCCAAGTGCCGCAATAGTGCCAGGCCTGCGCCTTGCCCGCGCGCTTCCGGACGCACGAACAGGTCTTCCAGATACAAGCCGTTGCGGCCGAGCCAGGTGGAGTAATTGAAGAAATACACCGCAAATCCCAGCGCCTGGCCGTCCTGCTCGCACATCAACGCGTGCGCGGTGGCGCCTTCGCCGAACAGGCTGGCACGCAGGTCGTCCGGTCCGGCCTTGACCGCATCGGGCTCGCGTTCGTAGACCGCCAGTGCGGTGACCAGTTCGTGCAGCAGCTGCGCATCGTCGGGCGTGGCGGCGCGGATCTGCAGCGCGGTCTGACTCATCGCATCGCATCCACCGCCGCACGCATCTGCGCGATCACCTCGGCATAGTCGGGCGCATTGAAGATCGCCGAACCGGCCACGAAGGTATCGGCGCCGGCAGCGGCAATCGCGCCGATATTGTCGGCCTTGACCCCGCCATCGATCTCCAGGCGGATCGGCTTGCTCAGTGCATCGATCTTGGTGCGGATGGCGCGCAGTTTGTCCAGTGCCGAGGCAATGAACGCCTGCCCGCCGAAGCCGGGATTGACCGACATCACCAGCACCAGATCCAGCTCGGGCAGCACCCAGTCCATGATGTCCACCGGGGTGGCGGGATTGAGCACCAGACCAGCCTTGCAGCCATGCGACGTGATCAGCTGGATCGTACGGTGCACGTGGCGGCTGGCTTCGGGATGGAAGCTGATGGTGGTGGCGCCGGCCTCGGCAAAGTCCGGCACGATGCGGTCCACCGGCTCGACCATCAGGTGCACATCGATCGGCGCGGTGATGCCGTGCTTGCGCAGCGCCTGGCACACCATCGGGCCGATGGTGAGGTTGGGCACGTAGTGGTTGTCCATCACATCGAAGTGCACCCAGTCGGCGCCGGCCTTCAGAACGTTGTTCACCTCTTCGCCGAGGCGGGCGAAATCGGCGGACAGGATGGACGGGGCGATCGCCGTCGGTTGCATGGGCTGCTCGGAAGGGAACGGGGCGCACATTCTCGCAATCGGGATCGCAGGATGAAAGCGTTTTGCATCCGTACCCCGCTATGGTGCGTAACCACTGTACCGGCGCACTGCGCCTGATTAAGGAGAACGCATGAAAATCACCCCGCTCGCTTCTGCCGCCATCGTCCTGTTTGCCCTTGCCCCGTCCGCCTGGGCGCAAACCGGTCCGGCGGACTGGTCCGGCTTTTCGATTGGCGCCAACGTTGGCGGCGCCGACGTCAGTGGCGTCTCCGGCGGCCGCTTCGGCTTCGACACCAATCTGGACGGCCGCGACGGCGACCAGGTCAGCACCGCCACCGGCGCCGATGCGTTCTCGCCCGGGTTCTGCGGTGGGGCCGCCGCCGGGCGCACGCCGGCCAGTGGCTGCAGCAAGGACAAGGGTGGTGCCGAGTACGGCGCTCGCCTGGGTTACGACTGGCAGGCCGGAAACTGGGTCTACGGCGTGGTGGCCGAGTACACCCACAACGACCTGCGCGACAGTGTCAGCGCCTTCAGCACCACCCCGGCGCTCTACACCTTCACCCGCCAGCTCAACCGCACCGCCGCCCTGCGCGGCCGTATCGGTTATGCCTTCGGCGAGCAGGGCGATTTCCTGGCCTACTTCACTGCCGGCGTGGCACGCGGCGAGTTCGACCACAGTTTCTCCAGCAGCAACACTGCCAACAGCTTCACCAGCAGGGGTGGCGACAGCGCCGATGGCTATCAGGCCGGTGTTGGCCTGCAGCGCCGGTTGAGCGACAACGTCTCGGTAGGCGTGGAATACCTGTTCACCCGCCTGCAGGACGAAGATACCCGCGTGCGCGTGGGGCCGGGCACCGCGCCGGCGACCAACCCGTTCCTGCGCGTCAATCCGGCAGGTACCGATCTGCGTCGCACCGACACCGATTTCTCGGCGAACGCGGTGCGTCTGACGGCGACCTATCGCTTCTGAGTGTTGGTGTGTGAGTGACCCGACGCCTGGCCTCATTGGTCAGGCGTTGTTTTATTGTGTGGGTGCCGGCTTCGATTCCGGAGCGGGTTGCTGCACGGTCGGCACTGCGACCAAGCGCCAGGCCTTCGCTCAGCGCTTGCGCAGCCGCTGGATGCGATCGTAGGCGGCGTTGATCTGGCTGGCCTTTTTTTCGGCCTGACTGCGCGCCTCCGGGTCGGCATTGACCACCTTGTCTGGGTGGTAGCGCGACATTAGCCGGCGATAGGCCAGATCGATCTCGGCGCTGGTGGCGTCCGGCTCCAGCCCGAGCGCTTCATATGGATTTTCTGCGCGGCGCTTGAACCAACCGGCGTCCACTGCGTGGCCGATCGCCAGGCCGATCATCAGCCCCACCACCGGTGCCCCGCGAAACAGCAAGGCGCCGGCCAATGCACCGAGCAGTTTTCCGTACCAGGACATGGGCGATTGGGGGCGGGGAGGCAGGTTGGCGATAGTACCCGAATGCCTGCCCGGCCTGACTGACATGGTCTGCACGCGGCCGCGCGGCTGGCTTCAATAAATCCAGCGGCGCGCGCCGAAGCGCCGTACACTACGCGGCCCGCTGCCCACCCGCGGGCCCGCCGGGTCCCGGGGACAGCGTCATTGCGACGTCCTTAGGAGTGCCTGTGTCGACCACGCTGTTGCAATCCGATCTGCCCGGCCTGCCGTTGCGTCACCGTGGCAAGGTCCGCGATGTCTTCGACATTCCCCGCGACCGCCTGCCTGCCGATGCGCCCCCGGGCGACTATCTTTTGATGGTGGCGACCGACCGCCTGTCCGCGTTCGACGTGGTACTGCCCGACCCGATCCCCGGCAAAGGCGAGATGCTGTGCCAGGTCTCCAACTTCTGGTTCCACAAGACCGATCACCTGATGCCCAACCACCTGGTCGACATCCGCGTGGAGCAGGTGCTGCCCGACGGCGTGGACCCGGCGCTGTACGCCAAGCGCGCGGTGGTCACGCGCAAGCTCAAGCCAGTGCCGGTGGAAGCGATCGCACGCGGTTATCTGATCGGCAGCGGCTGGAAGGACTACCAGCGCACCGGCAAGATCAGCGGCATCGAGTTGCCCGACGGCCTGCGCCAGGCCGAGAAACTGCCCGAACCGATCTTTACCCCATCCACCAAGGCCGCCGTGGGCGACCATGACGAAAACATCGACTTCGATGCGATGGTCAAGACGGTCGGCGCGGAACTTGCCGAACGCGTGCGCGATGCGACCTTGCGCATTTACCGCGTCGCCGCCGATTTCGCCGCCGAACGCGGCATTCTGCTGGCCGACACCAAGTTCGAATTCGGCACCGACGCCGACGGCCGCCTGTACATCATGGACGAGATGCTCACCCCAGACTCGTCGCGTTACTGGCCGGCCGACCAATACGCACTCGGCACCAGCCCGCCCAGCTACGACAAGCAGTTCGTGCGCGATTATCTGGAAACTCTGGGCTGGGGCAAGACCGCACCCGGCCCCAGCCTGTCGGCAGAGGTGATCGAACGCACGCGCGTGAAATATGCAGAGGCGCTGCAGCGGTTGGCGGGCATTTCGGTTGATTGATTGTTGAAGGGCCGCCTCACGTTCCAAGTGCAAGCCTTTTCAGCAAGTAGGGTATGCACATGTCAAAACGCTATTGTCACCTAAGCGCGGAAGCGCGCGCGATGCTCCAGATCAAGGCGGGGCGAGGGGCGAATTCAACTCTGATTCGCAACGCTGTTGAGGACCTCCTCGGAGAAGACTTCGAGGGGGTGTGAAGCCGGGTATCTTGCGCCACTGATTGGAGAGCCGCTGCTCGATCCATCGCAGGTGCGCATCGGCGATGGCGCTGAAATCGGTTTGTCGTGGCAAGTACTGGCGGGTCAACCCGTTGGCATTTTCATTGCTGCCTGGCTGCCATGCGCAGAACGGATCTGCAAAATTGTGCTGGGTGCACGCTCCAATACACGGGCGATGGCCCGCATCGACAGGCCGGTTTCATACAACGCATGCGTCAACAAGGCCGACCCTGAAAGAAATTATGAACGCCCCGATGGTGCGGAAAAGCGCTGAGCGCATCCGCAACGCGACACCATTGAAGGCGCCCGCATCTGCGGGCGCTTTTCGGTTCAGCAACCGCACGCAACAGGTGCGTAAGCGATCTGTGCACATCCTCTCAACGCTGAGTGCGTAGGCTGTGGGTAGCACATCGAACCCGACCAGCACCGCTGGGACGGTTCTTCTGGCGCACCAAACGGTACTGGCCCAGGTCAGCATCCGCCAACGCCCAGAGTGCGATGCAACACAGCAAGCGAGCTGATCCAGTGGCTCAATCAATGACCACGTCTGCCTTGGACTGGCGTGGCAGCCGTTGCAAAACCTTGCACTGCGTTGCCTTTCGGCAGTCCCGACCAGGTGACCGAACCACATCATGACGCTTGGCACTGGCGTATTCCGTAGTTGCTATGCGTACTTCGGTCACACGCCGCGCGGCGGGCTCGACATTGGGGAGAGAGCGACGCTCGGCCCTAGTGGCGATGACACCGGTGTGCAATCTCGACGTGGCGAGCGGTGTGCTTTCGCGCCGTCGTCACAATTCTCAACTGAACATGTATCAGCCTTTGCGGACAGAAGCGCTCATGGATCCTCTTTCTTGCGCCATCATCGACGACGACGTGGAGTTCTGCGATCAAGTGATTGAGTTAGCCACCGATAGCGGCTTCCGGGCCAAGGGCATGCACAGCCTTGGCGAAGCCAGCCGTTGGCTGGACAGCAATTTCCCCGATTTACTGGTCGTGGATGTTGGTCTGCCCGACGGCAGCGGTTTTGATCTCATCGAACGGCTCGACCCGGATCACACGCCGCAGATCGTGGTGGTGTCGGGCGATTACGCCTATGAAACCCGGGGCCGTGCGCAACAGTTCGGTGTCAGCGAGTTCCTGACCAAGCCATTCGCGCCAGAACGCCTGGAGCGTGTGCTCGGTGGTCTGCGTGAAGCGCAGCAGGGCAATCTGGGCATCATCGGCAACAGCGACAGCATCGTACTGCTGCGCAAGGACATCGTGCGTGTGGCGCCAACAGACTTGAACGTGCTGGTGACCGGCGAGACCGGTACCGGCAAGGATCTGGTTGCGCGTGCCATCCATCGTGCCTCCGGGCGGCGCGGTCGTTTTGTGCCGGTCAACTGCGGCGCCATTCCGGAAGAATTGCTGGCCAGCCAGCTGTTCGGTCACGAGCGCGGCAGCTTCACCGGCGCCGATCGTCGCCACGCCGGCTTCCTGGAGCAGGCCGCCGACGGCACGCTGTTCCTGGACGAAATCGGCGAGATGCCCAAGCGTCTGCAGGTGTATCTGCTGCGTGCGATCGAATCGCGCAGCTTTGTCCGGGTGGGCGGCAACGAAGAAATTCCGCTCGATACGCGCGTCGTCGCTGCTACCCATCAGCATGTGCAACGCGAACACGCGGTGCTGCGTGAGGACCTGTTCTACCGGCTCAACGAATATCCGATCCAGGTGCCGCCGCTGCGTGAACGGCGTGGTGATGCGCGGCTGTTGGGCTTGCGCGTGATCGACGAGCTCAACGTCAAGTACGGCACGCGCAAGCTGCCGACCCAGTCATTGCTGCGCTATCTGGCATATCACACGTGGCCGGGCAACGTGCGCGAGCTGCGCTCGTTCATCCGCTGTCTGTACCTGCGCTCCGATGGCGACCTGTTGAGCGCGCCGGACGTGGAGCAGACCGTGCCGCAGGCCGACGAGGACGGATTGTTGATTCCTGCAGGCATGGACCATGCGCCAGGCCGAGGGCGCGATGATCGAAGCGGCCCTGGCACGCACGCGCTTCAACAAGAAGGCCGCTGCACGCGAGTTGGGCATCAGCGTACGCACCTTGCACAACCGGCTCAGCGACAAGGACGCGTAGTGGGCGATACATCCGACGGGCAGCGGCGCGAGCTGCTGCACCAACTGCGTAATCGCCTCAACGTGATGGGTTTTGCGCTGTATTCCTTGCGCAACGATGTCTCCAAGCCGCTGGAGAGCTTGCGCACCGCGCACCAGTCTGCGGTCGAGCTGCTCAATCAACTGGGCGAAGAAGAGCGCGCCCCGCCGCAGATCAAGGACACCCAGGCCGGCACTGCCGACCGGTGACGGCCGGTCGGTGATCTGCGGCCAGGTGGTCGGTCAGTAATGCTCGGCTGGCTGGGATTGGTCGCTCAGCAGTGTGGTGATCGTATGCGTGTTGTACGGCTTCATGCAGTACGACAGATGTGCAAAGCGTGGTGGCAGCGTGTAGCGATCGTAGCCGGAGCAGAACGAGAACGGTACCCCGCGTTCCAGCAATGCATCGGCCACCGGAAACACAGGCTGGCCACGTACATTGACGTCGAGCAACGCACCATCGATGGCCTCTCCCGAAGTCACCAGTGAGAGCGCGTCGGGTACATTGCCCACTGGCCCGACCACGCGAACGCCAGCGTCCATCAGCAAGTCGTTGAGCGACTCGGCAAGCAGATAATCGTCCTCTACCACGAGGATGCGGCGGCCGTGCAGTGTATTGTTAGACATGAAAGACTCCGGAACATGATGCAGTCTGACGACGCACGCCAACATCGTGTGCGCACTATGCGTTAATAACGCGCGTAAGCAAGCGCTTCAAAGAGCGATCTCTTCAATCTCTGGGCCACATGCATACGCGCGTGGATGTCTACACGGCTTTGGTTCATCATCATCAACGACGACCTTTCTGTCTTGCACCGACGATGTGATTTCTGTCATGACTAATAATGCTGCTCTCCAAGACGTCGTTGCGCCTGATGCCCCGGCGCAGGTGCCCCTGTTCGTTCTCGGGATAGGCGCACCGGGGCTCGATGCTGCCCGCCTGGCCGAACTGCTCGATACAGTAGCAGGGTCACCCAATCTGGCCATCATGTTGTTGCTGCGCGATCGCCAATTGCTGGACGAAGACTGCCTGCGCGCACTGCTCGGCGATCAGGCGAGTCTGTTGCTGGTGCCCAAAGACGGCGACCAACTGCAGCCCGGGTGTTTCTATCTGCCCCCCAGCGATACCGTGGTGACGTTGGAAGAAAACCGCGTGCGTCTGCGCGCTTTGCTGGAAGGCGAAAGCGACCATGGCTTGATCGATACCTTCTTCGTGTCGATGGCGCACGACCAGGATGGCAATGTGATCGGTCTGATCATGGGCCGCTTCGATGGCGATGGCACGCTGGGGACCGCAGCCATCAAGGAATGCGGTGGGCTTGCGCTGGTGGTGGACGATCCTGCCTTGCAGGCGCTGGATCTGCGCAGCGCAAGCAACGCGGCCGCGATCACCGACGATATTTTGCCGCTGCCAGCTGTCGCAGCGCGCATCGCCGCCCATATGCAGCGCCATCACGGTCTCGGTCATCCCGCCCCAACGGGTGTGCGTACTGGCAGCGAGAACGATCAACTGAGCCAAGTGGCCGGCATCCTGCGCAATACTACTGGGCACGATTTCCACGGTTATAAACGCGCGACATTCTTGCGCCGCGTGCAACGGCGCATGCAGGTCGTGCAGGTGGATACGCTGGACCAGTATCTGGAGGCGCTGCGCAACCGCTTCGACGAACCGCTGCAGTTGTTCAACGATCTACTGATCGGTGTGACCCAGTTCTTTCGCGACCGCCGCGAGTTCGAATTTCTGGAGCAGCAGGTGATTCCGCGCCTGTTTCAGGGCAAGCACGCTGGCGACAGCCTGCGTGTTTGGGTGCTGGGTTGCTCTACCGGCGAAGAGGCGTATTCGTTGGCGATGCTGCTGCGCGAGCACGCCGAAACGCTGGATGCCGCGCCACGCATCCAGATCTTCGCCAGCGATATCGATGGGCGTGCATTGGCGGCGGCGCGGGTAGGGCGCTACACCTCAAGTATTGTTGCCGAGGTTGCGCCGGCGCGCTTGCGGCGCTGGTTCGTCAAGGAAGGCGATACCTATGTGGTGAGCAAGGAACTGCGCGAGTTGTGCGTGTTTTCCCAGCACAGCATCGTCAAGGACCCGCCGTTCTCGCGGCTGGATCTGGTGTCGTGCCGCAATCTGCTGATCTACCTGGATGCCGAACTGCAGAACCGGGTGATCCCGATCTTTCATTTCGCGCTACGGCCTGGTGGTTATCTGTTTTTGGGCAACGCCGAAAACGTCTCGCGCCATGCACAGTTGTTCGCGCCGGTGGAACGCAGCTTCCGTGTCTTTCAGCGCATCGATGCCGAGAACAACGTGCATGCCACCTTCCCGAACATGCCGCTTGCCGCAGCCGGCAGGGTGCCGGCACCGCCGCAGCGGCAGCGTACTTCAAGTAATGCGTTGGTGCGTGCCGGCGAGCGCATTGCCCATCGGTACGCGCCAGCGTATGTGGTCCTGGATGAGCATTTCGATGTACTGCATTTCTCCTCGCAGGCCGGGCGCTTCATTCGTCCGGGCAGCGGGGCGCCGAGTCTCAACCTGCTCAACCTGATCCATCGCGATCTGCGCCTGGATCTGCGCAGTGCGCTGAGCCGCGCCGAATCGGACCAGTCGCCGGTGCATGTCAACGGAATTCAGGTGCATGAAGATGCCTCGAGCTGGGCGGTGGATCTGTTTGTGGAGCCGACGTCCGACTCGGAGGTGCCGCGCGGGTATGTGGTGCTGTTCCAGGAAGTGGGAGCGCGCGAGCCGGTGGAGCTGCCCAGACCACACGACACCGTCTCTGGCGACGCGCATGTGCAGGTGCTGGAAAACGAACTGCGCATCACCCGCGAGCGGCTGCAGTCGATGATCGAGGAGCTGGAAAGCACCAACGAAGAGCTCAAGTCCTCCAACGAGGAATACCAGTCGCTCAACGAAGAGATGCAGAGCGCCAATGAGGAACTGGAAACTTCCAAGGAAGAGCTGCAGTCGGTCAACGAGGAAGTTACCACGGTCAATGGAGAGCTTGCCCATCGTGTGCAGGAGCTTGCGCAGACCAACAGCGATCTGAAGAACCTGCTGGAAAGCACCCAGATCGCTACAGTGTTTTTGGACAACGAACTGCGCGTCACCAACTTCACGCCTGCGGTCACCGATATCCTGCCGTTGGTGGAAAGTGATATCCATCGGCCGATCAGCAACATCAAGCTGCATGTGGACTACGACGAACTGCAGGACGATGTGCACCGGGTCATCCGCACACCGGCCGTGCTCGATCGCGAGGTGGAAAATCCAATAACGCACGCGCGTTACATCGTGCGTTTGTTGCCGTATCGCACTGTGCACAACTTCATCGGTGGTGCGGTGCTCACGTTTGTGGACGTGACCCCGCTGAAACTCGCCGAGCAGGCCTTGCGAAGCAGCGAGCAACGCTTGCGCACCTTGATGGAAGGCATTCCGCAGTTGGTGTGGCGCGCGCTCGATGGCGGGCACTTGACCTGGTCCAGCCCACAGTGGTCGCGCTATACCGGGTACAGCGATGGCGACAGTCTGGAACATGGCTGGCTGCAAGCGGTGCATCCGGACGATCGCGCGCTGACGATGGTTGCCTGGCACGACAGTCTGCACAGCGGTGAGCTGGATGTGGAGCATCGCCTGTACAACGCTACCGAGCAGAGCTATCGCTGGTTTCATACCCGTGGTGCGCCGGTGCGCGACGAGCGCGGCCAGGTCGTGGAATGGCTGGGCACGTCCACAGAATCAGATAATCTGCGCCGCCTGCAGGAACAACAGCGCGTGCTGGTGAGCGAGTTGCAGAACCGCACCCGCAACCTGATCACGGTGGTGCAATCGGTGGCCAAGCAGACCGTGCAGACCAGCCAGAGCATGCCGGAGTTTGCAAGCAAGTTCGACGACCGGTTGTCGGCGTTGTCGCGTGTGCAGGGGCTATTGTCGCAGTCGGACAATATGCCGACCACCATCGGTGCGCTGCTGCACATGGAACTGGATGCGCTCGGTGCCGAGCCGGATCAGCGGCGCATCGTGGTCGAAGGCCCGGACGTGGCGTTGCGCAAATCCACCGTGCAGACACTGGCACTGGCATTGCACGAGTTGGCCACCAACGCACTCAAGCATGGCGCGCTTGCGGTGGAGACCGGCACCTTGTCGATCCGATGGTATGTCGTGTCCAGCGAAGGTGCACCGGCGCGCTTGGTACTGCAGTGGGTCGAGGAAGGCGCAAGTAAAAATTTGCATCACGACCGCGATGAGGCTTGTGGATTCGGTCGCCGCCTGATCGAAAAAGCCTTGCCCTATAGCCATGGCGCGCGGACGCGTTACGAGCTCAGCGATACGCGGCTGGAGTGCGAGATCCAGCTGCCGCTCAATGCGATGCATGGTTGAGGTGTGCCGCACCCGGTCTAACGCGTAGATGGCTGTCGCTGTGTGTTGATCGGATCAACAGATGGAGCTAGCTGCCATCTTTCAAGCACTGACGCGTACATTTGATGGATGCATGATTGTAGCGATGCAGAGGTTGCGTTCGCTCTGGCCACTGAAAGGCGAGCGCGCTATCGCGCGCATGCTATCCAATCGCTGCGCATCGTAGCGAACTCTGTCGCGCTGGACGGCAGTTGCAGCCGTATGCAGACCTGCATGCATACTTAGAGCGGCTAACAACACTACTGCGCAGCCGCCAGGCGGGCGCGGCCGGTGCTCGGAATCGGCATGTACCACTCGTACACTCCGGTTCTGAGCGCGCCGTCCGCACCCACCTGACGACTGCTCGCTACGTTTTGTTAGCCGCTCTTACCCGTCACGGAAAATACTGCGCAACAGTGCACATCTTGGCGACCTATTCGATCGTCGCTATGGCCTGTTAACACATACGAAGCCCTTCAACGATCAGGACGAAGCTCAGGAATCCGAGGAACATGACGTCGAGCTTC
>NZ_MDEJ01000058.1 GCF_002940065.1 Xanthomonas populi
CTGGAGCGATTACGCACACTGCCCGAACACGTCTACAACCAGATGGTCATGGGCTGAAAAACGTGGGGATACCTCAGGCCTTGACTCGGTCTTGGCCTCGCCGTTGGGTTATGTGTGGACAGGTATGGCATCTGCCATGAAACCCCGCCCGCGCATCTTTTTCGTATAGATGGCCAAGCCATTACTTGCCTGACCATATCAGCGACGCATTCGCGATAATGCTTGCCGCAACGCACTACATCAGATAACCCCGTGAACACGCCAACCACACTCTCCGACTGGCTCGCCTACATCGAGCAACAGCATCCGCAGAACATCGCCATGGGCCTGGAGCGCGTGCGCGAAGTGGCTTCACGCTTGGCGCTTGGCTCGCCGGCCAAGCATGTCATCGTCGTCGGCGGCACCAATGGCAAAGGCTCCACCGTGGCCTTTATCGAGGCGATCGGGCGGGCGGCCGGCTGGAAGGTGGGCACCTACACTTCGCCGCATCTGCTGCGCTACAACGAGCGCGTGCGTATCGATGGAGACGAGGTCAGCGATGCGCAACTTGTGGATGCATTCGCAGCGGTCGAGGCGGCGCGCGGCGAGAGCGCGCTGACGTATTTCGAGTACGGCACGCTGGCCGCGCTGTGGCTGTTGCAGCACTGCGGGCTGGATCTGGCGGTGCTGGAGATCGGCCTGGGCGGGCGCCTGGATGCGGTGAACATCATCGATTCCGATGTGGCGGTGATCACCGCCGTGGATATCGACCACACCGATTGGCTGGGCGAAGACCGTGAGGCGATCGGTACCGAGAAGGCCGGCATCATCCGCGCCTGGAAACCGGTGGTGCTGGGCGAAATCGACCCGCCGTCGAGCGTGTTGCGGCGTGCTTACCAGCTGGGCGCCAGCGCGATCCGCGCCGGTAGCGATTACTTCTTCGAGCCGATCGACGCACAACAATCCAAGCCGCAGCAATGGCGCTGGCGCGATGTTGCGGTGACATTGGAGCTACCGATGCCAACCCTGCACGCGCCGGTGCAGCTGGCCAATGCAGCGGCTGCGATCGCCGCGCTGCAGGCATTGCCGGTGCAACTGCCCGATGCCGCCTGGGCGCAGGGCATCACCAATGCACAGGTGGCCGGGCGCCTGCAGCGTATCGATGTCGATGGCGTGCAGGTGCTGCTGGATGTTGGCCACAACCCGCAGGCCGCACGCGCGCTGGCCGATGCACTGGGCGCGCAAGCGCACGCTGGCAGCACGCATGCGATCTATGCGGCGCTGGCGGACAAGGACGTGCTGGGCGTGGTGGAGGCGGTGGCGGCGCAGATCGACCACTGGACGCTAGCCGGGCTGGATGGCGCGCGTGGGCAGTCGGCGCAGGCCTTGCAGACCCGCTTGCAAGGCACTGCCGCAGCACAGGCAGCGTGTCATGCCGATGTGGCAAGCGCCCTGCGCGCGGTACTCGCGGCGGCCAAACCGGGCGACCGCGTGCTGGTATTGGGCTCGTTTCATACCGTCGCCGACGCGCTGCACGCACTTCATTCAGGCCACTGAGGTCGGTAGCCTGGCTGCGGCCTTATAATCGCCGCGGCACCCCGCCACGCCGCCTCTCGTCTCTTTACGTGGATACTTCTCTGAAACAGCGACTGATTGGCGCCATCGTTCTGGTGGCGCTCGCCGTGATCTTCCTGCCGATGCTGGTCAAGGGCCCTGCGCCTTCGAACAGCGTGGCCGACGTGCCGCTTGAGGCGCCCGCAACGCCTGCCAATGGCGAGTTCCAAACCCGCGAATTGCCGCTGGTCACCCCCGGCGATGCGCCGGCCGGTGGCGCGCTGGGCATGCGCGGTGTAGCCACTGCACCGGCAGCGGTGCAGGACAACCCGGATGCGGCTGATCTGGCCAATCCGTCCAGCGCGCCATCCGCTCCTGATGTGGCCGCCGGCAACTACGCGGTGAATTTTGGTGCTTACGCCACCAGTGCCGATGCCGATGCGGTGATCGCGCGGCTCAAGCAGGCGCAACTGCCCGGCTTCAGCGAAAAGACTCAGATCAACGGCCGCCCGGCATGGCGCGTACGGGTGGGGCCGTATGTTGATCAGGCCCAGGCCGAATCGGCCCGCCTGCAGGCAGTGAAGGTGCGTGGCGACGTGAACGCGCAGGTGGTGACGCTGAATGCCAATGCCGCCGCGCCTGCAGCCAGCACACCAGCACCTGCGCCGGCCGCAAAGCCCAGCAGCAGTGTGGCTGCCGCTAGCACCACCGAGCCGACCAAGACCGAAAGCCGGTCGCCGGAGCCGGCCAAGCCGGTGGCCGCTGCGCCCAAGCCGGCTGAACCGCCGAAGCCTGTGCCGGCCAAGCCGGACGTCGCCAAAGCTGAGCCGGCCAAGCCCGAATCTGCAAAGCCGGTCGTCGCTGCGCCGACAGCGCCTGCCGCCAGTTCGGTTGGTTTTGCGGTGCAGCTGGGGGCGTTTGGCCGCGCCGAAGACGCCGATGCCTTGCGCGACCGCGTGCGCGCCGCCGGCTTCAGCGCTTTTGTCGAACAGGTCCGCACCGACAAGGGCGCGCTCAACCGCGTGCGCGTCGGTCCCGTGGCCAATCGTGGCGATGCCGAACAGTTGCGTGCGCAGGTGGCGGCCAAGGTCGGCATTTCCGGCATGGTGCGTCCGCATCCCTAAAACGGCTGCGCCGTCGCCAGGCGGGCGCGGTCGGTGCCTGAAAGCGGCATGCACCACGTCTCACACTGCACATTGGTGCATGCCATCCGCATTTGCCTGAGAACCACTCACGACAGGTCGCCAGTGGTTCTCGGGTTTCCGATCGCCTCACACCCATGGAGGGGAGCGCAATGAACACCGAGCCACGTTGCAGCACCGGCGCGCGCGCCGCGCGGAGAAGTTGGCCATGATCGACATGGTACTGGGCGTCATCATTCTGGTGTCGGCCCTGTTGGGCTTGCTACGCGGCTTTGTCGCGATCGTGGTCGGCACGCTGTCCTGGTTGCTGGCGGGCTGGGCGACCTTTCAGTTCGGTGGCTCGGCCGTGCGCTGGCTGGCCGAGGGCAAGCATCCGTCGGCCACCGAGTCGTTCGGCGGCTATGCGATGGTCTTTGTTGGCGTGTTGGTGACCGTGGCGGTGATCGGCATGGTGATCCGTGCCGGCGTCGATGCGGTGCGGCTCGGCGGCATGGACCGCATGCTCGGCTTCGGTCTGGGCTTGGTGCGCGGCGGGTTTCTGGCCAGCGTGCTGGTGCTGCTGATGAGTTTCACCCCGCTGCCGCGCGAGCCGTCCTGGCGCCAGTCTGTGCTGATGCCGATGCTGTGGCCGGGTGCGGGCTGGATGCGGGCGCAACTGCCGGCCTGGCGGATGCCGTCGATGGACATGCCATCGATGGAACTCGGCAACTTGCCAACGGAGTTGGGGAAGTTGCCCTCGGCAGGCAATAATACGGATCTGGGCAAGGCGCTGTCCGGGTCCGGTCTGAGCGACACCATCACGCGTGCGCTTGGGCAACCCGGTCAAGCCGCCAGCGACGGACGCGATCCGACGCAGGCGATGCCGGCCAATATCGATCCGGCGCAGATTCGCGGCGGAGAAAGCGACCCGGCTCGGGTCGAGTCTCAAGGCCAGGCACGGCCACCTTCACAGTAACGGCGCAAGCCGCAGCGGAGAACGCGCACCATGTGTGGCATCGTCGGTATTGTCGGCAACCAGAACGTCGCCGGGCAGCTGTATGACGGCCTGACCGTCCTGCAGCATCGTGGGCAGGACGCCGCAGGCATCGCCACCGCCGATGGCACGCGTTTGCGTGTGCAAAAGGCCAACGGCCTGGTGCGCGATGTCTTCGACGAAAAGAAGATGGCGGTGCTGGAAGGCCGCGTCGGCATCGCGCATTGCCGCTACCCGACCGCAGGCTCGGAAGGCATGGACGAGGCGCAGCCGTTTTACGTCAACTCGCCCTATGGCATCGCGCTGGCGCACAACGGCAACCTGATCAACACCGAGGCCTTGCGCCAGCAGGTGTTCGAAGCAGACCGCCGCAACATCAATACCGATTCGGACAGCGAAGTGCTGCTGAACGTGTTCGCCTACGAGCTGGACGCGCAGCGCATGCTCACCCCGGAGGCGGCGATCCGCGCGGTGGCCGGCGTGCATCGCCGCTGCAAGGGCGGCTATGCGGTGGTCAGCGTGGTGCTGGGCCTGGGCCTGGTGGCGTTCCGCGACCCGCACGGCATCCGTCCGCTGGTGCTGGGCAAGCGCGATCACGCCGAAGGCACCGAATACATCGTGTCCTCCGAATCGGCGGCGCTGGATATTCTGGGCTATCAGCGCGTGCGCGACGTGCGCCCCGGTGAGGCGCTGGTGATCACTGCGCGCGGCGAGCTGTTTTCGGAAATCTGCGCAGCACCCACCGACCATGCGCCATGCATCTTCGAGTACGTGTATTTCGCGCGTCCCGATTCGATGATCGACAATATTTCAGTGCACAAGGCGCGCATGCGCATGGGCCTGAAACTGGGCGAAAAGACCCTGCGTCTGCGCCCGGATCACGATATCGACACCATCATTCCGATCCCGGACACCTCGCGCGATGTAGCGCTGGAAATGTCCAACGTGCTCGGTGTGAAGTACCGCGAAGGCTTCGTCAAGAATCGCTACGTGGGCCGTACCTTCATCATGCCCGGGCAGGGCGAACGGCAGAAATCGGTGCGTCGCAAGCTCAACCCGATCCATCTGGAATTTCGCAACCGCGTGGTCTTGCTGGTCGACGATTCGATCGTGCGCGGCACCACCAGCCGGCAGATCGTGCAGATGGCGCGCGATGCCGGTGCGCGCAAGGTGTATCTGGCCTCGGCCGCGCCGCCGGTGCGTTACCCCAATATCTACGGCATCGACATGCCGGCCGCCGAAGAGCTCATTGCGCACGGCCGCAGCGAGCACGAGATCCAGGAATTCCTCGGCTGCGACTGGTTGATATATCAGGATCTGGAAGACCTGGAAGTGGCTGTGCGCGAAGGCAACCCGGACATCAAGCAGTTCGATTCCTCGTGCTTCAACGGCGAGTACATCACAGGGATCGAGCCGGGCTATTTTCAGCGGATCCAGCAGCTACGTTCGGACGAAGCCAAGCGCAAGCGTCGCGCTTGATGGTGTGCGGCAGTGTTGTGTGGTTGCGCTGCCGGCGCGTGTTCACTGCGTTGGCCTGATGCTTGGATGATGTCGTTCGTGGGAGTTTGTGCGATGAGGCATCCCTGGCGGCGCTTGGTCGCGCGCAAGCACGCTTTCCACAATCTATACGTCATTCGAGCGGCAGGCCAAACGTGGTGAGCGCACGCCTGGCGGCTGGGCAGCGGTCGTGATCGCCGTGTCTGGTCGACACGCAATAAGGAGCGCATTGGCGATTCAGCGGTAATCCAAAATGACGGAGCGATGAAGTGACGATGGATCTCTTGCAAGCCGCACGCGCCTGCCTGCAAGCGGCCGATCCGCTGCAGAAGGTCGCGCTGACCCAGCGGCATGCGGCAGCGTTCCGCGCCGGCACGCTGTCGTTGCCATCGCCGCAGGCCGCGCCACCCGCGCCGATCTGCATGCCCGGCCGACCTGCAACGCCGGTGCTGGTGCATCCGCGCGAGGTGCCGCGGCGTGGATTGGGTACCTCGGAAGGACGCGCCGCCTTTATCCACGCCATCGCGCATATCGAACTCAACGCCATCGATCTGGCGTGGGATGCGGTGTACCGCTTTCGTGGTTTGCCGGACGCGTTCTATGCAGATTGGGTTGCAGTGGCCGATGACGAATCGCGTCACTTCATGCTGCTGCGTGCGCGATTGCAGGCGCATCAACACCACTACGGCGACTTCCCTGCGCATAACGGCCTGTGGGAAATGTGCGAGAAAACCGCGCATGACGGTCTGGCGCGCATGGCCCTGGTGCCACGCGTGCTGGAGGCGCGTGGCCTGGATGTGACACCGGCGATGATCGTCAAGCTGCGCTCGCTCGGCGATGCCGCCACCGCCGAGGTGCTGGAAACCATCCTGCGCGAAGAAATCGCGCATGTGGCGGCCGGCTCGCGCTCGTATCGCTGGTATTGCGAGCAAGCCGGCATCGAGCCGCGGGCACGCTTCAATGCGCTGCTGCGCGAGTACGCCGGCGGCTATCTGCACGGGCCGTTCAATATCCAAGCGCGGCTGCTCGCCGGTTTCGATGAGGATGAGCTGGCAAGTCTGGTGGAACAGGCTAGCTGAGGTGGAGCTGGATGTCTGCGCGGGCCGACTCTTGCAAGGGCATCAATCGTTGCGAGAGCGGAAACCGCAGATCTGGAGACGCCAGTCAGCGCCCGAAGCCGTCCATCGCGCTTGATTGCCGTGCAGCGAGGCACGCGTTTCGAATCAGGTTGCGCTAGCTCGTCCCGCGATGCCTGGGCGCCCATTTCGCGGCTGAGCTTGGGTTTGCGTGGCGCACAGCGTGCGCGACCTTGCGCGTCCACCGAGAAAAGGCGCGCTGGTTCCGCACGCATCGCCTTCGGAATCGCATCAATTCGATGCTAAACATCACAGAAATGTAATTTTAGTTTGTAATAACTTGCAATACGTAACATGTGTCCTGCCCTAATGGCGTCCCGGGGGCAGGGGCCCGGTGTTTCACATCCGTTACTTCCATGTCTAAGGAGAGAGGCGATGAAGTCGAAGGCGATGTGCACCACGGTGGGTCTGATTGCCATGTGTCTGGCCGGTTCGGCCGCCGCTGCCGGCAGACCGCTGTATCAATCCGGTCCTGCGTTGAGCCTCAGTGCAGCCACCACTGCCACCACCGAACCCTCGCTGCAACGCTTGTTGAGCTCACCGTCCACAGCCACCGCACACGTGGTCCAGCTCGATGCTGGCGCAGTCACCGCGTCGGAAAAACTGCTGGAACTGCAACTGGACGGCCAGACCATCACCGCCACCCAGGCCAAGGTCGATGCGTTGGAAGGCGGCGATAGCGTGTGGTACGGCAACCTGGGCCCGCGCGCTGGCACCCGTGCACGCACGCTGTCGGGCGTGGATCCGTTGAACTCGGCCATTCTGGTGCGCAGCGGCGACACCGTCACCGGCACCATTCGCTACGCCGGCAAGTTGTATCGCCTGCGTCCGCTCGCCGATGGACGCCACGGGCTGGTGCAGGTGGACGAGCAGCATGCCGCATGAGCACCCAGCCGAATACAGCCTGTTGCCCAAGTTCGACATGCCCGGCGACGGCCGCGTCACCGCTGCCGCCGCATCGTCTGGCGCCCGGCCACCATTCGCGTGCTGGTGGTGGTCACCAATCATGCGGTGACTGCGTATGGCGGCAACCTGCAAGCGCTGGTGCAGCTGGCAGTATCCGAGGCCAATCAGGGCTACATCAACAGCAACGTGGGCATCACCTTACAGCTGGCGCGTTATGAGACCACCAGCTATAGCGAAACCGGCAACTTCATCACCGACCTGCAGCGCTTCCGCGTGACCAACGACGGTTACATGGATAGCATCCATACCAGCCGCAACACCTCTACCGCCGATGTGGGCGTGATCGTGTTGAACAACACCAGTTACTGCGGCCTGGCATCGGGAATTGGTTCGACCGCCGCGACCGCGTTTGCGTCGGTGTACTGGGATTGCGCGACCGGCTACTACAGCTTTGCGCATGAGATCGGGCATCTGCAGAGCGCGCGTCACGATGCCACCACCGACCCGAGCACCTCGCCGTATGCCTACGGTCATGGCTATCGCTACGGCAACAGCTGGCGCACCACCATGGCCTACGACTGCACCAGCGGTTGCCCGCGCCTGAACTACTGGTCCAACCCCAACATCAGTTACAACGGCGTGCCCATGGGCAATGCCAGCACCGCCGACAATCAGCGCGTGCTGGTCAACACCAAGGCCACGATTGCCAGCTTCCGCTGAGGTTGCAGTCGATCGTCTCGCAGTCGGCCCGGCACTGCATGTGCCGGGCTTTTGCCGCTACACCCGCGCGCGGTGATCGCGCAGACTAGGCGCACCGTCGGCAACTGCCGGCCTTGTCTTGTGGAGCGGAGCACTTATGTCCAAGTCCTTACGTTATGCGGCGCTGTGCCTGGCCGCACTTGCGGTGGCCGGCTGCAAACAGCAACCCGCCGAGCCCGCTCCTTCACAGCCCAAGCCCGCTGCTGCGGTGATCGCAGCGCCCACCGGCAACGATGCCAAAGCACGCGCGCTGCATGTGCTGGAAGCGCGCTTGCAGAGCGATCAGTTTTATCCAGACAACTGCATTGGCATCATGTCCGAACAGGACGATGCGCCCCCCCCGGACGCTTTCGAATTCGCCGTGCACGAGCGCCATGGCAATGACTGCCCAGGCGACCCGCAGACCAGCCCGGTGCGCGACCGCTTCCGCGTGCAGGCCGATGGGACGGTGCTCTGGTACGACGTGGTCAATGCCGATTTTGTCGATTACGCCGAGCATGCACGTAGCGTGCAGTGAGGCAGTTGGAGCGCGGATGGTCTGTGTTGTTGCGTAGCAGTGTGTTTGTGCGCGATCAGGCTTGCGCACAAGGCTTCAACGCGTCCAGGTACGTTACTAAGAGCGGCTAAAAAAACGTAGCGAGCAGTCGTCAGGTGGGTGCGGACGGCGCGCTCAGAACCGGAGTGTACGAGTGGTACATGCCGATTCCGAGCACCGGCCGCGCCCGCCTGGCGGTGAGCGCAGTCGTTTTGTTAGCCGCTCTAAAGCGCCAACTGCTCCAGCGCGATGCTGTCGGCATCCACACGCAACACCGAGCCTTGTTCGTACCAGTCGCCCAGCACGATGCGCGTGCAGGTCTGGCCGCCGGCCTGCAGCGTGTGGACGGCGGGGCGATGGGTGTGGCCGTGGATCAAGCGATCCACGCCGTAACGCACGAAGGTCGCTTCCACCTCGGCCGGTGCGACGTCGGTGACTGTTTCGAAGCGCGATTGATCGCCCTGCTTGAGTTCCGATTGATGGGCCTGGCTTGCCGCGCGCGCCTGCTGCGCGAACGCCACCCGTGCGGCCAGCGGCTGCGCCAGGAATTGCGCCTGAAACACTGGGTCGCGCGTTTGCGCGCGGAATGCCTGGTAGGCGGTGTCGTCGGTGCACAGTAAATCGCCATGCATCAGTAGTGTCGGATGCCCGTACAGATCGATGACGGTGGGGTCGGGCAG
Organism: Xanthomonas populi; assembly: GCF_002940065.1. Lineage (GTDB taxonomy): Bacteria > Pseudomonadota > Gammaproteobacteria > Xanthomonadales > Xanthomonadaceae > Xanthomonas > Xanthomonas populi. The sequence continues at coordinate 9,162 of NZ_MDEJ01000058.1, forward strand.
GATGCGGAAGCCGGCACGCTGCGCATACGTCTGGCCAACCAGAAAGTCGCGATTGCCCGCCATGAACAACATCGGCACACCGCTATCGGCCACGGCATGCAGCGCGATGGCCACCGCGTCTGCGGCAATCGATGGGGTGTCATCGCCAATCCAGGCTTCGAACAGATCCCCGAGGATGTAGAGCGCGTCGCTACCGGGCACCTGCGTGCGGAGGAAGTCCAGAAACAACTCGGTAATCGCCGGCCGGGCCGGATCCAGATGCAGGTCGGAAATAAACAGGGTCGTCATTGCGCCATTGTACGGCGGGAGCGCGGGACGGGAACTGGGGTGCTGGGATAAGCGGCTTGAAGACGGACACGTGCCGTCGTGATGCGGCAGGTTTCTCGGCGTATGAGGGCGCGTTCTGCGTGATCGCTTTTATAAGGCCCAGGGTCAGAGGTCGTGCGCAGGACAAGAAACCAATGCCAGCGATCGTCTGCAGGATAAGAAGCCAAGATCACAGATCGTGCCAAGCGACACATCCTTTCAGCGAGCGAAATCCCCTCTTCCTGCGGGAGAGCGCGCACCCCGCAGCGTGCCGCTGTCGCGTGCCAGCGGCGCCACCCCGACCAGCTTGGCGATGGCTTTGCCGTGGAGACGGCACAGTTCGGGTCATTGGGCCGTAAGGGTCGCCACCACCACCTGGCCAACGCCCTTGACCTGGACCAGCACCTCCAGCTCGGCGCATGCCGCCACCTGTTGGGCGATGCGTGCATCGAGCCCTGTGGGTTATCGGTCGACCACGCCGGCTCTCGACGCCTAATCTGGCAGATCGGCAAGAGACAAGTGGGTGGGCGAGTGTACGGGGCGTAGGCACAAGCTGAGGTCGCAATTGCTGAGCGTTGGCTTTTTATCAACCTTTGCGAGAGAACTTCTACGGCGAGTGCACGTGGCTTTGCACGTCCTCTCATTCGCCCCTGCGGGGCACCTTCTCCCGAGGGGAGAAGGGAGTGCTGAGACTCGTTACTTATCTGGGTGGATCACTCGGCTCGACCGGACCCGATTCAGTACCCCAACAACACCGGCAATCCCCACAACGACACACTCGCCAACACCACCCCGATCGCCGTCGCAGCCAGCACATCGCTCGGGTAATGCAGCCCCAACACCACCCGCGACAGCGCCACACCCGCCGAAAACGGCACCAGCAACGGTGCCAGCCACGGATAGTAGGCCAGCGCCACGATGCTGAAGGACACCGCGTGCAAGGTATGGCCGGAAGGGAAACTGAACTCGTCCAGCGGTGCCACCCAGGCGCGAATACGTAGGTCGGCCGCATATGGGCGCGGCCGACGCGTCCAGCGTTTGAGTGATTTATAGAAGGTCAGCGCGAGTACGCCGGTGGCCGCCATATGGGCAGATGCGCGCACACCGTCCATGCCGTCGAGCAGCACCAGCAAGCCCATCAGGCCATACCAGAACACGCCATCGCCGAGCCGGCTGATGGTGGCGAACGCGCGCTGCACCGGGTTGCGCCGGCACCAGTGATTGGCGCGTCGGCACCAACGCGCTTCGTGACCGCGTAGAACCTCAAGCCGCGTTGCCGACATAACGCCCCCGTGCAGCGGTGATGCCCAGCAACAAGGCTTCGAAGTCGGACACCACCTTGTCCGGATGCAACTTCTTCATCGCCTGCGCGGCTGCAGCACCCATGCGCAGGCGCATCGTATCGTCGTCGGTGAGTGCGACAGCGGCCTGGATAAACGCCTCGTCGGTATCGACCGCCGCGCCGCTGTGACCGGTGCGCAGATATTCACGTGCTGCGCCGTAATCGAAAGCGACCGTGGCCACACCGCTGGCCATCGCTTCCAAGGTCACGTTGCCGAAGGTCTCGCTGCGGCTGGGGAACAGAAACAGATTGCCGCTGGCGAAGTGGCGTGCCAGCGCATCGCCGCGTTGGATGCCGCAGAAGATGAAATCGGGATTTTCGTGCGCAATCTTTTCGCGGGCCGGACCATCGCCTACCCACACAAAGCGTGCCTCCGGCCGAATCTGCTGCAGCTTGCGGAAGGCATGGATGGCCAGCGGCAGATTTTTTTCGCTGGCGATGCGCCCGACATAGATCGCAGCGAAGCCTTCGCCTTGGATACCCCATTCGGCACGCAGTGCGTCATCGCGTCGCGCCGGATCGAACTGCTGGTTGTTCACTGCGCGCGCCAGCAGTTGCACGCGCTCGAAGCCACCGTCGCGCAGGAACTGCTGCAGCTCGCGCGTGGGCACCAACGTGGCGTCGGCCTGGTTGTGGAAGCGCCGCATCCAGCGCAACGCGGTGCCTTGCAGCCAGGCGGCGCCGTAGTCGGGCAGGTATTGGTCGAAACGCGTATGGAAGCCGGTGGCGACCGGAATGCCGAGTCGACGCGCTGCGCGCATCGCCGACCAGCCCAAGGGCCCTTCCGTGGCCACATAGATCGCATCCGGTTGCGTGGCTCGCCAATGACGGATAAGGCGTTGTGTTGCCGGTAGCCCGAATGTCAGCCCCGGATAGCGCGGCAGCGAGGCGCCACGCACCAGCAGTGCAGTGGGCGCTTCCGTATCGCCGCTCTGACGTGGGCGCACCACGTCCACCTGATGTCCGCGTGCGCGCAGGCCGGTTTCCAGGCCATGCACGGTCAACGCCACACCATTGACTTCGGGGGGGTAGGTTTCGGTAACGATCGCGTAGCGCATGCCCGTTCTCCCATTTTCGCTAGCTTCCGGCAGGGCAATGGCATGGATGTTGCGCCCACAAGTCGCGGCGGTGACAAGCGCGACGGGATTGGGAATTCGGGATTGGCGATTCGCAAAGCGCCTTGTGCGTATTTCGGCAAGCACGCAACACAGCATGTGCCGCGGTCAACAAATCCCGAATCCCTATTGCCCAATCCCGCGTGAGGCCAAAGGCCTCAGGTCACAAACGGTTTGAACGCGATCCCCAGCCCGGCCATGCTTTCCACTTCGCCAATCAGGTCGGCGCGCAGCAGCGGGCGCGAGTCGATCCAGCTTTGCGACAGGATCAATGACAGCCGGGTGTCATCGGCGGTGAGTTCCAGGGTCGGAATCGGGTCGGACTCGTGCGCGCGATGCAGCAGCACTGCCAGCCGCAACAATGCGGCCTTGCGTCGGGTCGGTAGCAACAAACGATCCGGCAGCGCCTCGAACGCGGTCTTTGGCACGTTGCGCCGATGCGTGCGCACCAGCGACGCCAGCACCTGCTGCTCCTGCCGCGAGAAACCGGCGATATCGGAGTGCTCCAGGATGTAGCTGCCATGCACGTGGTACTGGCTGTGCGCGATGATCAAGCCCAGCTCGTGCAAACGCGCGGCACGACGCAATACCTGCGCGTCGTCGCCATCCAGCTGCCAGGATTCGCAGACCTGATCGAACAAGCGGCACGCGGTGGCTTCCACACGCTGCGCCTGCACTTCGTCGATACCGTAGCGCTGCACCAACGAGGCCACCGAGCTGTCGCGCGGGTCGTTCTCGCCGCCACGGCCGAGCATGTCGTAGAGGATTCCTTCGCGCATCGCCGCCTTGCTGACCATCAGCTTCTCCAGCCCCAGTGCCTGGAAGGCGGCCTCGAGCACCAGAATCCCGCCGGCAATAATCGGGCGGCGTTCGGCGGCTAGCCCGGGCAGTTGAATGTCTTCGATGCGCTTGGCCTTGAGCAGTTCATCGCGCAGCGCCGGCAGCGCCTCGGCGGTGATCGCGCCCTTGGTGAGCTTCATCGCCGCACAGATCTCGCCGATGGCCTTGTGGGTGCCGGACGAGCCGATCGCCTCATGCCAGCCCAGCGCCTTGTATTGATTGGCGAACTGCTGGAACTCGGCGCCGATCTCGGTCAGCGCATCCTTCCATTTCTTTTTCGACAACTTGCCGCCTGGGAAAAATCGCCGCGTGCTGGCGATGCAACCGGCCTGCAGACTTTCGCGTTCCAGCGTCTGAAAACCGCGGCCGATGATGAACTCGGTCGAGCCGCCGCCGATGTCGATCACCAGCCGGCGTTGATCTGGTTTGGGCGGTTGCGCATGCGCAACGCCGAGATAGATCAGGCGCGCTTCCTCGCGTCCGCTGACCACTTCGATCGCATGCCCAAGCGCGGTTTCTGCCGGCATTAAAAATGCCTGTGGCGAACGTAGCTGACGCACCGTGTTGGTGGCCAGCGCGCGCACGCGCAATGACGGCACTTCACGAATGCGCTGACCGAAGCGCGCCAGACATTCCAGTGCACGCTGGCGCGCCTCGTTGGAAATGCCACCTTTGCCATCCAGGCCGTCGGCCATGCGCACGGTCTCGCGCAGGCGATCGACGACGCGCAGCTGACCCATCAGGTAGCGCGCAATGACCATGTGGAAACTGTTGGAACCTAAGTCGATGGCGGCAAGAAAATCGCCGTCGCACAGGGGCGGGATCGTGGGGGAGGGCATTGGCATGGCCGCATGGTAGCCGATGGGCGGTTGGCCCCGTGAGAGGTGCCAACAAAACAACTGCGCATACCGTCGGCGGGCGCGGGCGGCGTGGTTTGTACTACTTGCACAAGCCGGCTGCACTGCGCCGCCGGCACCAACTAACGACCGCTCGTGACGTTTTATCAGCCGCTCTTCCAGACCCGATCGAGCAAAGTCATCTGCGCCGAATGCGCCGGCTCGCCGGGACCCGGCGTGCGCTTGTGGTAGACGCCCTCGGCATCCAGTTCCCACGCGTTGACGTTGTCGTCCAGATAATTCTGCAGCACTTCGCGATAGACGCGCTTGGCCAGATCCGGGTCCAGGATCGGGAAGCAGGTTTCCACGCGCCGCAGCAGGTTGCGTTCCAGCCAGTCGGCGCTGGCGCAATAGAGTTCTGCCGCACCGTCGTTGCCGAACCAGTACACGCGGCTGTGCTCCAGAAAGCGCCCCACGATCGAACGCACGCGAATATTGTCGGAGAAGCCCGGCACGCCCGGCCGCAGCGTGCAGGCGCCGCGCACGATCAGATCGATCTGCACACCGGCTTGCGACGCCGTATACAACGCGCGCACCACCTGCGGCTCGTTGAGGGCATTCATCTTGGCGATGATGCGCCCCGGGCGACCATTGCGGGCCAGCCGGGTTTCGCGTTCGATCCGCTTCAACACGCCGGTATGCAGCGTAAACGGCGATTGCAGCAACTGCTCCAGCTTCATGCGCGGTGCAAGACCGGACAATTGCTGAAACAGCATGTGCACATCGTTGCCGATGTCCACATCCGCGGTGATCAGGCTGATGTCGGTGTACAGACGCGCGGTGCCGCTGTGGTAATTGCCGGTGCCCAGATGCACGTAGCGTTTGAGCTTGCGGCCCTCGCGTCGCACGATCAGCAGCATCTTGGCGTGCGTCTTGAAGCCGACCACGCCATAGACCACCTGCACGCCGGCTTCCTGCAGCTTATCGGCCAGGCCCAGGTTGGCCTCTTCGTCGAAGCGTGCGCGCAGCTCCACCACCACAGTGACGTCCTTGCCGTTGCGCGCGGCCAGAATCAACGCATCGACAATCAACGAGTCCTTACCGGTGCGGTACAGGGTCTGCTTGATCGCCAGCACGTTCGGGTCGACCGCGGCCTGGTGAATCACATCCAGCACCGCAGTGAACGCATCGAAGGGGTGATGCAACAGCACATCGCCCTTGTTGACGATCTCGAAGATGCCGACGTTGTCGCGCAACGTGCGCGGATTGAACAACGGATACTTGAGTTCGGGTCGCTGCACCAGATCGTAGACCTGGGTGACGCGGCTCAGATTGACCGGCCCGACGATGCGATACACCGCGTTTTCGTTCAAGCCGAAGTTCTGCAGCAAGGTGCGCATGATCGGCGCCGGGCAGTCGTGGGCGATTTCAAGCCGCACCGCCGGCCGGTAGCCGCGCGTGACCAGTTCGTCGCGCAATGCCAACGCCAGGTTTTCGACTTCCTCTTCGTCCACCACCAACTCGGAATTGCGGGTGACGCGGAACTGATACGAGCCCTTGACCTGCATGCCCGGAAACAGCTCATCCACAAACTCGGACAGTACCGAGGACAAAAACACAAAGCTCTGCGTTCCGTCCGGCGACAGGCTGGCCGGCAACTGGATGATGCGCGGCAACGAGCGCGGTGCACGCACAATGGCCAGATGGCCGGCGCGGCCGAACGCATCCTGGCCATCCAGCACCACCACGATGTTCAATGTCTTGTTGAGAATCTTCGGGAACGGATGCGCCGGGTCCAGGCCCAACGGCGACAGCACCGGCATGATCTCGTTGCGAAAATAGGCACGCAGCCAGCGTTTCTGGCGCGAATTCCATACCGTGCGGCTAAGCACTGCCACGCCGGCCGTTTCCATCGCCGGGCGCAGCACTTCGTTCCACACGTAGTACTGCTGCTCGACCAACTTGGCCGCGCGGTCGTGCACCGCGTTGAGGATGGCCGTCGGGCTCAATCCATCCGGTGCCGGCGGCAGGCCGAATTCCTGCGCATGCCGCACGGTGGCCGCGCGGATCTCGAAGAACTCGTCCAGGTTGGTGCAGGAAATGCACAGGAAACGCAGCCGTTCCAGCAGCGGCACCTGGTCGTCCATCGCCTGCGCCAGCACCCGGAAATTGAAATCCAGTTGCGACAGTTCGCGGTTGATGTACAGCGACGGCTCGCGCAACGGATCGGCGGCGATCTCTTCGGAAGAAAAAGTGTCGTGGGAGTGTTTGGCGTGGCCCATGGAGTCGATCATCAAGACGGAATGGAATGCGCCGTTATCGCGCGCAACATGCAGCGCGCTGCGACTTGGCGCGCGCTGCGCAGGTGCATCGCACCGCGCTGCGGCGCGCACCCACTACATATCACGCCGAGCGTGACAGCGGCAGGGACTGATCGCGCTGCGCGACGCGTGCAGCCACAAAATGACACGAGAATTCGCTGCCGCGCCCGACTTCGCTTTCAATCTCAAGCCGTGACTGATGCAGCCCCAGAATGTGTTTGACGATCGACAACCCCAGGCCGGTACCGCCGCTCTCGCGCGAGCGGCTGCTGGAGACGCGATAGAACCGTTCGGTGATGCGCGGCAGGTGTGAAGCGGGAATGCCGTAGCCGGTATCGCGCACCGCCAGGGCAGCGCCATCGCCGTCGCGCACGAAGCGGATGGTCACCGTGCCGCCGCCCGGCGTATAGCGCACCGCGTTGGTGACCAGGTTGGAGAACGCGCTGTGCAGTTCCTTGTTGGAGCCCAGCAGATCCACGCCTGCCTCATCGAACACTTCCACCGTGTGCCGGCCCTGGCTATGCGCTTCGGCTTCGCGGCGCAAGGTCGACAGCATCGGCGCCATCGCCACGTGTTCCTCGCCGAGTTCTTCCTGTGATTCAAGCCGCGACAGCGTCAACAGATCTTCGACCAACTGCGCCATGCGCTGCGATTGCTTGCGCATCTCTGCCAGCATCGGGCCCGAATCGGGAAAGTCTTCCGGGTCCAGCATGTCCAGATAGCCATGCACCACCGTCAGCGGTGTGCGCAACTCGTGCGAGACATTGGCCACGAAGTCGCGGCGCACCTGCTCCAGCCGCAGCAGCTTGCTGACATCGCGCGCCACCAGCAGCCAGTAATCGTCGGAATAGGGGATCAGGCGCAGATTCAAACGCAGATCCGGATCGACCGGCGAGGCGGCATCGAGCATTGGCTCGGCATTGCGACCGGCGGCCAGCCAATGCGCCAATGCTAACGGCTGCAGTCGCTCCACCACCGACACGCCCATATCGCCGGGATGATGCAGGCCGAGCAATCCACCGGCAGCCTTGTTGAACCACTGCACGCGCTGGCTGTTGCGATCCACCACTACCACCGCATCGGGCAAGGCCTGTGCGGCGGCGCGGTAGGTGCGCAGCATGTCGATCAGGCGACGCTTGCGCCCGCGCATCTCTGCCTGGCTGCGATAGAGCAGCCGATCCAGTTCGTTCCAGGCACCGACGCCTGCGGCCGGTTCGGCACGTTGGCGTGCAGTGAGCCGCCGCAACACCTGCCGCAGCCGCCAGTAGTGCCAGGCCAGCACGCCCAGCGCGGTCAGCGTCAGCGCCATCCACACATGCTCGATCAGCACGCCGGCCAGCACGGCAGCGCCCAGTAACAGCGCCAGTGTGCCGAGCGTCTTGAACCAGGCGGAACGAATATGTTGGGGCATGGAAGGCGTTACCACGGAGCGTCAGGTAGGCATGCAACCCGGCCGGTGTTTGCGGCTGGGCCGGCCTGTGCGGCAAGCATCAGGCGGCCGAAGAGAAACGGTAGCCCGAGCCGCGCACGGTCTGCACCATGTTTTCCAGGCCGAACGGTTCCAGCGTCTTGCGCAGGCGGCGGATATGCACATCGATGGTGCGTTCTTCCACGTACACGCTGCCACCCCAGACATGATCCAGCAACTGGGTGCGCGTATAGACGCGCTCGGGATGGGTCATGAAAAAGTGCAGCAAGCGGTATTCGGTCGGGCCGATCGGCACCGGCGTGTCGCCGGCGAACACCCGGTGCGCGGCGCCATCGATACGCAGCCGACCCACGGCCACGCTACCGTCTTCGTCGTCCTCGCGGGTGCGGCGCATTACCGCACGGATGCGCGCCAGCAACTCGCGCGCCGAGAACGGCTTGACCACGTAATCGTCGACCCCGGCTTCCAGGCCGCCGACGCGGTCGTTCTCTTCGCCGCGCGCGGTCAGCATGATGATCGGAATCTCGCGGGTCAGCGATTCCTTGCGCCAGCGCCGCGCCAGGTCCAGCCCGCTGGTGCCTGGCAACATCCAGTCCAGCAAAATCAGATCCGGCACACGGTCGGCGATGGCGGTCTGCGCCTCGCGGGCATCGCCAGCATGGATGGGTTCGAACTCGCCTTTGCGCAGCGCGAACGCCACCATGTCGCGGATTGCGGGTTCGTCGTCGACGATCAGAATGCGTTTCTGCACGCGGGGCTTACCGTCTGGCTTTGATGGTCGCCAGTAGACTACGGTTTTGTGACTCTAATGTGACATGGCGGGCGTGTTACGTCGTTTGCAACGCCGCCAAGCGGGCTGTGCCGCGAGAAGACAAGCAGACATTGCAGCGTCGAGCGCACCATGTGTCATCCCGAAAGTGAAACCGCCGCACCGCATGAAATGCACTAACGCGTCGACAGATCCGGGTCGCGGATGCCCTGGCGCCGCAGTTCCAGCACGGTGGGCGTGATCGCGGCAATGCGTGCATCCACCCGCGCACGTGTCACATAATCGAGATCTTTCTTTTTCAGCGCCTCCAGCTGGATCAGCGCCTGCTCGGCGCGGCCGTTCAAGTACGCGGACTCGGCATAGGCCTCGCTGGCGCGCAGCTGGTCGCCGGACAGTTCGCAGGCGCGCGCGTAGGTCTGCTGTAACAAGGCGTCGTCGCTGTTGCGATAAAGCAGGGGTTCCAGCACCTGACGCGCACGCTGGCCGGATGTCTCGGTCGCCTGCTCGTTGAGCGCGCCTGCATAGGTCAGCGCCACCGCGCGGTTGTTCGGTAACTGCTTCAGCAGCCCATCGAAACGTGCAGTGGCCACCTCGCGCTGGCCTACCCGCGCCTGCGCCTCGCTCAGGCCCAGCGTCAGCCATAAATTATCCGGATGCGCCTCCAGCAGGCTGGCCAGTTGGGCCACAGGCTCGCTCGGCCGCCCGCCGCTGTTGCGCAAGCGCGCCAGTGCCTGCCCGTAGCGCTGCGCGTCGGTCAGGCCGTTCTTGGCGCTGCGGCGCAGGGTTTCGTATTCGCGGATGGCCGCATCCGGCGTGGTCGCGCTGAGCACGCGCAGGCGCTCCTTGGCCCAATCGAAGCCTTGTTGTTGGCCGCCCCGGCTGAGCGCGTCCACCGGCAACCGCAGCGCATACGGAAGAATCGCGTTGCCGGTGCGGCTCACTGGCTCCGACAGCGACGGGTCAGAGAGATTCACGCGCTCCTGGCGCGTTCCGCTCGGCACCGAGGTGGTCAGCACCACAGTGTTCTTCTTCATCTGTTCGGCGCGCGCCTTGGCCTCGCTGATACGGGTGACGGTGACCGGGTGGGTCTGCAGGAAATCCGGCGCGCTGTAACCGCCCTCGTTGGCACGCATCGCCACCGACATGCGCTCGAAGAAGCCGGCCATCGCATCCACGTCGTAGCCGCTGCGCACCAGCGTGCGGATGCCCAGCCGGTCGGCTTCGGATTCATTGGAGCGGGTGTAGTCGATCTGGCGCTGCTGCATCAGCCCCATCGCACTGGTGATGCCGGCCATGGTGGCATCGCCCTTGGAATTGCCGCCGGCCTGTTGCGCAGCGACCACCGCTGCCAGCATGCCGAGCAGGATCGGGATCTGATCGCGCTGCGCCCGCTCCACCCCGCGCAGCACATGCTGCTGGGTGACGTGGGCGATTTCGTGCGACAGCACCGCAGCCACTTCGTCCTCGCGCTCGGCAGTCAACACCAGCCCGGCATTGACCGCGATGTAGCCGCCCAAGGTGGCGAACGCATTGATCTGGCGGTCGCTCAGCATGAAAACCGTAAACGGCTGCTGCGGCTGGTCGCTGTTGGCGCCCAGCCGGGTGCCCATGGTCTGCAGCCAATCGCTGATCAGCGGGTCGTCCAGCACGTAGTCGTAGTTGCGCAACTCGGCCAGCATCATCTTGCCGTATTCGGCCTGGCGCGCCGGGGTCAGCAACTCGCCGGCAGACGAGCCGATATCGGGCAGGCGGCTTTCCTGCGCAGGTGCCACACCCATGGCAACGGCCAGTGTGAGGGCGGTGGCGAGCGGTAGCAGGCGCAAGTGGAACTCCCAGGTAGTGCGCGGAGCATGCGGGCAGCACGGCGCAATGGCGTGAATCGACAGTTAATCCATAGTGTTGCGGTGACGACATGGAAATTCCAGTCGGCCGGTCCCATGTGTCAGAGCTTCAGACAAACCACGGAGTTTCCAGTGAGCCAAGACCCTAACGTGCAGGATGCGGCCACCGGCCCGCAGATCACCCTGTATTCCTCTGCGATCTGCCCGTACTGCGTGGCGGCCAAGAACTTCCTCAAGAGCAAAGGCCGGACCTGGACAGAGGTGCGCATCGACCTGGACCCGGCCGAGCGTAACAAGATGGTTGCGCTGGCCAAGCGCACCAGCGTGCCGCAGATCTTCGTCGGCGACGTCCACGTGGGCGGCTACGACGACATGATGGCCATGCACCGCGCCGGCAAGCTCGAACCGTTGTTGGCCGGCGCCACAGGCGGCCAGACATGAGTGAGAACGACGGCGGCAGCGGAGACCGTCTGCGCGAGTTCACCGAATTCCGCCAGCGCATGAATCAACGCATCCTGGCCTAGCCCAACCAGGTGGTGCGCCGCTTCTTCGCGCTGGACACGCAGACCTATCAGGCCGGCGCGCTGGACGTCAAAACCAAGGAGCTGCTCGGCCTGGTCGCTTCGTTGGTGCTGCGTTGCGATGACTGCATCAGCTATCACGTCGCGCAATGCAAAGAGGCTGGCGTGACCCGCGAACAGTTCTTCGAAACCGTCTCGGTCGGCCTGGTGGTCGGCGGTTCCATCGTCATCCCGCATCTGCGCCGCGCGGTGGATTTTCTCGACCAGCTCGAAGACGGCGGCCAGGCGCCGGCGCAGCACCCGCACGACTAACTGGCGCAAATCCGGCGCTCCAACGCGCTGCCCTGCGAGGCGGCGCGTTGCGGCGGTTGTGCGCCGCTCTTCGACCAAGGTCGGTTTGGGCGCCTTCACCGGCATCGGGCATAATTGTCGGTGAAACCTCCTTGCGCCGGTATGCCGGGTTTCCGGTTGGCGCTCCCCCCCTTCAAGTTCGGAAACCCAACGTTATGACGCAGACAATCACGGTCATCCGCGGCGACGGTATTGGCCCGGAGATCATGGATGCCACGCTGTTCGTGCTCGACGCGCTGCAAGCTGGCCTGACCTACGAGTACGCCGACGCCGGCTTGGTCGCGCTGGAGAAACACGGCGATCTGCTGCCCGAGTCCACCCTGGCCTCGATCAGCAATAATAAAGTCGCCCTCAAGAGCCCGCTGACCACGCCGGTCGGCGAAGGCTTCAGCTCGATCAATGTCGCCATGCGTCGCAAGTTCGACCTTTACGCCAACGTGCGTCCGGCCAAGTCGTTCCCCAACACCAAGTCGCGCTTCGCCGATGGCGTTGACCTGATCACGGTGCGTGAAAACACCGAAGGCGCCTACCTGAGCGAAGGCCAGGAAGTGTCGGCCGACGGCGAGACCGCAGTGTCGATGGCCAAGGTCACCCGCAAGGGCTCCGAGCGCATCGTGCGCTACGCCTTCGACCTGGCGCGCGCCACCGGCCGCAAGAAGGTCACCGCGGTGCACAAGGCCAACATCATCAAGTCGACCTCGGGCCTGTTCCTGAAGGTGGCGCGTGAGGTCGCGGCGTTGTACCCGGAAATCGAATTCCAGGAAATGATCGTCGACAACACCTGCATGCAGCTGGTGATGCGCCCGGAACAGTTCGACATCATCGTGACCACCAACCTGTTTGGCGACATCCTCTCCGACCTGTGTGCCGGTCTGGTCGGCGGCCTGGGCCTGGCTCCGGGTGCCAACATCGGTCTGGATGCGGCGATCTTTGAGGCCGTACACGGCTCGGCGCCGGACATCGCGGGGCAGGGCAAGGCCAATCCGTGCGCGCTGCTGCTGGGTGCCGCGCAGATGCTGGACCACATCGGTCAGCCGCAGAACGCCGAGCGCCTGCGCGAAGCCATCGTGGCCACCCTGGAATCCAAGGACTCGCTGACCCCCGACCTGGGCGGCACCGGCAACACCATGGGCTTCGCCAAAGCCATCGCCAGCCGCGTCTAAACATCCAAGCGAACTGCGAAACAAGAAAGGGCGCCTAGGCGCCCTTTCTTTTTGCTCCAAACCAGAACGGGCAAGTGATCCGCTCATACGATTCCCCATTCCCCGCTTAATTGCGCGACTGCAGCTTCGACAGCAACCGCAAGAACTCGATGTACAGCCACACCAGCGTCACCATCAGGCCAAATGCGCCGTACCACTCCATGTGCTTGGGAGCGCCCTGTTCCACACCGGTTTCAATGAAGTCGAAATCCAGCACCAGGTTCAGCGCCGCAATGACCACCACAAGCATGCTGAAGCCGATGCCGATCAGGCCCGAGTCGTGGATGAAGGGAATCCGCACGCCGAAAAAGCCCAGCACGATGGTTGCCAAGTACACCAGTGCAATTCCGCCGGTGGCCGCAACCACGCCCAGCTTGAAGTTCTCAGTGGCCTTGATCAGCCCACTGCGATAGGCGAACAGCAGGGCGAACATCGTGCCGAAGGTCAGCAGCACCGCCTGGAACACGATGCCGTTGAAGCGTGCTTCGTACACCGCCGAAATCGAGCCCAGGAAGAAGCCTTCCACCAGCGCATACAGCGGCGCGGTGATCGGTGCCCAGGTCGGCTTGAAGCTGGTCGCCAGCGCGAACACCAGTCCGCCGATCGCGCCGGCGATCATGTACAGCTTGGCCGCAGGCAACGGCATGCCGTCTGCGCCGACTGACTGCGACCAAGCGAAAGCAGCAGTGAGCACAGCCATCAACAACAGCGCGCCGGTCTTGTTGACGGTGCCATTGAGCGTCATCGCCCGACCGTCGCGGGTGACGACCGAGCCGGAGCCGAGGTCGAGGAACGTGGATTCCCGAAGGGCAGGGTTGCCGCTACGCATACGTGTTCTCCATGAAATGTTGGTGCTCGCCATGGTGGTGAGCGTGGTTGCGAGGATACCGGATCGGTGAATTTACGCAGAGTGATTGACAGCGAGGCCAATCGTTCCCAAAATAGCCGGCCTTTCCAGCCTTCGGGATTGAAAGGCCCCGCCGGGGTATAGCGCAGTCTGGTAGCGCGCCTGCTTTGGGAGCAGGATGTCGGGGGTTCGAATCCCTCTACCCCGACCATTCCGAGCTTCGTGCGGCGTGGGAATGCAACGTTCGGTCCGGGCGCCCGTAGCTCAACCGGATAGAGCACCGGCCTTCTAAGCCGGCGGTTACAGGTTCGAGTCCTGTCGGGCGCGCCATCGGCGGTGCGGTAGGAAGTAAGTAGGTAGGTTTTCAGTGGTGGCTGTAGCTCAGCTGGTTAGAGTACTGGATTGTGATTCCAGATGTCGGGGGTTCGAGTCCCCTCAGCCACCCCACTGATTGCAGGAAATGTTGGGCCCGATGCATCGCCGGTGTTGCAACGACGCAAAAAAGCACATACAATGTGCGACCAGTTTCAGGGCCGTTAGCTCAGTTGGTAGAGCAGTTGACTCTTAATCAATAGGTCCAAGGTTCGAATCCTTGACGGCCCACCAAATAAAACAGCCACTTAGCGCAGCGAAGTGGCTGTTTTTCCATGTGCCGGGAAAATTGCGTGCCGATCCGATCATGGTTCAGGTACCGAAAAGTGGCGTTGAGTGGACGGCCTTGTCAGTGACCTCCGCCGTCTTGGTGCTTCTCTAGAATCGCACCGCCCAAAAGAGCGCTAAGCGCGCAGCTGGCCGTGTGCTTGCAGCCGTTATTGAGCTTCAAATCATCTGTCGGCTGGCGTCGGACGACGTCCTCCCCTTCTGAGTAACGCTCGGGTTTAGAATCCGGGGCTGATGATATCGGAGGCCGGCAGGGATTAGTGAAAAGTTGTGGCTGACAGCGGGTTAGGGAAGGTCTGATTAACCCATGCATCGCCGCCATGCGGCTCAGTCAAATCAATAAGTTAAGCTTCGCGCAAGTGGTTAATCAGAGAATCCTTAGCTCAATTTCGGCTATTTTTTTAAAGGCGGCTTCAACTCTGATTCGCACCACCAACGGGTGTGAAGTGATCCAGGCGACCTGACCTGAGCGACTTCACCGCACAAGTGGCGTTGCGTATGTCATCCAGCCGCCTGGATCTTCCGGAACGTTACCGTCTGCATGCGTTGCCGACCAAAAGCGCGGCGGTCGGTTGTTCACGCATCGACGCACACCTCGCCGCAAGCGGCGCCGACGGGGCGTGCGCGATGGCCGCGGGCAGCTGACACAGCGACGCAGCTGGACACAGCGCCCAAGGGTGGTGGAGCAGCGAAGCCGCATCGGCGACTGCGCGCTGGATACCATCCGGGCCTCACACGCAAAGGCCGTGGTTGTCAGCATGACCGAACCCCGCAGTCGCCTGCATCTGCTGGTTCGCTCGCCTGACGGCACCGCCGAGAACGTGCGCAAGGCCATCGTCCAGCGGCTGGGTGGCCTCCGCCATACAGGGCACATCCTCACCGCCGACAACGGCAACCAGTGCGCCGATCATCAGCTCATGGCCGCCTGCGTGCAGAGTGATTTCTATTTTGCAGATCCGTCCTGCGCATGGCAGCCAGGCAGCAACGAAAATGCCAACGGGTTGACCCGCCAGTACTTGCCACGACAGACGATTTCAGCCCCATCGCCGATGCGCACCTGCGATGGATCAAGCAGCGGCTCTTCAATCGTTGGCGCAAGATACCCGGCTTCAAAACCTCCCTCGAAGTCTTCTCCGAGGAGGTCCTCAACAGCGTTGCGAATCAGCGTTGGATTCGCCGGCCATACAACGTGTGTACGGGGCATCTCTCACCGCGCCCGCCT
>NZ_MDEJ01000059.1 GCF_002940065.1 Xanthomonas populi
CCAGCCTTCAGCGTAGCGAACACTGGCAGTTCTGGCACGCCGGTGCAGACATCAAGGCCTTGCGGTCGTTGGGTGGTTGGGGGTTTTCAGGGGTGACTCGATAGGTTTGGCGACTACGCGCTCGATCTCAAGCGGGAAGTCTTGCTGATCGACTTTTCCCGGAGAATTCTTGCTACAACAACGATTTAGGGCGCATTTGGCTATTTTTTACACGAATCCCTGCCGACCCTCTCGTTGAGCAGGCCGGGTAGCAGTAGCAAAGTGGGACGCGTCGCGCTCATGGGCAGAAAAGATTCCGGCCTGAGCCGGCCAAGCAAACATTGTCATCGTCGTGGAGTGGCTAACAAAACGTAACGAGCAGTCGCCAGGTCGGTGCGGACGGCACGGAGCAACCGCAGTGCACGCGTGGTACATGCCGATTCCGAGCACCGGCCGCGCCCGCCTGACGGCCAGCGCAGGAGTTTGGTTAGCCGCTCTTGGTGTGCCGCGCGGCTATGGCCCTCGCCAGCATGTGCAGACAGGCAATGCACAACGAACGCGGCCCGACGCATGCGCCGGGCCGCTTCTGACACTGCCACGCACAGCGCGCGGCAGCACTGGCGTAGATCAGGCCAAGGTCAGGGTGACGTCGATGTTCCCGCGCGTGGCGTTGGAGTACGGGCAGACCTGGTGGGCCTTGTCGACCAGCGCCTGCAGTTCGGCCTGGTCCATGCCCGGCACGGCGATGCGCAGTTCCACCGCAATGCCGAAACCGCCCGGAATCTGGCCGATGCCGACGCTGCCATCAATGCTGATCTCGCCCGGCAGCTTGAGCTTGTCCTGACCAGCCACGGCCTTCATCGCGCCGATGAAGCAGGCCGAGTAGCCGGCAGCGAACAGCTGCTCCGGGTTGGTGCCGTCGCCACCGGCGCCGCCCAGCTCGCGCGGGGTGGACAACTTGGCGTCCAGCGCCTTGTCCGAGGACACGGCGCGGCCTTCGCGGCCACCAGTTGCGGCGGCGTGGGCGGTGTAAAGGATCTTTTCAGGTGAGGCCATGGTGGTTCTCCGGAGTGAGCGCTGTCAGCGCGTGATTATTAATTGAATGGTTGACGATTGAATCGTGTGCGGCATGTTGAATAAGAACGCGGGCACGGATGAAGCGACTCACCCCTTACCGAGGCTGGAGCGTAACTTTTCCAGTTCCTGCTTGAGTTGACGCAGTTCGTCCAACGAACACGCCGACGCGCAAAACACCTGCTCCGGCACCGCGCCCGCCTTGCTGCGCAATGCGCGACCCACGTCGGTCAGCGCAATGATCACCTGACGCTCGTCGCTGACGGCGCGCGTGCGCGTCACCAGGCCAGCGGCCTGCAGACGCTTGAGCAGCGGCGTCAGCGTGGCCGAGTCCAGATACAGGCGCTCGCCGATCTCCGACACGCTGCGGCCGTCGGTCTCCCACAGCACCAGCATCACCAGATACTGCGGATAGGTCAGGTCCAGCGTCTTCAGCAGCCTGCGGTAGAGCTTGTGCATCGCCAGGTTGGCCGAATACAGCGCAAAGCACAGCTGCTTGTCGAGCTGCAGCAGTGCGTCAGTCTGGGCGGGGGTGGCTATGGCGGTGTCCATGGGCTGCAATTTACATAGCGCACTATTTAATTTCAAGCGATTCTATAGACGCTTACATGCACCGTCGCTGCGGACGGTCTGCAATGCATCTCGTGCGCCGGCCTAAACCGGCGAGCGTGCCGCTCTGTAGCTGCGGCTAATCGGGCTTGAATTCGCCAGGAGGATTCCTGGCCCGTAGGGTAGGGCCAGAGTTCATCTTCGCCTAGCCTGTTAGCTGTGACCACGGGCAGGAGAACCATATGGCAATCGGCAGATCCACGGCCGGCGCATTGGCGAGTATTCTGCTCGCCTCATGCACTGGCTGGCAGCTTGCATGTCCAGCCCACCCGCGAAAGCTGCAAAAGCCAATTTCAATGGCGCATGGTCGGTGAAGTGGTGTGACGAAACAAATCCCAAGCTTGATTGCTGCGGTTTCAACGTTACGCTCGTGCAGGAAGGCGACCGTATCTGTGGCGACCTCGGTGGCGCACTCGTCAAACGAAGGAACCTCTGAACAACGCCCCATAGAGGCGCGAGACTACGCACTTACGTTAAGCAGGCATCCATGCAACTGACATTCGGTGATGCACAGGGCTTGGGCAAGCGCAAGCAAACCCGTCGTGAGATCTTGCTGCTGCAACCCCACTTTGCGCGTTACTAGCGCTCAAGATGCTGGAATTTATGCGGCCTGGAGCGTTGTGCAGACCTTCCCTAGCGCCCAAATCGCCACGGAGGCCAAGGATGCGGTGTCGCCC
Source organism: Xanthomonas populi (assembly GCF_002940065.1). Taxonomy (GTDB): domain Bacteria; phylum Pseudomonadota; class Gammaproteobacteria; order Xanthomonadales; family Xanthomonadaceae; genus Xanthomonas; species Xanthomonas populi. The sequence continues at coordinate 2,340 of NZ_MDEJ01000059.1, forward strand.
GTCGCCAGGGAGTACGACCGTGCCGTGTCGGCCACATCAGCGCACCTACAAGGGGCGAGCAAGACCGTCTGGATATGGTTCGCCGCTGCGGCCGCCATCCTGTTTCTTTTGCTATTTATCGGCTGGGCCGTATTGGGCTACTACCGCCGCGAGCTCTCCATCGTCCAGGCCGAACTCCAGCGCTACGAGAGCGCTATCCCGGTCCTCCAAGCATATTACCCATCCGATGCTGTCATTTGCGGCGGCCGAGGGTGTGCCAACGTCGATCCCAATGGGAAACGGACGGGCGACAAGCGCCAGTATCGACAAGCCAAACCGCGATCCCAGCAGTAAGGTTGCATCGGCGTATGTGGACAGATTCATTTGCATACGCCGGATCCTGTCGCAACTCACTTACAGATTCTGAAGCAGGACTCGGGCGGCCAATTTAAAGGGACCAACTCACGCCCGATGCGCAGTGGCCAGATACTCCGCGCTCTGCATCTCGATCAAACGCGAGGCGGTGCGCTCGAACGCGCCAGCCAGGCGTTGACCGCTGTACAACGCCGGCGGTGCGTCCTGCGCGGTGCAGACCAGGTTGACGTGGCGGTCGTACAGCTCGTCGATCAGATTGACGAAACGGCGCGCGGCGTCTTCGTTCATGCGATCGAAGTGCGGGATGCCACCCAGCAGGACGGTGGTGAATTCGCGCGCGATCTCGATGTAGTCGCCCGGGCCGCGCGGGCCTTCGCATATTGCAGCAAAGTCGAACCAGGCGATGCTCTTGCCACGTGCGCGCACTGCAATCTTGCGCGCTTCGATTTCGATATTGCCGCCGCGCGCTTCGGAATTTCCGCTCAATTCGCTCCAGCGCTGGCGGAGCCAGTCATCGGGTTGCGCATCCAGCGGCACGCGATATACCGGTGACCGCGTCAACGCGCGCATGCGGTAATCCTCGGTACCTTCGGCATACAACGCGACGCAGAACTTCTGCAGCAACCCGATCGCCGGCATGAAGCTGTCGCGCTGCAGTCCATTGGCATAGAGATTTGCCGGCGCGGTGTTGGACGTGGTCACCAGGGTCACGCCTTCGGCGAACAAGCGTTCCAGCAAGCGCGCCAGCAACATCGCATCGCCGATGTCGGTGACGAAGAATTCGTCCAGCACCAGCACGCGCAGATTCTCGCGCCATTGCTGCGCGATCCTGGCCAGTGGGTCGCTCTGCCCTGCATGTTCGCGCAACTGCTCATGCACGCCACGCATGAAGCGATGGAAATGCGTGCGGTACTTCTGCTTGATCGGCAGCCCGTCATAGAACAGGTCGACCAGGAAGGTCTTGCCGCGCCCCACGCCACCCCAGAAGTACAGGCCGCGCACCGGCTCGGGGTTTTTCCAGAACGCAGACAGCCGATCCAGCCAGCCGTCCTGCGCGCTGTCCACCAATGCCTCGTGGATACGGTCCAGCTCTGCCAACGCCGCCAGTTGGGCGGGGTCGGCGCGCCAGTCGCCGCGTTGTACGCCGGCGGCGTAACGCTGCGACGGGGTCATGTCAGTCATCGTGTTCTCCGCGGGCCGGCTGCTGGCATGCCCGCTCAACGGCGCATCTCGGTGCGATGCGCGTACGCATGGGCCACGCCGCGGTCAGACTGCGGCCGGCAACCAGCGCCGGACACCATGCTGGATCGCACCACGCAGGTCGATCAATTTGCGGTGGAAGAAGTGGCTGGTGTCGGGCATGCGCACCAGCTCTGGCTGCTGCTCCAGGGTCTCCAACCAGTCGTAGACCGACTGCGGGTCGACGATTTCATCGGCATCGCCCTGAACCACCAACCAGTGTGCAGGCGGCTGCATGTCGCTGAAATCCCAGCGCCCGGCCGGCGGCGCGATCGAGATCAACACCTGCGGTTCAAGCGAGCCGGCGGCGCGCAACGAGACGTAGGCGCCGAAGCTGAAACCGGCCAACCACAACGTATCGCACGGGCGCTGACTGCGCACCCATGCGGCAACCGCGCGCAGATCGTCCTGCTCACCATCGCCGTGATCGAACGCCCCGCCCGAGTTGCCGACACTGCGGAAATTGAAGCGCACCACGGTGATGCCCAGCTCGCGCAGCGCGCGCGCGGCCATGGTGACGACCTTGTTGTGCATGCTGCCGCCCTCGGTAGAGAGCGGATGGCAGACGATGGCGACGACAGGTTGCACAGCGACGTCTGGCTCGGGCAGATCGACCGCGATATCGAGCGGGCCGACTGGCCCATCCAACGTCAATGCAGCCGATTCGGTAGGAAATGGGAGATTGGACATGCCCTCATAATAGCCGCCCCGCCGGCCGCATTCATCGCCCTGCCTGGATACGTCGTTGCGTTGCCCATGCATTTTCTGTTGTTGGCCGCTGTTTGCAGTGTCCTGGTATCGGTGCTGTTGAAGCTGCTGCCCGCGCTATCGCCTGGATGCTGCGTAGGCGATCACCTGGAACTAAGAGCGGCTAACAAAACGTAGCGAGCAGTCGTCAGGTGGGTGCGGACGGCGCGCTCAGAACCGGAGTGTACGGGTGGTACATGCCGATTCCGAGCACCGGCCGCGCCCGCCTGGCGGCTGCGCAGTCGTTTTGTTAGCCGCTCTAAGTCACCGCCGCGTTGCTGGCATGGGCGACCCTGCATCCGGCACTGGACACGCTGCGCGCTCGGACCATGCCATGGCTGGCACTGTTCGCATTGGCGGTGGCATTGCCTTCGATCTTCATGCTGCTGGCACACGCGGTCGCCACCGCCGGCATCGTACGTACCGGCATTGCACAACGTCTGTCGCTATTGCTCTCGCTGGCGGCGGCCTTCACTCTTTTTGGTGAACCGGTCAATGCCTGGAAGGCGGCTGGACTGGGCCTGCTGGCCATCGTGTGCATCCTGCAGCGGCCACGTCACGGCACCGGTGCAGATTCAGCGCCGACCTCAATCGGCTGGCCATGGCTGGCAGGCGTGTGGATGGGCTTTGCCCTAATCGATCTGCTGCTCAAGCACATCGCACAGTCCGGTACGCCGTCGTTGACGTCATTGACGGTGTGCTTTGCACTGGCATTTGTGCTGATGCTTGGCTTGCAAGGCATCCGCCAGGACCGTATTGCGCGTCTGAGCTTTCGAAACCTCCTCGCCGGCGTATTCCTTGGTGCGCTCAATTTCGGCAACATCCTGTGTTACGTGCGCGCCCATCAGCTGCTGCCGCATAGGCTGGCCACCGTCTTCGCCAGCATGAATGTGGGCGTGGTCGTGCTGGAAGCGCTCGTCGGCAAATTGGGATTTGGCGAGCGCATCGGCCCGCGTGGTTGGATGGGGCTGTTGCTAGCGGCCCCTGCAATTGCTGCGATCGCCTGGGGTATGCGTTTGGGCTGAGGAAAGTGTTCGGCCTGCGCGACCCCGGTTCGCAGTTCGCATGAAGGGGGCGGCAGCGCCGGCTATCGTCAGTGCAGATGCCCAACGGGAGTGTGTGATGCGCCTCAGTCAATTATTTAGTAGCCGTCATCGAGTCGCCCCGGAGCCGCACAGCCCCAACTCGACCGATACGAAACAGTTGATTGCAAGCGCGTCACCGCAGCACCCGCTCTCTCAAGCCCCCAAGTCCGCAGTCGCTCAGGGCGCGTCGAAATCTCATCGCAGTATGCTCGCCTCAGCGCGTAGATCGCTGGCATCGTTACGCAAACAGCTGCCTTTGACGTGCATCGACTCCCCAACGCTTGAATCGGTGCAGAGCCCGCCCCAGCGCATGACACCCGTGCCGCCCGGTGCAACGCCCGGCCGTGCGCAGCAGATGCAAGGGCGGCAAGGCCGCGTCGATGAGCGCTCGCGGCAGCCCATTCCCACCAGAACTGATCATGGGCGGGTGCAGCGACCGGAGCCGCAGCAGGCCCAGCCCACAAGACATTCCGTGTCGATTCCGCCCAAGCCATCGCGTGCGCAGCAGGTGCACGGGCGGCAACGCCCCGTCGATCAGGCAGTGCAACCGCCCATCCCCAAAAGAATGAGCCGTGATGAGGGGCAGCCGCTGCAGCACGGCATGCAAGCATCGCATTCGGTGCCTTCTCCACGCCCCCAGCTCAAGCGGCCCCCCTCATTGCGCAGCCTGGATCGGGAACTGGCAGAGATAACCAAGCAGTGCAGCGAAATTCAAAAGCAGCTGTTCATGGAGGACCGCGAGGCAACTCCACAGGAGCAGCAACTTCTCACTACGCGTGCAGCCCTGATCGCCCAGCGTAATGAGGTCCGCGATAGTCAGCTCAATGCACTGCTGGTCGCGCTTGCACCGATGGAAGACATCCACCCACCGCGAACCACGACCAGCGGCCTGGCCATGGCCCAGATGGACGTAATGCATCACTATCGGCGCGAGGTACTCAAGGCAAGGCGCAAATCCATCGACAGAGCCGCCCTGGCCAAAAACTACGCGCGCGCGGAACGGCGCCTGGACTCTCTGAAGAAAGGCAACGCACCCGACGGCCAGATACGGCGTCTGGAACGCATGATGCAGGGCTATCAGAACATGCTTGCGTTGGAACAGATCGTCAGAAGCACCGACGACCAGCTAGAAGGGCGGGGAGCGCCACGCCTGATGGAAGGCATCCCCACCACCGCCGAAGAACGTCGACAGTCCGTTGAGAAAGAAAAAGAGACCCATCAAGAGGCAATCGACAACGGCTACTCCTGAAGATCCGAACATCGCTCCTTGCACATGCACGCTACCCGGCCGCCACGTCTGAGGAATGCGAAGCGCCTCAACGTGGCGGCGCATCCCGCACGCCCCGCTGGGGTATGCCAGCCCGCAACCGCGCGCATCCGGACGACGAGCGAACGGATGTCGCCAGCGTGATCCAAGCCGCCATCAACGCTCCCAGTGCGGAAACGGATCATCCAGCCATTGCCACTGCGCCGGGCCTTGGCGCAGTTGGTGATCGCTGAGCAGGCAGGCATCCAGCGCAGCGCGCGTGCGCAGTGCATTCATGTCCACGCCGATCACCGCCAGCTCCTGGCAACGCTCGCCCCATCGCCATTGCATCGCCGCGCATTGGCTGGCGTCGCCCACTTGGTGCAATTGCAGCAACGGCGCTGTCCAGCACTGGGTCTGCTGCCGCGACGTTACCAGCCGATGTCGGTGTAGGGCAGCGGGGTGATGCCGGTCTGCAGCGGCTCGCCGATCGCGGGCGCATCCACGCGATGGCGCGCGGCGAACCAGAAGCCGGCGGCGTTGGTCTGGGTCGCACCGCCCACGCTGGTCAACTCACCCACCCAATCCATGCGACTTGCCAGCCAGAAAAAACCCTTGCTGCCAATCACCTGCGGCAGGCCGCTTTGCACCATGCGTGCGAAGCGCTGCGGGTGGAACGGCCGGCGTGCGCGATAGACGAAGCTGCTGATGCCGTCTTACTCGGTCTCCGGCGTGTGCCGGCCGCGCAGCTCCTCCATCCAGCCCGGTGGCAGCGGCGCGCGCGGGTAAAATCGAAGCGGCCGGTATCAAGCAACTGACGCAGCGGCACCTCGCCCTGCACGGAGCCCACGATCGCCGCCTCGCGATTAGGCGCGCGCAATACCGCACGCAACCGCATCAAGTGCTGCGCATCGATCTGATCGCACTTGCTGATCACCAGCACGTCGGCGAACTCCATCTGTCTGAAGCCGTCGGCATCGCGCACCGCAACGGTGGCCGCCACCGGCATCGGCTCAGCAATGCCGGTCGATTCGATCGGCAGATAGTCGTAGCGCCTCTGCTCGGCCAGCCTGGGCACCTCCTGCAGCAGGTCGTCGCGCAGCTTGCAGCAGATGCAGCCATTGCTGAATTCCACCAGCGTCTGTTCGGTGCGTCGCAAGGCCGCGCCGCCCTCGCGCACCAGTTGCGGGTCGATGTTGACCTAGCTCGTGTCGTTGACCATCACCGCCACCCGCAGGCACTGGCGGTTGTGCAGGATGCGGTTGAGCAAGGTGGTCTTGCCCTCGCCAAGAAAGCCGGACAACACGGTGACAGGACGACACGGATGGCGGGTAGTGGACAAGCACATCCGGAGAACCTTGGGCGAATAAAGTGTTATTATATAATACTCGCTCGACAGGACCCGTTCAATGCGCGTTACCGCTTCGGTGCTGGATAGCTCGGCCATCGCCCTGTCCAGCCTGTGCCTGCTGCATTGCCTTGCCTTGCCCTGCCGTTGCTGGCCGCCGCCCTCCCGTTGCTGGGCGCCTGGAGCCGGGCCGAATGGGTGCATGTGGTGTTCGCCACTGCATCCGTGCCACTGAGTAGCTATGCGCTCTGGAACACACACCGGCGACACGCGCTGCCCGCGCCGGTATGGGTGCTGGCGGTGTTCGGGCTGGCCGGCCTGGCGCTTGGCGCGAGCGGATTTGCCGGCGGCAGGTGGGAAACGCCGATCACGGTGACCGGCAGCCTGCTGCTGGCCAGTACGCATCTGGTCAACCTGCGGCTACGCCGCCGGCATGCCGATTGCGCGCTAGGTTGAGGGGCGCACACCTTGGGTGTGCTGCGCCGGTGCGACCGGAGTTCCAGCGCGCGCGAGGCACACGTAACACCTCCGCGGTGGGACGGGTGATTCTTCCGGCGCGCTGACGCGCGATGGCGCTCGCTTTACGAGCATCCTCGCGCGCAAGCGCGGTTCTTAACAAAGTATATCGTCTGCTCTGGGGTTACTGAGTCCGCTAAGGATTCTCTGATTAACCCACTTGCGCGAAGCTTAACTTATTGATTTGACTGAGCCGCATGGCGGCGATGCATGGGTTAATCAGGCATTCCCTAAAGCGAAAAGCCCAGCAGCACCGGGTCGTGATCGGAACTGCGCCAAGGGCCGGCCAGGTTGCGCTTGGCGTAGCCGGCGTCCTCCATAACGTCGGCATTGATATGCCATTCCACCGCGCCGCGTAGCTGTTTGGCCATCGCCGGGCTGAGCAGCGCGTGGTCAAGCCGCCCGCTCATGCCGTCATAGACGTAGCTGTAAGGTTGTTTCACCCCGGCCACCGCGAAGGCGTCCTGCCAGCCACTGGCACGTAGGCTGCGCATCGGGCTCTCCATGGCGTAGGCGTTGAAGTCGCCCAGCAACACGGCAAGCTTGGTCTGCGCGCCGGTGGGGTCGGTCTGCAGCCATTGGTGTAGGCGCTTGGCCGATTCGGTGCGGGTGGCGTTCCAGCATGCCTGGCCGTCGCGCTGATCGGCATCGGTGCCGCTGGCGGTGCCGCAACCCTTGGACTTGAAGTGGTTGGCGACCACCACGAAGATCGCGCCACGGGGGCTGCGAAAGGCTTGCGCCAACGGCACGCGGCTGTAGCTGTCGAACGGCCCGCCGGTCAACGTGGCCGGCTTGCCCACCGGGGTGACCTGGGAGCTGCGATACACGATGCCGACCCGGATCGCGTCATCGCCCGGGCCGCTACCGGGATCCACGAACTGCCAGTCCTTAGTCCTTGCCGGCTGCGTTGAGCGCGGCCACCAGTTGCGCCGCTGCGGCATCGGCGCCATTGCCGTCGTTTTCCAGCTCCATCAACGCTGCCACATCGGCGCGCAACGGCACGATGGTGGACACCAGTTTGGCCAGCTGCGCCTGGAACTGCTCATGCGTGCGCGCACCGCGCTTGGTCGGGAAACCGCCGCCGCGACCATTGCCGTTGAAGAAGTTCTCCAGATTGAACGAGGCGATACGCAGATCGCCGCCTACCTGCGGCACCACCGCAGTTGGCATGGCTGGCAACGTCAACGGATTCAGCACCTGGATGCGGTAGCTGCCGTCGTAGCGCTGATCCACGATGCCATCGACCGACTTGAGCAGGCTGCCACTGCGCAGCAGCGGATCGGCTGGCAAATAGGCCACCGTCTTGGGGTTGCGGCCATTGCGTGCGTCGTCCAGCAACACCCGGCGACGTGCGTTGTCGGCCTCCACCTGGGCGAAGGCCGGGGTGCCGGCGGCGGCCACTTCGCTCGGCTGCCACAAGCGCCCGCCGAAGGCGGCCACCAGCTCGCCATAGGTGTCCAGACGGTCGCTGCCGTTGAGCGTCAGCGCGGCGATGCGCACGTGCTCGCCTTCCAGCGCTTCCCAGTTGGCTGGCGGCCCGCTGAGCATGCGCACGGGCACCGGCTGCCCGCTGCCGAGTCGCTCGATGCTGCTGGCATCCACGCTGGTCAGGCTCGCCTCGCCACCTGCCGATGCCTCGCGCACCGTGCCGACGATGCGCACGCGGTCGCCCACTGCCACCTCGGCATTGCCGGCACCGGTGACGAACAAGCCGTGCGAGCGCCGCGGCTCAAAACCGGGCTGCTGCACGAACAGCCCCGCCAGGCCGACGCGCATATCGGCGGTGACGATGCACTCCACTTCCACCACACGGCCGTCGTAAGGGCTACGCGTGTCTTCGCCCTGCACATCGGCGATCGACAGGCGTTGCGGCGTGCCATCGGCGGCACTGCCCAGCAGCGGAGCCAGCAGACCGATCACACCGAGCACAACAAGCGAGCAACGCGACATCGACACACTCCAGCAACGACGTAGACCCCTTGCAAGCGCCGCCCGGAAGGCGGCGCATGGGTGGCTAGCACTGTATCAGGCTAACAAAACGCTGCGAGCGCCAACCAGCTGGTGCTTGGAAAAGTGGCAGGTGACAGTTGCCTGTGCAGTTGCGAGTACTCACTTCAAGGGGGGCGGTGCGTGCTCGTGCAAGGCTGACATGCTCGTCCAAGAAAGTGGTGCAGCGAAACCGGAACGCTCGCTCGATGCCGGCCGACTTATAACGCGCAATCCAGAGTGCGCCGTCTTCGTGCTTGACCGAGTCGAGGCGCCCGCACACGGCAGTCGCTGCTGCCCGGCGGCACCCCGATTGCCTGTGTCAGGCGCTTACTTCAGATTGCCCAGCATCCAATCGACCGTGGCACGGACCTGTTCTTCGGTCAGCGCCGGGTTGCCCCCCTTGGCCGGCATGATGCCGCCGTCCGGGCCGGTGTAACCCTCGATCGCGTGCTTGTACAAGGTGTCCTTGCCCTGGGCAATGCGCGCGTCCCAATGCGAATGGTCCAGCGTCGGCGCTTTGCCAACGCCGGTGGTGTGGCAGGCGGTGCACAGATTGTCGAAGATGGTCTTGCCGTCGGTGCTGCCACCGTAGGCGGACTGCGAGGCGGCCTTGGCCAGCGCTGCCGCCTGCGCCGCCGCTTGTGCGGATGCGCCAGTGGTGCCGGCATACACCGCACCGGCCGGTGCGGTGCGTTGCTGCACGCGTTTGGCCGCAGTGGGTGAGACTTCGTCGGGAATGGCGCGTTGCAAATAGGCTGCCAGGGCGATCAGGCCCAGGGTGATCACGACCAATAGTCCGATCACCATCGAGAATTTTTTCAGGAACTCGAGGTCGTAATTCCGCACGCGCTCACCCCTGGCTGTTGGTCGAAGACCTCTGCTAGCGCCGGAGTATAGAGCACAGTTCCCGCCAGTCTGGCCACTGTGCATGACAGTTATCGCCGCGATGCGTCCTGCAGCTTGGCGGGCTGTACGTCTTGTACGCAGCCACCTGGCGCGCCGCTGGCAAATTGCCGCGATGCCGCATGACGGGGCTGCTTGGCACTACCCCTTCCGCGGCAGAACCCGCTTGCCCGCGTGACGACCAGGTGCTGGTCGAACCCCGCAGGTCCCGGATGGCGCGTTGGTCTCGTTTCGTGGAATTGCGTATCATTCCCATCAACCAACGGTGACGCGGTTCTCGCTTCGCCCGGTCCCGCTTACGAGGAGTCGCCGCGATGAAGTCCTTTCTGCTGTCCTGCCTGGCCTTGGCCAGTATCAGTCTGTCTGCCCAGGCCCATGAAATCTGGACCGAGCGCGACGGCAGCGGCCCGGTGCGCATCTACTTCGGCGAGCCGGCGCAGGAGACCCTCGACCACGGCGAAGACGAGATCAAGCGCGTGGTCAAGCCGACCGTGTTCGGCACGGCCGGCAAGGCCGGCGCGTTGCAGCGCGGCAGCGAGTTCCTCACCGCGCCGCTGTCCGGCACCGGCGATGCCTGGTTGAGCGACGACAGCGTGTTCGAACCGTGGAAGGGCGAAGCCGGCGGTTTCGAGACGGTGAGCTATTCCGCCCGCGCCGGCCGCGCCACGCCCTCGGCCAAGCTCGATTTCGAACTGGTGCCCACCGCCGCCAACAGCAACACGCTGACCGTGCTCTATCGCAACAAACCGCTGCCCAAGGTCGAGGTGACGGTGATCGACCCGCAGAAGTGGCAGAAGACGCTGACCTCCGATGTCAAGGGCCAGGTGACGTTGCCCAAGCTGCGCGCTGGGCGCCAAATCCTGGTCGCCACCAACAAGGAGCCGGTGAAGCGCGAGATCGCCGGCAAGCAGGTGGCGATGATCCACCACATCAGCACGTTGACCTTCCTGGCCGAGTAAGTCGGCCGCACATGCAGCACAGCTGATGTCTACCGCACCGCCCCTGTCGCTTCCCTGGTTCAGGCGTCCCTGGCTGGGCGTGCTTGCGCGCACGCTGGCCGCAATTTTTGGCGGTTATGCGTTGGCCAGCGCCACCAATCTTTTGCTGGCGCTGGTGTTGCCGATGCCGCCCAGCGAAGCGGTGCTAACCAGCATGCTGGTCGGCATCGTGGTGTGCGCGTGTGCACCGCTATGGGCCTTTGCCACCGCCAGCGTGTGGCGGGCGTGGGCCGGCATCGCGGTGCCGGCGGCGCTGATGTTTGCGCTGGCCGCATGGCTGCAACGGAGCGTGGCATGAAGCAGGGATTCCGCCAGTCGATGGCGTGGCTGCACACCTGGACCGGGCTGCTGGTCGGCTGGGTGTTGCTGCTGATCTTCATGGGCGGCACGGCGAGTTATTACCGCGACGAAATCAGCCGCTGGATGCGCCCGGAACTGCCCACCACCACGGTGAGCAATACGACCGCGCTGCGCAGCGCCGAACAGTATCTGCAAGCGCATGCGGCCGATGCGCAGAGCTGGAACATCACCTTGCCGGACACGCGCAATCCGGTGGTGAGCATGTACTGGCAAAATCCTGCGCCAGCCGATGGCAAACCCGCCAGCCGCCGCGAGATGTATGGCAACGCCATCATCGACCCGGCCACCGGCAAGGAGATCGCCGCACGCGACACCCTGGGCGGCGACTTCTTCTATCGGCTGCATTTCGATCTGCATTATCTGCCGGTGCTGTGGTCGCGCTATATCGTGGGTTTCTGCGCGATGTTCATGCTGGTGGCGATCATCAGCGGGGTGATCACGCACAAGAAGATCTTCAAGGATTTCTTCACCTTTCGCCCGGGTAAGGGCCTGCGCTCGTGGCTGGATTTCCACAATGTCAGCGCGGTGACCGCGTTGCCATACCACGCGATGATCACCTACACCGGCATCGTGACCTTGATGTTCATGTACTTGCCGTGGGGCATCAAGGCGCAGTACCCCGACAACGAAATGCGTTTCTACGAAGAATCCGCCAACCGGGTTGCCGATACGCGGAAGGCATCGGGCACACCGGCGCGCATGCTGCCGCTGGAACAGTTCGTGGCGCGTGCGCGCAGCGACTGGCGCGGTGGCGAGATCGGCAACGTGGCGGTGTCGCTTCCCAACGACGCGCATGCCGCCGTTGGGGTGACCCAATTGGCGCACAACCTCTCCACCCATGCGCCGTCCATCCTGTTCGATGCGCTCAGCGGCCAGCGCCTGCAGCGCAGCGGGCCGGCGGGTGGCGCCAGCCAGACGCGCGGGGTGATGGTGGGCTTGCATATCGCCCACTTTGCCGGGCCTTGGATGCGCGCGCTGTTCTTCGGCTCCGGGTTGCTCGGCTGTTTGATGGTGGCCAGCGGTCTGGTGATGTGGGCGGTGAAAGAAGGCCCCAAACATCTGAAAGCCGGGCGCATCGGCTTCGGGCTACGATTGGTGGATGCGCTCAACATCGGCACGGTCGCCGGCTTGCCGATCGCCTTTGCCGGTTTCTTCTGGGCCAATCGCTTGCTACCGGTGACGCTGGACGCACGCGCGGCGATGGAGGCGAACCTGTTCTTCGCCGCCTGGGCCGCTGCCTTGCTGGCTGCGTTCGTCTGGCCACGACGCGCGACGTGGAGCTGGTAGCTGTCTCTTGGCGCAGCCTTGTTTGCGCTGGTGCCGCTGCTCAACGCGATCACCAGCGATGTGCATCTAGGCGTGACGCTGCCGGCCGGGCAGTGGGCGCTGGCCGGTGTCGATCTGGTCTGCATTTTCCTTGGCCTGTGTCTGGGCGTGGCGGGTTGGCGCTTGCAGCATTGGAAAGCACCGCAGCCCGCGTCTGCGCGACATACGCGCGCCACTGCCGCCGCGCCTGCGCCAAGCAGCGCGCCGATGCAGGAAAGCGCATGAGCGTGTGGCTGTTGCTGGCACTGAATTTCTCTGGATTCGCTGCGCTGTGCCTGGCGATGGACAAGCATCAGCGGCAGGTGCATGGCTGCATGCTGGGCGCTGCGCGCTCGCGGCAATTGCGTGTGCTGGGCTGGCTGCTGTTGCTGCTCACCTTTGGCCTGGCGATACACGCGCAGGGCTGGGGCATCGGTTCGGTCGTGTGGCTGGGCACGTTGACCGGCGCTGCCGCGCTGCTGTCGCTGTGGTTGCTGCCGTATCGGCGTGGATTGATTCTGCCGACGGCTGTGGCGGCGCCGGTGCTGGCGGGCGTGGTGCAGTTGTTGGCGGGGTGAAGCGTGAAACGTTTGCTGCGATCATCTCGCACGCATGCCGCTACACAACGATTGGCCGATCGCCCCAGCGACACCCATCGCGGGGCAGGCGCCCATCGTCAAGCACGCGCAGCACGTGCTCGGGCTGCAGCATGTCCAGAAACACCACGACGTTGATGCCTTCCGGCAGCGCCATGCTGGGAAAGATCGCGCCGGGGATCTGCGCCTCGCGCAGCATGTCGCCGAGCACCCAGCTCACCGGTTCGATCTTGTTGACCAGGGCCGTGCGCCAGTCCTCGGTCCAATCGGCCCAGAGCGCATCCCAGCTTGCATCGAGCAGGCCCAGATCAGCCAGCGCGGGCAGATCGGCGGCATAACTGACCAGCGTCAATGGCGGTAGAAACGGCGCGGCTTGCGCGTCTTCGGCAGCGGCGGTTTCCAGTTGCAGCGATAGATACAAGGACGGTTGGCCAAAACGATTGAAGCGCCCGCCAAAACGCGCGGCACCGGCGCCGCTCAGCGGTTCGGCGGCCCAGCGTGGGGTGAAGCGCGCAGTGCGCCGGGGCGCTCAGCTTCAACCGGCAGCGCCCGAAGCGACGGTGCGCAGATAGGTCAGCGCATCGTCGGTGCGGCCCTGTTTGACCACTTCCAGCAAGGTGGCGAATTCGAACGCGGGGATCGGGGTGTTTTTGAGATGGAACACCACTGGGCGTTCGTCCGGCTGGACTTGCGCCATCGCCACCAGCAGGCGCGACAGCTTGCGTAGCAGGTCCTGCACGTGCGGGCTTCGGGTGCACGCGCAGGCTGTTGCGATGCACCCCGGCCAGTTCAGCCAACTCCTGCTACGACAGATCCAGCAGCCCGGCCATCGCCGATGGCGACAGGATGGTGCGGTCGGGCAGGCGCAGGCGTTCGGTCAGGGCCAGGGGGTTGAGGACGGCGACCATCGGATGACTCCGGCAACGGTGTGCACAGTACATGCACACTCAGGCGCATTGAAACAGCACAGCAAAACGCCGACTCAGTGCACTGTCAGCCTGTTGGCTGGCGCGCACCCACCGCGCGCAGACAAAAGCCACAGATCGCCTCGACCAGCTGCTCGCCTTGCTGCGGGTCGCTGCGGCTGGGGGCAACCGGCCCCACCAAGGCCTCGGTGAAGGCGCCGACGATGCAGGCCGCCGCCGCGTCCAGCGACTGCGGCGGGAACTCGCCGGCTGCCACGCCTTCGGCGAGCAACTGGCGAAACACCTCCCCAAACAGGTGTCGGCCACGGATGCGCTCGACGTCCACTTCGCGTTCCACCGGCTCGGCGATGAATGCATACGCCAACGCGGGGCCGGCCAAGGCACGCCGCACGAAGGTGGCGATCGCGCGGCGCAGGCGCTCGGCGGCGCTGTCCTGCGTGGTGGCGATGGCGCGCAGGATGTGCATCTCACGCTCCACGGCGTCATTAAGAACTTCCACGAAAAGCTCGGCTTTAGACGGGAAATGTCGGTAAATCTGCCCGGTCGAGACGCCAGCGGCGGCGGCGACGGCGGTCACCGGCGCATTGCGGTAGCCGCCTTCGGCGATCAGCTTGCGGGCCGCGTGCAGGATGCGTTCGCGGTTGCCGGCCAAGCGTTCTTTCATCAGGGCGGAGCGTCGATAAGCCATGGTGCGATTCTGGGTTCAATAGTTGAATTTTAGTTCACTTTTTTACTGCGGACCGCTAGGCTGCGCACAAGCGCCGTGCGGCCTGCCCGCTCACACCCGGCGCATCCCGATCCTTGCGGAGTCGCTCCATGCACGTGCCGTCCTTGAACTTCGCGCTTGGCGAAGAAATCGATCTGCTGCGCGACAGCGTGGCGGCCTTCGCCAGCCATCATATTGCCCCGTTCGCGGCCGCTGCCGATCAGGACAATGTTTTCCCCACACACCTCTGGCGCCTGCTCGGCGAGCAAGGTTTGCTCGGATTGACGGTGGAGGAAGACTACGGAGGCAGCGGTATGGGCTACCTCGCCCATGTGGTGGCGATGGAAGAAATCTCCCGGGCCGGCGGCGCGATCGGCTTGTCGTACGGCGCGCACTCCAACCTGTGCCTCAACCAGCTGCGCAAGAACGCCACGCACGAGCAGAAGCAGCGCTACCTGCCCAAACTGTGCACCGGCGAGCATGTGGGCGCGCTGGCGATGAGCGAGGCAGGTTCCGGCTCGGATGTGGTGTCGATGAAGCTGCGCGCCGATGCGCGCGGCGACCGCTTTGTGCTCAACGGCAGCAAGATGTGGATCACCAACGGCCCGGACGCCGATGTGGTGGTGGTGTACGCCAAGACTGATCCGGCCGCCGGCGCACGCGGCATCACCGCCTTCATCGTCGAAAAGGGCATACCCGGTTTTTCCACCGCGCAGAAGCTCGACAAGCTCGGCATGCGCGGCTCCAACACCTGCGAATTGGTGTTCGCCGATTGCGAAGTGCCTGTTGAGAACGTGCTGGCCACACTCAACGGTGGCGTGCGCGTGCTGATGTCCGGATTGGATTTCGAACGTGTGGTGTTGGCCGGTGGCCCGCTGGGATTGATGGCCGCCGCGATGGATGTGGTGCTGCCGTACGTGCACGAGCGCAAGCAGTTCGGCGAGCCGATCGGCACCTTCCAGTTGATGCAGGCCAAGCTGGCCGATATGTACGTCGGGCTCAACGCCTGCCGCGCGTACGTGTATGCGGTGGCGCGCGCCTGCGATGCCGGGCAGACCACGCGCCAGGACGCGGCCGGCGCGATTCTCTACGCGGCCGAAAAGGCGACCTGGCTCACCGGCCAGGCGATCCAGGTGCTGGGCGGCAACGGCTACATCAACGACTATCCCACCGGGCGCCTGTGGCGCGATGCCAAGCTGTACGAAATTGGTGCGGGAACCTCGGAGATCCGACGCATGTTGATCGGCCGCGAGTTGTTCGAACGCACCGCCTGACGGAGCCATCATGAGCGTGATCACCAGCCAGCTGCAGGTCAGTAGCGAGAGCTTCCAACACAACGCTGCCGCACTGCGCGCAGTGATCGAGGATCTGCGCAGCACGCTGGCGCAGACTGCGCTAGGTGGCAGCGAGGCCGCACGCGCCAAGCACACCGCCCGCGGCAAGTTACTGGTGCGCGAGCGCATCGAGGCCTTGCTGGATCCGGGCAGCGCCTTGCTGGAAATCGCGCCACTGGCCGCGCACGGTATGTACGACGATCAGGTGCCGTGCGCCGGTGTGGTGGCCGGCATCGGGCGCGTGTCCGGGGTGGAATGCGTGATCGTGGCCAACGACGCCACTGTCAAGGGCGGCACCTATTATCCGATGACGGTGAAGAAGCATCTGCGCGTGCAGGAAATCGCGCAGCAGAATCGCTTGCCATGCATTTACCTGGTCGATTCGGGCGGCGCGTTCTTGCCGTTGCAGGATGAAGTGTTTCCCGACCGCGATCACTTCGGGCGCATTTTCTACAACCAGGCAAATCTCTCAGCCAACGGCATTCCACAGATCGCCTGCGTGATGGGTTCGTGTACCGCTGGCGGTGCGTACGTGCCGGCGATGAGCGATGAGACGGTGATCGTGCGCGAGCAAGGCACCATCTTTCTCGGCGGCCCACCGCTGGTCAAAGCGGCCACCGGCGAAGAAGTCAGTGCCGAAGAGCTCGGCGGTGCGGATGTGCATACGCGCATCTCCGGCGTGGCCGATCACGTTGCCGACAACGATCTGCAAGCCCTGGCACGCGTGCGCGCCATCATCGCGCAGCTCAATTGGCGCAAACCGGCTGCGACCTTGGCGCTGCGCGCACCGCTACCGCCGCGGCATGCTGCCGATGAACTGTATGGCGTGATTAATTCCGATACGCGCAAGCCATTCGATGTGCGCGAGGTGATCGCGCGCATCGTCGACGACTCGCAGTTGGACGAATTCAAGCCGCGTTATGGCAGCACACTGGTCACCGGCTTTGCGCATCTGCATGGTTACCCGGTCGGTATCATCGCCAACAACGGCATCCTGTTTTCCGAGTCCGCGCTCAAGGGGGCGCACTTCATCGAGCTATGCACGCAGCGCGGCATTCCGCTGGTGTTTCTGCAGAACATCACCGGCTTCATGGTCGGGCGCAAATACGAACATGGCGGCATCGCCAAGGACGGCGCCAAGCTGGTGATGGCAGTGGCCTGCGCCAAGGTGCCAAAGTTCACCGTGGTGATCGGCGGCTCGTTCGGTGCCGGCAATTACGGCATGTGCGGCCGTGCGTACTCGCCGAACTTCCTGTGGATGTGGCCGAATGCGCGTATCGGCGTGATGGGCGGCGAACAGGCCGCCAGCGTGCTGGCCACGGTGCGCCGCGACGGGATCGAAGCCAAGGGTGGGGCCTGGTCGGGCGAGGAAGAAGATGCGTTCAAGGCACCGATCCGGGCGCAGTTCGAGCAGCAGGGGCATCCGTATTACGCCAGCGCACGCTTGTGGGACGACGGCATTATCGATCCGGCCGATACACGTCGTGTGCTTGGGCTGGGGTTGTCTGCGGCATTGAATGCGCCGATCGAGACGACACGTTTTGGCGTGTTTCGGATGTGAGGCGGTGATGCGCGTTTGCATCTGCGGTCCTTCAGTGTCTAGCGCTGCATCTACACGTGCGAACAGGTTGTCGCATGTTGTCTGGTGGACTGCACGAGCACGCAGCGCGTTGACTGATTCAAGCAGTCAATCGCGTTGTAGAACACCTGCGCCAGCTGCCATCGCGCTGTTTATCGTGCAGTACACGCAACCGTTCTTTCATCGCAGCCCCCGCCGCCATGGCGACGTGCAGAGAACTTGGTCATGACCCAGCGCGAATCCAACGCCCCAGCAACACAGCCGTATTTCGACAAGATTCTGATCGCCAATCGCGGCGAGATCGAGTGCCGGGTCGTTGCCACCTGTCGCAAGCTCGGCATCGCAACGGTGGCGGTCTATTCGGATGTGGATCGCGATGCACGGCATGTGCGGCTAGCCGATGAGGCGATCCATATCGGTGCCGCACCGGCGCAGCAGAGTTATATACGTGGCGATGCGATCCTGGATGCGGCACGCAGTAGCGGCGCGCAGGCGATCCATCCCGGCTATGGCTTTCTGTCGGAAAACGCGGCGTTTGCCGATGCCTGCGCGCAAGCCGGCATCGTGTTTATCGGCCCACCGGCGGCGGCTATTCGCGCGATGGGCGACAAGAGTGCGGCCAAGGCGCTGATGCAACGCGCCGGCGTGCCGCTGACGCCGGGCTACCACGGCGACGCGCAGGCGCCAGCGTTCCTGCGTGCGCAGGCCGATGCGATCGGCTATCCGGTCTTGATCAAAGCCAGCGCCGGCGGCGGCGGCAAAGGCATGCGTCGCGTGAATGCCAGCGATGCATTCGAAGAGGCATTGGCCAGCTGCCAGCGCGAGGCGCAGTCGGCGTTCGGCAATGCGCAGGTGCTGGTGGAAAAGTACGTCGAGCGCCCGCGCCACATCGAGATCCAGGTGTTCGGCGATACGCAGGGCGAGGTGGTCTCTCTGTTCGAACGCGATTGCTCGGTGCAGCGCAGGCATCAAAAGGTGCTGGAAGAAGCGCCCGCACCCGGCATGAGCGAACAACGCCGCGCTGCGATGGGCAAGGCGGCCGTGGACGCCGCGCGCGCAGTGGGCTATGTCGGTGCTGGCACGGTGGAATTCATTGCCGGCCCCGACGGCGATTTCTATTTCATGGAAATGAACACCCGGCTGCAGGTGGAGCACCCGGTGACCGAGTTGATCACCGGCACCGATCTGGTCGAGTGGCAACTGCGCGTGGCAGCCGGCGAACCGTTGCCACTGCGTCAGCACGAACTGCGCATCCACGGGCATGCGCTGGAAGCGCGCATGTATGCCGAAGATGCCGAACGCGGCTTTCTGCCTTCGACCGGCACGCTACGGCAACTGCAGCTGCCTGCGCCTAGTGCGCATGTGCGTATCGATGCCGGCGTGGAGCAAGGCGACACCATCAGCCCCTATTACGACCCGATGATTGCCAAGCTGATCGTGTGGGATGTCGATCGTCCCGCTGCGCTTGCACGCATGCGCAAGGCGCTTGCGCAATGCCATGTGGTTGGCGTCACCACCAATAGTGCATTTCTGTCGCGCCTGATCGGCACCAAGGCGTTTGCCTGCGCCGATCTGGATACCGCGTTGATCGCACGCGAGCATGCGGCCTTGTTTCCGGACCCGCATGCGCCGGATGGTGCGTGGTGGTGCCTGGCTGCCGTGCTGATGGCCGAGGCCGTGCCGAACGCCACGCCTGATCCGGCCGACCCGTTCTCACCGTGGCAGCACACCGATGGGTGGCGCATCGGCACGCATGCAGCGC
The DNA here is from genome assembly GCF_002940065.1 of Xanthomonas populi. Classification (GTDB taxonomy): domain Bacteria; phylum Pseudomonadota; class Gammaproteobacteria; order Xanthomonadales; family Xanthomonadaceae; genus Xanthomonas; species Xanthomonas populi. Next base: position 21,333 of record NZ_MDEJ01000059.1, read on the forward strand.
GTGCCATCACGCTGGAGGCCGTAGGCGAGCGTCGTGAACTCGGCGTACGTCGGCTGGCCGGTGGTTGGCAGGTCACGTGCCTGGGCGACACGCACACGCTGCGCTGCCACACGCAGGGCAACGCATTGCGCGTGGAGATGGATGGGCGGCAATGGCGCGCACAGGTCCTGCGCGACGGCAGCACGTTGACCCTGATCGGCGCCGAACAGCGTGCGGTCTTCCGCCACCACGACGCATTGGTCGAGGCCGATCAACCCGCGCATGAAACCGGCGGCCTGACCGCACCGATGCCGGGCCGCATCGTGTCGCTGGTCGCCCCGGTCGGCCAGCCCATCACGCGCGGGCAATCCCTGCTGGTGCTCGAAGCGATGAAGATGGAGCATGCCTTGCACGCGCCCTGCGATGGCACCGTGCAGGCGTATCTGGTCGCAGAAGGCGATCTGGTCGCCGAGGGTGTTGCGCTTGTGGAATTTGCATCCGCGCCTGCGTAGCGCCAGACGAAAGGATGACCAACAGCACGTCCGCGCGCGCGGGCATTGCCCCTAGCGTGGGGGAAAGCGGCCGGCGTGGTCGCCACTCTCACCGGAGCCTTTCATGCAGCGCCTGCTTCTGGTTTCCAGCATCGTGCTGGCGCTAGCTGCCTGCAGCGACAAAACCGCGTCCACGGCCGATAAGGCCACACCGCCCGCAACAGCCACGGCAGCCCCGCCGGAACTGGTCACCCGCGATGGGCTGTTCGGCAATCCGGAGCGCCCCAACGTGACGATTAGCCCCGATGGCAAATACCTCGGCTGGGTGGCGCCGCTGGACGGTGTGCTCGATGTCTGGGTCGCGCCGGTGGATGCGCCGGATCAGGCACGCGCGATCACCAAGGACACCGCACACGGTATCGGCAATTATTTCTGGACCTATCAATCCAATACGCTGCTGTCTCTGCGCGATGACGGTGGCCATGAAGACGTCCATCTGTTGTCGGTCAATCTGACCAATGGCAGCAGCAAGGACCTCACACCGTTCAAGAAAACCACCGCCGAGGTGTACCGGGTCAGCGCGCAGCATCCCGAATCGATCATGGTGGGTATGAGCGACCGTGATCGCAAATAGCATGACCTGTATCGGGTGGACCTGGCCTCGGACAAGCGCACCCTGGTGCAGCAAAACATCGCAAGCCTGGATTCCTATCTGCTCGATGGCGACTATCGGTTCCGCGACGCCACGCGCGCCACCGACGATGCCGACAGAGAATTGCTGGTGCCCGATGGCAAGGCATGGAAGCGCGTGGACCGCATCCCGTTCGAAGATGTCACCAACACTGCCCCCGAGGGGCTCACCGACGACGGCAAGACGCTCTACATGCAGAATGCGCGCAACCGCGACACCTGGGCGCTGTATGCGATCGACACTGCCAGCAATGCACGCACGCTACGGTTCGAAAACCCGCGCGCCGATGTCGGCACCATCTTGAACGACCCCAAGACCGGCGTGGTGCAGGCGCTATCCACCGACTACCTGCGCGAAGAATGGAAGGCGCCAGATACCGGCATCGTCGCCGATTTGCAAAAACTCAAATCACTCAGCGCAGGCGATGCCAGCATCGCACCACGCACGCTCGATGACCGCACCTGGATCGTTGTGTATTCGGCAGCAGAAACACCGCTCACCCACTACCGCGACGATCGCGCCGATGGCGGCAAGCTGACCAAGCTGTTCTCCGCCCGCCCTGCGCTGGATGGCAAACCGCTGGTACCGATGTGGCCACAGGAAGTGACCTCGCGCGACGGCCTCAACCTGGCCAGCTATCTCACCCTGCCCGCCGAGGCCGACACCCACCACGACGGCAAGGCCGAACCTTCACTCCGGACGCGTTTAAATGCGGCGTGGACATCGTCGGCCCGGCCAACCTCAACACCTTGCTCGCCACTATCCCGCCATAGTGGGCCAGCGTCTAAAAGCAGGCGACCAACGTGCAAAGGTGGAGCATCCGTTCCGCGTGACCAAGCGCCAGTTCGGTTACACCAAAGTCCGCTATCGCGGCTTGGCCAAGAACACGGCGCAGGTACTGACGTTGTGTGCGCTGTCCAATCTATGGATGGTGCGCCGGCAGCTGTTGCAGGCCAGGGGATAATGCTGCCTGGCGGCGGCTGACGCCGCAAGAAACGCGCAAAACCTCGTCTTACCAACCCACTTTGCGCGTTACTGGCGCTCAAGATGCGGGAATTTATGTGGCCTGGAGCGTGTTCAGACCTTCCCTAGACGCGCTGCACCAGCAGATGGGCTTCGGTGGGATGCAGGCTGCCGCCCGATGGCGCTGGCTTGTTCAAGCATGCGGTGTCGTGCTCCACCTCGATCCGCGCGCGGACCATGACGCTGCGTTCAAGCATCTGGCCCAGCAACATGCGTGATAGCGGGCGCTGCGTATCGAATTGCGACAGGTCACGCGACGCGCCAGCAGGTGAGCGAACGTATCGGGTGTTGCATGCAGCAACGCTATTCGGGCTTCGGGGCCTCTTTCGCCGCGGTTCACCACTTCTTCCGGTGGCGCGCCCAGTCGCTCCACCATGGCTTCTGCAGTAGTCAGGCCTTGCGCCTCCATCGTTGCCACGCTGTCCTCGCCTTTCCAACACGCGAAGCGGTACCACAACGCGGCCAAAGGCCACCAACGCTGCTGCTGCACCCGCTCGTCATTGCGGCGATGCCGTCCGTGCTCCGGTTGATCGCTGACCGCAAGGCCCTGCTCGATCAGACGCTCCAGCCCGGCCGGTGGCGGTTGCATCCGATCAATGGATTGCCAGCGTGCAGCACTCAGTTCGGTCAGCCACTCGCGCTCGGCCGTATCGACCTCTGCCTCTGCATCGAGATGCGGCGCCAGTGCCAGCCATATCGTGTGCGGCGACGCAGTCCATCGCCAGCGGCAAGGAGTCGGACAAGATCGAACACCGCATCGTCGCGAAGTTCCAAGAACAGCGTGGCACAGCGACGGATCTGCACAGGGACATCTCAAGGACGCATGGGCACGATCGATCGTGTTTCAACTCTCCTGCCACACCACGCACCACACACCCTCACTCTGCAGGCAAGAACATGACTGACTCAGCCGACAACGCCCACCCTCGGCTTGATGCATCCATCGCCGACAGACTGCTGGAGCTGCTGGCCAGCGACGACGACTTCCGCGAATGCTTTCAATGCAATCCGGCTAAGAGCGGCTAACAAAACTACTGCGCTCACCGCCAGGCGGGCGCGGCCGGTGCTCGGAATCGGCATGTACCACTCGTACACTCAGGTTCTGAGCGCGCCGTCCGCACCCACCTGACGACTGCTCGCTACGTTTTGTTAGCCGCTCTAAGAGCCTGTTCAAAGTCTTCTAAGCAGCAACGCCAGGAACGCCAGGTGGATCA
>NZ_MDEJ01000060.1 GCF_002940065.1 Xanthomonas populi
CCTCCGCCACGGTTCAACTGGCGACTTGTCCCCTGTAGAGTTTGAACGGCGCTACGCGCAACGAGGGTCTTGAGTGTCTAAGGAACCCTGGGCGTATCAGGGTTTTATTCTGCGGCGGCGAACCCAGGGCCAGCTCGATGGACGTACGGAATGCTTTGAAGGTCAGTAAGTCTGCAACTTCTGGCGTGGCGACTTCTGTCCGCGTCTTGTAGAACGGCACGCCGGCTTCGCCAAAGGCCACAGCGGCTGGATCGACTTCGTCAGTGCTGACCTCCCGTGCCTACCGCGCTCCGGCTTGATGACTCTCAAGGCGCCAGGTGTTGCCTTGCGCGTCTTGTTGGTGGGAGATCCGGTGGTTGTTGATGGCATCGGCGAGCTTATCGCCGCCCACAGCACCAACGATGCCGCCGATCGCACCTGTGACCAGCAAGCCTGGGCCAGGCTCCACGCCTAGCGCTGCGCCTACGCTTCCGCCAAGCACGGCTCCGCCGACGGCGCCCAGATTGCGCGTGGCGTAGCGAGTGATCTCTGCATCGGCAGCGGTGCTATTGCCCTGCGCGTCCAGCCGCTCGGTATTTCTTGCCTTAACGCCCAGGTCGTACACCGCCGCCGCCGCACCCACAACGCCCAGCCCACGTACGGTGGCAGGAGCGAGCCTGCGTGATGCGGCTGCTTCTGCGGTAAGCGCTGTTTCCGCGAGGCGCGCGGCTGGCGCATTGAGCCCGGTCGGCGCGTGGACCATGCCCGATGCAGTGAGTTCTGCTGAGGGCCGGAAGTGTGTTTCCTTCAACTCACCTGATTAGCACGCTACTTCAGCCGAGAAGACCGGCACGTCTTGCAGCACGTCTTCCGTCCATAGCTTGAGCCTGGCGGCGGCGACCAGCAGGCGCGGCGCCAGGGCGTTCAGATCGAAGCGCCGGTCGCACCGCCATTAGGTCTGGGCCAGGGCGATGCGCATACCTGGCGAGCTTGAAGGTGATAGTCAGCGTCCAACGACCGCTTCAGATGCGACAGTACGACAGCGACCCAGCTGGCGTTGTGTTGCTCGCACCGGCTGCGGCCGTGGCCCTCGATCACCGTCTGAGCGTGCTCGACTTCCAGAACGCGGAAGGCGCCCAGCCCATCGCTGTCCACATCAGCCCCTGGCCGCAGGCGTCGGTGCAACCTGCTGCAGCGCTTGCCCGCACAGCGCGGACCGACGCAGCCGTCGGGCCAGCGGGATGCTTCCAGGGAACGCTCGCATGGCCCTTCGCTACCATAGCCGGCCAGGAAGGGTGGCAGCGACAGTCCTGGTTGAACCTGCACGCGGTTCATTGCCATGATCTGACTCTTGCACGAGTGGCTCGCCGTCAATGTGCAGGCAAATAGGCTCAGGGCATGCGATTGGCTGAAGTAGCGTGCTAATCAGAATGGCAGATTTCTTGCTTGGCAAATTTATTCTTACGTCGCTGAGTTATTCTTCCGTAGATGAAAGGAAATTTCAATTCTGATTAATTAACTAATTTCTGGAGGATATGATGTTTATTAAAAATAATTCTCAGAGATCGATGAATGTTTCCAAACCTACTGAAGGCATTGCTAGCGATACATCTCCTTCCTCAGTCGAAGGTATCCCTAGTAAAAATTTGCATGCTGAGAAATTTGCTTTTGACGGTATAGGCGCTGCTCCCAGACGCGCATCTCTTGGCGATTCTGGAAGTCGCACGTTGCAATCAAAGGGCGGATTAAGCAGCAAGCAACTAGGTGATCTTCATTCAGAAAAAAAACGTGTCAATTGGACCCAGGCGACCGGAGTCGCCGGTAAAATTGCACACAAGATTGAATCCCTGTTTGGTATGCGGGATCCGGAATCGCGTGTTCAGGCGTTCGTCGCATTTATGGCTGATGGAAAGGGTAGGCCGGATGCAACCTTCCTCGATCTAGGCGATGGCTGGATGAGGGCTACGCGTGCTATCAATGGAAAAACAGCCTTGATCGACTTCCGCTGCGACGAAGATGGACAAGTGGTAGATGCACGACATCCCGGTAAATTTCCGTTGCTCCCAGAAGGAAAAGAGCGGGAAGCCTTTGAGACAGTACGTCAGGAGCTAAAATTTAGAGGCGCTGATGCGTTGCGTAGGGTGCCTGTGTATTACGTCAACAGGAATACGCGGGGTTACGTGCTTCCTACGCATGGCTATGTAGTGTCTGGTGACCCAAACCAAGGACGTAAAAGCGGTGCAGCTTTATATGGAGTTGGGGGCGATCCGAAACGTGGTCCGGTTATTCTCGATGACAAGCTTCTCGCTTGCCTTATCGGTGAGGTAAAAGCGAAAGCCGTCTGCAAGTTATCGGAGCCTATCCGGGCGGCGATCTCTACGCTAGCTGGCGAGTCCTTTGCTAGTCGCGAAGAATTTTACAATGCATATTGTCGTGCCAGGGGTGATGCAGTCGATCAGTCGGGTCTGCATGATGAAATTTCTTCCATATATCGCCTTCTGCCTTTGTCTACGATGGAAATGTGGCCAAAGAAAGCCGATGACTACAGAGCCGCAAAGCCGACCGCACCTGAGCGGGATCTCAGGGCGTTTGAAAACTTCCCCAAAGACATCGGGCGCAAGGTTTGGCTAAAGCAGATATCTGAAGTAGATAGCATCGATTTATTAGAAGCCAAACAACAGTTCACGCTTCATCAGCTTTACCAAGATGAGTTGTTGGGCCGCAATGGAACGGGGGTCCCCTCTGTGCTCTTTAGGCCCAGAGCTGACACTCAGATGCGTGATCGTCTCCTTGCGTCCACGCCAAGGTTTAAAAGGCTACCACCGCATGAATCTGACAAGGTAGGAAATTGCAATACCGGTGCATCATCTCTTTTACAGCGGGCTGTAGATAGATATTCTGAAAAGAACGACTCAACTCCAAAAAAAATATCTGCAGCTAGTATTTTCGGTATTGGTTCGGGTCATCGATTAGCCATATGGGATCCATTGAAGATCTCTTCGTCTAATCAAACATCTCTGGAGCCATCGACAAGGACATCAGACGAACCTGAGACGGATGTGGGTACATCCGATGGATAGCCGACCTGTCTGCTTCCTACCCTCTCTATAAGGAAGGTGGGTCGTTTGATCGATGAAGCCCTCAGCGCGCGGCCGCTTCGGGCTTGCGCGCGCGCTTGGCGGACGCCGGCGTTGTCTCGGTACCCGGATACAGATTCAACAGCATCAAGGTGACGCCGTTGGTCCAACCGAAGCCGTCCTGCAGTGCGTATTCGCCACCGCCGCCGCCAGCCGCGTCGGCTTCCAAACCATACTTTTCGACCAGCTTGTGCTCGCGCGCAAACAGCGCCTGCACCTGGATGAGGAAGCGCTCGCCGATGGTGCGCGCCAGCGCGTCTTCGCCGTAACGGCGCAGGCCGTCCACCGCCACCCATTGCAGCGGCGCCCAGCCATTGGGCTCGTCCCATTGCTGGCCGGTCTTCACTGCGGTGGTGGCCAGGCCACCGGGACGCAGCAGACGCGCACTCACGCTGCTGGCGGTGCGCTTGGCGTGTTCGTCCGACGATAGCCCGGCAAACAACGGATACAGCGCTGCGGCGGTGACCTGATCGCTCAGCGTGCGCGTCTGCCAGTCGTAGTCGGCGTAGTAGCCGGCCTGGTTCCACAGATGCGCATCGATGGCCTGCTTGCGTTGCAGTGCGAGCGCGGCGTAGTCCTGTGTGCATTCGGCGCCCGGTTGCGTGCAGGCCTGGGCCAAAGTGCGCTCAAGGTGGTACAGCAGGCTGTTCAGATCGATCGGGACGATGGCGGTGGCGCGGATGGTGCGCAGGTTGTGGCCATCGGCCAACCAGCGGCTGGTGTAGTCCCAGCCGCTTTCGGCACCGGCGCGCAGGTCGCGGTAGACCTCGGCGGCCGGGCGGTCGCCGGCTTCGGCGGCGGTGCGGGTGTCGTGCAGCCAGGCTTCCGGGCGCGGGGTGTCGCGCTCGTCCCAATAGCGGTTGAGCAGGCTGCCGTCGGCCAGCCGCACCACGTGGCGCGCGGCCTGACCGGGCTGCAGGTCGCCGCTGCCCTGCATCCAGTAAGCGTACTCCTTCTGCAGCTGCGGCAAGTAGCGCTGGTAGACCGCTTCACCTTCCACACCGGCCTGCAGTTCCACCATGTAGGAGAAGAACGGCGGCTGCGAACGGCTGAGGTAATAGCTGCGGTTGCCGTTGGGGGTATGCCCGAAGGTGTCGATCAGGTAGGCGAAGTTGTCCAGCATCTGGCGGCTGAGCGTGGTCTCGCCGCTCTTCACCAGTCCGAGCATGGTGAAGTAGGAATCCCAGTAATACACCTCACGGAAACGCCCGCCCGGCACCACGTACGGATGCGGCAGCGCCAGCAGGCTGCTGTACGGCGGCACGTGGTTCTGGCTGCGCACCAGCTTGGGCCACAGGTCGTCGATGTGTTCGCGCAGCGCGGTGTCCTGGCGGATCGCATCGGTCTGCACCGGCGGCGACTCTTCGAAATTGGCATCCACAAACTTGCGCAGATCAAAGCCGGGGTGATCGTGCTGCGCCAGATAGTCGGCGTTGATCAGTGCCGGGTCGCGCAGCGGCAAAAAGTCGACAAAGTGCTTTTGGTCATCGAACAGCTCGCCACTCTGCACTGCCTGAAACAGTTCCGGGTAGGCCAGGTCGGGCGTGGGCGGTGTGGAGGCAGGAACGTTGACGACCGGAGTGTCCATCGGCGCGGCAGTCAGCGTGCACGGCGCAACAAACATGCTCAGCGACAGGCCAAGCAGCGACGTGCAGCACGGGGGCGCGGCAGAACACATGGCATCTCCAGAACGGGCAGTGGCGTAAGGCATGGTAAACGACCGAAGTGGCGGGCGGGACCGGACGACGGTGTCGGCGGGCCGACAGGCTTCGCACGGAGACGACTAGATTCAGCAAGGTGATCCGGCGCGGTGCCGCAGGTTGTTGCGCCAATCCAGGCCTATCGGCGCGGATTGAGGCAGCTTGAGCAGGTGCGGTTCGGCGTAGGTAGACTGTTTATTGCAAGATGCGCGCCAGTTGGAGCGGGCTGACCTGCGATTGCGGTCGGTGGCCGGGTTGCGCGGCGAGCGATTAAACCGCTGCAGGCGCCGGTGGATGGCGATCCGGGGCTAGCGACCGCGCTCCCGGCTGACGGGGCGTATTGTTGGACGCACCGCAGCCTGGAGATGGCAGGTGGACTCGCACGCTGCATCAACAACCGCTAGCGCTTGCGCTCGATTCCCAGCAAACGCTGCAGCTGCAGTGCGTTGGGCACTGCCAGCCCGGCGGCGGTGTTGTCGAAGATCACCCAGCGGTCTGCTTGCGGATATGCTGCGTTGTGCGGTGCATTGCGCACCGCCTCGGCCAATGTCTGCAGCGCCTTGTCGTCGTAGCTGCTGTAGTAAATGCGCGGTGCGCCATGCCAGCGCCAGTAGTACGGCCCAGCGGTTGAGTTTGGTGTTGCAGCGTCGGGTAACGGCGCCGGGTCGGCGGCGCAGCGTGCGATGCGGTGACGCGCCAATAGCGCTTGTGCCTGCGGCAGAAACCAGCTGGCGTGGCGTGGCTCGCACACCACGCCGCCGTCCCAGCGCCGCCGCAGCATCGCGAAAAACCTGGCCGCCACCCGCGCATCGAACGCGGCGCTGGGCGGCAGTTGCAGCAGCAGGCAGCCCAGCCGCGTGCCCAGCGCGCCGGCCTGAGCCAGAAATGCGTCCAGCAACGGCCCGGCGGCGTGCAGACGTGCGTCGTGGCTGATGCTGCGCGGCAGCTTCACCGAAAAACGGAAATCGTCCGGCACGCTGTCGGCCCAGCGCGCATAGGTGCTGGCACGGTGCGGGCGATAAAACGAGGAGTCGATTTCTGCCGCATCAAAACGTGTGGCATAGCGCTGCAACACGCTGGCGCCGTCACCAAACGCTGCACGGTCGGCAGCCGCAACCGACCAGCCTGCACAGCCACAGCGCACACGCGGCATGGCGATGGACGAACAAGGCGACATGACAGGTGCGATGCAATTGGGCAGCAGTCTATGCATGCGTGCGCGTCAGCACTGTGTGTGCAGTGCGATCACGGCCGACTCACCAACGACTTCGATACTGGGCCCATGCCAGAAGGTCCTTCCCTTGTCATCCTGCGCGAACAAACCGAAGCGTTTGTCGGTCGCAAAATCCTGCGTGTCTCCGGCAACAGTAAGCAGAACATCGCGCGCTTGGATCAACAGAAAGTGCTGGCATTGCGCAGCTGGGGTAAGCACTTTTTGATCGAGTGCGCGCAGTTCGGTGTGCGCATCCACTTTCTGTTGTTCGGCAGTTATCGCATCGACGAAGACAAACCCAACGCGGTGCCACGTTTGCGTCTGGAATTTTCCAAGGGCCAGCGTTTGAATTTCTACGCGTGCTCGGTGCAGTTTATCGATCGCCCGTTGGACGAGGTGTACGACTGGACGGGGGATGTCATGCATCCGCTATGGGATGGCGCGCAGGCGCGGCGCAAGTTGCGTGCCGCGCCATCCGTACTCGCCGCCGATGCATTGCTGGACCAGTCCATCTTTGCTGGCGTCGGCAACATCATCAAAAACGAAGTGCTGCACCGCATCCGTGTGCATCCGGAGAGCGCAGTGGGCGCGTTGCCGGCGCGCAAGCTTGGCGAACTGGTCACGCAGGCGCGCGAGTACAGCTTCGATTTCTACGCATGGAAAAAGGCCTTCGTGCTGAAAAAGAATTACCAGGTGCATACTAAAACCAGCTGCCCGCGCGATGGCGCCCCGCTGCAGTATCGAAAGCACCTGGGCAAGGCCGGGCGGCGTGCCTTTTTCTGCGAAGTCTGCCAACGGCTTTACCGGGCCGAGGAGGATGTGTGACCCAGCGCTCAACGTGAATGGCGGCTGGCTCCTTACGGCCAGACAACGAATTTCAAACGCGCGCAGGCCCGGTGCCCGCTAGATTTGCGCGTCCTGCACCGGGTTAACGGTGTGGCGTGCGCATCTCTCATCTCATCGGTCTCCCGCATTGTGACTACCCGCAGGAAGGAAACGCTTGTCCCGCATGTCGCCGCAGTCGCATGTACGGGCGCCATGCTGTTATTTCTTGCCTGCCTGTTGCTGTATATGCCGCCGCCGCGCACAACCCTGCGACACGACGACAGTTTGCAGGTGTATTTCGTGCCGCGTCCGCAGTTGACGCTGCCGGCACCGGTGGAGCCGCCGCAACCACGCGAGCGCACACCGCGCGCTGCGCCTGACGCCGCATCGACATCGGCCGCCCGCAGTGCGCCGCCGCCCACACCGACCCCACCGACCCCACCACCGCAGCGCCAGTTGGCCGCCGCCAACGCGCCGGCCAATGAATCGATGGCCGCCCAGCTCTACACCCGCGCAGGCCGTTTGCGCATGCCGCAAACGGCGCAAATAGATCCGATGGCGCAAAACGGTGCCGCCGTGCCGCCGGGCATGAGCGACGAACGCGCGCAGGCCAAGGCGCGCAATGTGATGGAACGGGTCAATCCGGTGCAGTACCAGGACACCCGCTTTGCCAAGGACTGGAAGAGCGATGGCACGCTGGGCGATGTGGCGATGCAGGAAATGAATCGTGGCATGAAAAAATTCAACGACATGCTCAACGGGCCGCAGACGCAGGTGGCAAAGGCGCGACCACCGCCGGAGGTGCGTTTCAACCCCGCGTTGGCGGGCAATCAGGCAGAGATGGGCAGCGAAGCGACCGGCGATGCCTACAAGGCGGCACCGATCGCGCATGAGACACCGCCCGATCTCAAGGGTGAAGCCAGCCGCCGCATCCGCGAGGCGCTGGTGGCGCTGGAGCAACACAGTGCGCGTTGCGACGCGTCCAAACGCAAGACGCTGTTGTCGCCGGTGCGCACGCATCTGGGCGATCTCGAGCGCGCCGAGCACGCCTTGAACAACGGCGCCGACCCGGTGATGGCTGCGCAAATGCTGCCGCGCCAGGCCGACAGCGCCTACGATCTGGCCCGCCGCGCGCTGTGGTATGCCGATCGCCAGTTGAAGCAGTGTGCGACTGGGTGAGTAGGTGAGTGGGGCAGTCGGTGAGTTTGCGTGCAGCTGACGAAGAGTGGCTAACAAAACCTCTCGAACGCTGTATCAATGGCGGCAACGTGCTGGTCGCACGCGCCTTCGTTGACGCGTGGAGTAATGTCGGCAATGGCAGTGAGATTATTCGGATCCGATCCGATCGAACTGAGCTGATCAGACCGCACCTAATCGAACGGCCGCGCTGCATGCACTGCTTGCAACCATGCACACCGACATTCCCGACTGGTCCTTGCCCGCCCACCGTCGCGGGACCTTACGCTGTATGGATGCCGCGTAAGAGACTACAAGGATGTACTTGCGGCGTGTCCCGCGATGGTGGGCGGGCACGGGCCCTGCAGCCAAGCCGCAGCTCCACCACCGACGCATCCACACCGTTCAATCGCCTTTTAGCCGCTCTAAGTGGGCGAGTTAGGGATGTGTTTTGATTGCAGGCAGCCGGGGTTTGTAGGAGCTTGCACACCAGGCGCCGCACGATCGCTTGGCAACCGCACCCTCATTCGGCGCTACGCGCCACCTGCTCCCGGTGGGAGAAGGGCACAAGCCGCTCTTGCCACCATGCCCCAACCGCTGATGGCCGCGGGGGTGGGGAATCACGGCGACGCCGCCTCGCAACATCCCAATCCGAGCGCTACATCAGGCTATGAGTTTTGCCCTACGCCAGACTCTGCCGATAGCGGTTTTTTTCGATGCTTAGTGCCACTTCTGCACGCAGGAACACCTGGCCGATCGGTTCATCGCCACCGGTCGCCTGCGCTGCGCCGATCAGCACGGTAAGGCCGAGCGCATGGTGTTGCTGGGCGATGTCACGCAGGCCTTGCAGCTTCTGCGCAGCGTTGGGGTCGCGTAGCACGGCGATGAACTCGGCGCTGTCGGTGACCCGGTCCACGCTGTCGCCGCTCGCTTGTACGTGCGCGGCCAGGGTCTGATCGAGTTGCTGCAGGACGCGGCCCAGTAGCCGCTCGCTTTGTTTTTCGACCAGCGCGGCCAGTTCCTGCACTTCCAGGACCACCAGGTAATACCCGGTGTCGGCGGCCGCCTGGCTGGCAACCGGCGCCACTGGCTGCAGGATCGCCTCGCGCTCGAGCTGCAATTCGCGCTTGCGCTCGTCCAGCAGGCGCATGGTGACGCGCGCCAGTGCCTGCAAGCCGGTGCGTTGAATGTCGGTGAGCGTGCGTGGCTCGGTGTCGAGCACGCAGATGGTGCCCAGCGACACGCCGTCGGAGGTGACCAGCGGCATACCGGCGTAGAAACGCGCGCCGGTGTCGCCGGTGACGACCGACACATTGGCAAAGCGCGTGTCCTTGGTCAGGTCGGGTACTTCCATCAGCTGCTCGGGGCTGCGGATAGCGTGATCGCAGACCGCCTGGCTACGATCGGTCTGCTGCATGCCCAGGCCGAGTTGGGCCTTGAACCATTGGCGGTCGCGATCGATCAGCGACATCAGTGCGATCGGCGTGCCGCACAACGAGGCGGCCACCTGCACGACGTCTTGATAGGTGTCCTCGGGCAGGCTGTCGACGATGCGGTAGCCGTCCAGAACCTGTTGGCGAGAGCCTTCGTCAGCCATGGGAATTTCTTTCATCGAATAAGCCAGACAAGCGCAAGTGAGGGAAGATGCCACGATACCGGCGCTGCCGATAACGCAGCGTGGATATTGGCCACGTGCGTTGGCGTGGCCTTACACCGAGCATGGGAAGACGCAGCACCCGCATTTTGTGACTGACGAGCCACAAGCGGGCATGGATGCGGCAAGTACGCTTGCCGCCGCCCAACACCGCCAACGCCTGCCTGGCGGCGCGGGCGTCACCTAAAGCCGCGGGCTTGGTCCTTGCAGTTGCTGGTAGGCCTGCACGAAGTCACGTGCAGGCGCCCGGGCCGTGCATCTAGAGACATCCCACCGCCAATACAACACGACCGCGCCGCTTGGCAGCAGCGCAGCCGGTGGGTCAATCGCACTCAGCGCTTGACCGGCTTGCCGTCGACGTCCAGCACCTGCACTTCACCCAGTTTGAGCGCGCGCACCGGGGCTTCGATCTTCTTCAGGTCGCCCACGATTACCCAGGTCATCGCATTGGGCGCAATGATCTGCTTGATGGCGGTCTGTGCGGCCGGTTGATCGATCGCTTCCAGGCGCGGCTTGAGCGTCTGCACATAATCGTCTGGGCGGTTGAACTGCACGATGCCTTCGATCGCACCCAGCACCGCGCCGGTGGTTTCGAAGCTGCCGGGCAGGGCGCGGATGCGCTGGTTCTTGATCTTCTCGATCTCAGCGGTGGTCAGTGGTTTGTCGCCGATGATCGCGGTGGCTTCCTTGCGAATCTCATTGGCCGATTCGGCGGTCTTATCGGTCTGCACCGGTGCCGAGAACAGATACGGCCGCTGGCCCTGCGCATCCATCATGCGGGTGCCGGCGCCGTAGGCCCAACGCTTGTTCTCGCGCAGATTCATGTTCAACCGCGAGGTGAAGGTGCCGCCGAACGCGCCATTGGCCACGCCGATCGCCAGGTTGTACGGCGCCTTGGTGGACGGTGCGAGCAGGCCGGCCAGGATCACCGACTGCGGCGCATCCGGGCGATTGATCAGATACACGCGCGGCTTGGGCTGCGCGGCCACAGTGGCCAGGTTCTTCTTCGGCAATGGCGCGGCAGGCGCCTTCCAGTCGCCGAAGGCGGCATCGAGCTGCGGAATGATCTGCGCCAGCGTGGTGTCGCCGGCGACCAGGATGCGCAGGTTATCCGGGCGCAGCCACTGGCTGTGGAAGGCTTGCAGATCCGGGGCGTTGAGGCTCTTGATCGACGCCTCGGTGCCGCTGCCGGTGAGCGGGATGCCGTAGGGGTGGTTCTGGCCGAACAACAACGGCGGCAATGCACGCAGCGCCAGGCTGTTGGGCTGGGTCTTTTCCTGCGCGATGCCGGCCAGCCATTGGCCGCGGATGCGCTCGATATCGGCGGCCTTGAAGGCCGGGTTGCGCACGATGTCGGAAAACAGCTGCAGCGAGGGCTGCAACTGGTCGTTGAGTGCGTCCAGCGAGGCGCTGCAACTGTCCAGATCGCAGCCGACCGCAGTGATCGCGCCCAGGCGCTGGCGACGCTGTGCCACTTCCACCGAATCCAGCGCGGCAGTGCTCTCGTTCATCAGCGCGGCGCTGAAGCTGGCGGTACCGAGCTTTTTGCCCTGGTCGGCCGCATAACCGGCATCGAACAGCAGCTCGACCTGGGTCACCGGGATGGTGTGGCGCTCGGCCAGGATCACTTCGATGCCGTTCTTCAACGTGCCGCGCTGCAACTGCGGGAAGCTCAGATTGGGGAACTGGTTGGTTTCCGGCACGCCCTTGCTGCGGTCCAGTGTGGAGGCGGTGACTGTGTACTTGCCGGCGGCCGGCAGTTTGGGCGCGGGCTTGCCGGGTTCGTCGCCACGTGCGACCACCGCCTTGTCTTCGGCAGCGGGGTCGAAGTCCTTGCCGGCCGGCAGCACGGTGAGCAGATAGTCGCCCTTGACGAACCAGCTGGCGGCGGCCTGCTTGACGCTATTCACAGTGGCGGCTAGACCGCGCTGCAGATCCTGTTTGTAGGCGCCCGGGTCGCCGCGATAGACCTGGCCCTCGGCCAGGATCACCGCCTTGCCGCCGAATCCGCCGACCTTCTCCAGCCCGCGTACGAAGCCGGCGCGGTAGGCCACCTGCGCACGCTGCAGCTCGTCGGCGGTCGGACCCTGGGCGATGAACTTCTTGAGTTCTTCGTCGATGATCGCCTCGACCTTGGCCGGGTCCACGCCTTCCTTCACATCGGCCTGGATCTGTACCTGGCTGGACAAGGCGAAGGCCTGGATCGACGCCGACACGTCGTCGACCAGATTGTCCTGATAGACTAGGCGCTGATACAGCCGCGAGGTCTTGCCGCCGCCGAGCACGGTGGTGGCCAGATCCAGCTGGATCGCCGCATCGCTACCCAGCTGCGGCGCTGCCCAGGTGCGGTAGATGCGCGGCTGCGAGACATGGTCGTGCTGCACGCCACGCTTCTGCGCGGCCAGCGGGGTCACCCACGGCTGCTGGCGTGCCACCGGCTTGCCGGACGGGATGTCGCCGAAGTACTGCAGCGCCTTGGGACGCGCCTGCGCCACGGTGATGTCGCCTGCCAGCACCAGGGTTGTGTTGGCGGCGCCATAGTTATCGTTGAACCACTGTTTGACGTCGGCCAGCGAGGCCGCGTCCAGATCTTCCATCGAGCCGATGGTGTCGTGCTGATACGGGTGGTTGGCCGGGAACAGGTTGGACAGGATGTTCTGGTCCACGCGGCCATACGGGCGGTTCTCGCCCTGGCGCTTCTCGTTCTGCACCACGCCGCGCTGGGTATCGAGTTCTTCCTGGCCGATGGCGCCGAGCAGGTGGCCCATGCGGTCAGATTCCAGCCACAGCGCGGTATCCAGCGCGGTGGTCGGCACGGTCTCGAAATAGTTGGTGCGGTCGAACCAGGTGGTGCCGTTCATGTCGGTGGTGCCGACTTTCTCAAGCGGCGCAAAGAAGGAGCCCTTGTTGTTATCCGAGCCGGAGAACATCAGATGCTCGAACAGATGCGCAAAGCCGGTCTTGCCGGCCGGCTCGTCGCCGGAACCGATGTGGTACCAGATGCTGACCGCCACCACCGGCGCCTTGTGGTCTTCGTGCACCACCACGGTCAGGCCGTTGGGCAGGGTGAAGCGGGTGTAGCCGATCTCGGGAATAGCGCTGCTGGCCGGGCTCTTGGAGAGGCTGGCAGGCGCGGCGGCGACGGCGACGGCGGGAGCAACGGTACCGGAAGCGACACCGAGCACACCGGCGATCAACAGGGACAGCGGACGTAACATGTGACACTCCGGATCAGGGCAATCGGTCGATGGTAGTGGCTGCTTGGCGGCGCCGCAAATGCTGTTTGGCAGTGTCGCTGCTGCCGGTTCCAGTGCAGTGCGTGAAAGGCGGCAACTGGTGCAAGCGGTGTTGGCCGGGGTTTGCCGTCGCGGTGCCTGGGCAGACACACTGCCTGGCAAGCCGCCGGGTCTGCCTGGCGGTGAGTCGGTGCGATGATTGTTAATGCCGGTTAGCTACTCGATCAGAAGGTGCCAATACCACCTGGCAGGCCCTGGTTGCGATCGCCTTTCCGCACTGCCAAGCAAGCGGCCCCGGCCGCGTTTGGCTCAAGTTGATCCTCGCCTTGCCGTTACTTTTGGCGACCTACCTTGACCCGACGCTACCCGCCGCTCACGCCATGACCGCCTTGTTACCACCTGTGCCGATTCCCGCCAACGACGCCTTGCGCGTGGAGGCAGTGCGCCGGTTGGGAGTGCTGGACACCGAGCCGGAGGCCGAATTCGACGACATCGCGTGGCTGGCCGCGCACATCACCGGCGCGCCGATGGCGCTGGTGTCGCTGCTGGATGCCGACCGCCAGTGGTTCAAGGCACGTTGCGGCACCGATGTGGAAGGTACCCCGCGCAGCGCGTCGTTCTGCTCCTATGCGGTGATGGGGACCGAGTTGCTGGAGGTGCCCGATGCCGAGGCAGATCCACGCTTCGCGCGCAATCCGCTGGTCATGGCCGCGCCCGGCATTCGCTCGTATGCGGGCGTGCCGCTGATCGGCCGCGAGGGTTATGCGTACGGCACCTTGTGCACGCTCAGTACCAAATCGCGGGTGCTTGACGAAAGCCAGAAACAGGCGCTGATTCGGCTGGCACGCCAGGCCGTCAGTCAACTGGAGGCGCGTCGCGACCGGCTGGCTGCGCAGGCGCAACGGCAGACTCTGAGCCTGCTGCTGGAAGCCATGCCCGACGGCGTGGTGTCCTGCGACAACAATGGTCTGCTGAACGAGTTCAATCACGCCGCACGGCAATGGCATGGCACCGATCCGCGCCTGTTGCCGCCCGCGCAATGGGCGCAACATTTTGATCTCTACAGCGCCGACGGCAGCGCGTTGCTGCCCACCGAGGCGATTCCCCTGGTGCGCGCCTGGCGCGGCGAGCACGTACGCAATGCCGAGATGGTGATCCGTGCCGCCGGCCAGGCCGCGCGCAGCGTGCTGTGCAATGCCGACCCGGTGGTCAGCGACCAGGGCGTTGCGTTGGGTGCGGTGTGCGTGATGCACGACATCACCCAGGCGCGCGACGCCTCGGCTGCACTGGCCGCCGAACGCGCGCGCTTGCAGGCGTTGGTGGACGCCTCGCAGGACGTGGCGATCATCGCCTTCGACCCGAACGGGCGCATCGAATTGTTCAATCCCGGCGCCGAGTGCCTGCTCGGCTACGCGGCGGACGAGGTGTTGGGCACCTGCCCTGCGCAATTCCATCTGCCGGCCGAGCTCGAGCGGCACATGGCCACGCTTGCGTTGTCGCCGCCTTCGTATATCAAGCTGGCTGCCGCTGCAGCAAGCGATGTGCTCGCAGAAGAAATCTGGACCTTGGTGCGCAAGGACGGCGGACTGCGGCGGGTGCGCCTGTGCTTCAACATCATCCATGACGCGCTGCAAGGGCTGGCCGGCTACCTGGCGATGGCCATCGACGTCACTGCCGAGTTGCAGGCACAGGCCGCCGCGCAACTGGCAGCCCAACGCTTCACCGGCGCGTTCGAAACTGCGCCGCAAGGCATGGCAATCGTCTCGCTGGAAGGCGACTGGCGCGACGTCAACCCATCGCTGTGCAGCATTCTGGGGTATCCGCGCGAGCAGTTGCTGCGCACCACCTTCCAGACCATCACCCATCCAGACGATCTGGATAGGGATCTGCGCCTGGTGCAGGAACTGATCGACGGTAAGCGCGACAGTTACAGCATGGCCAAGCGCTACATCAGCCAGCAAGGTGCGGTGATCTGGGCGCAGTTGTCGGTGTCGCTGGTGCGCGACAGCAGCGGTGCGCCGGTGCATTTCGTCTCGCAGATCCAGGACGTCACCGAACGCCATGTCGCCGCAGAACGCCTGGCCGAAAGCGAAGCGCGCTTGCTTGCGATCAGCGATGCCACACCGACGCTGGTCAGCCAGTTCGATGCCGCGCAGCGTTGCGTGTTCGCCAATGAGGCGCATCGCCACTGGCTTGGCGTGGAGCCGGCAAGCTTGGTCGGCTGCCACATCACCCAAGTGCTGTGCGAAGATCTGAGCCCCGCCGCGCGCGCTGCGCTGGCGCAGGTGATCGCCGGGCAACGCGCCAGCTTCGAACACGTGGTGTTTGGCGGCGCGACCCCGCGCGATGTGGAAATCACCTTGGTGCCCGAGACGCAGAGCGCATCGACGCACGCGCAGGGGTTCTTCCTGATGGCGCACGACGTTACCGCGCACAAGACGCTGCATCGGCTGATGCACGAACGCGCCACCCGCGATGCCTTGACCGGCTTGCCGAATCGCCATGCCTGGTCCGAAGCGTTGCAGATCGCCGTGACCCAGGCGCAGCAACAGCAGCGCGCCGTCGCCGTGATGTTCCTGGACCTGGACGGCTTCAAGCACATCAACGACATACATGGTCACCGCGCCGGCGACGCAGTGCTGGTGGACTTCGGTCGCTGCCTGCAGCAAGCGGCCGGCAGCCGTTATCTGGTGGCACGCCTGGCCGGCGACGAATTCGTGGTGTTACTGGACGACCTGCAAGACCCGCAGACCGAATGCGCCGCAGTGGCAGAAAGTATTCGCACCGCTGCTGAAGCAGGCGCAGTGTTCGGTGAGCAACAGCTGCCGATCCAGTCCAGCATCGGCGTCGCTTGGCAACACGGCGCCCACGCCGACGCCGCCAGCCTGATGCACGCTGCGGACGAAGCAATGTACGCCGCAAAACGCGCCCGCCGCGGCAGCGACACAACCACCACCGGGCGCGATGCCGCGCGGTAATTCAGGCCGCGCGGCAGCACTGCCCTCTCCCGTCGGGAGAAGGTGCCCAAAGGGTCGATGAGGGGACGGGCTACCCGTAAAACTGCGTCAACCGGGAGCAGGCATTGCGCGTCTTGATTTTGTGATAAGCGATGCAATTGCATCGATAAGGGTTCACTGCGCGCAATGCAGCGCTGTAAAGGTGCTGCTCACACCTCAAGCACTGAGGTGCACATCGTAGTCAAAACTTGACGTCGAGATAGAAACTACCTCGGTGCGATCGATAGGATGGCGCTCTCGCAAAAGCAGCACTTTACAAATGCCTGCTGCCTTCAGGCAGGTTGCGGCCGATAAGCATCCATCAATCGATCACTGCGTGATGCCACATCCTTACCTCGCAAACTGCCAGCAGCTCACAACGCAACGGCGGACACGCACTGCGTGCGCGCCTTGCTGCACTCAGCTCGCCGCGCAGAAGCCGAATTGGGCGGTTGCACCTGCTGCCAGTGTGCGATTGCAGTCCACGCCGCTGGCCTTGAGCGTGCTGCCGCTCTGCGACCACGTCACATTCCAGGTGCCGGTGACCGGCAGCGAGATCGACCAGCTACCGCTACCGGTGCCGCTGTTGGTGACCTGCACGCGGTTGCAGGAGCCGCCGCTCCAGCGGCTGTCCACGATCACCTTGGTGCTGAAGCTGCCAGTGGATGTAGGAGTCGGGGGTGGCGTCGGGGTGGTGCCACTCACCGTGCCCCACAGCGTGCGCAGCAGGGTCATCTTGTCTTCGCGCACGCTGGTCCAGTCGTCGCGCAGGATGCCGCCGGTGCCCCCGCTGTTGGGGTTCCACGACCAGTAGAAGCCTTCGTTGATGCCCTTGCTGCGCAGATACTTCACCAATGCGTCCTGCCACACCTTGTCGCGCGCATCGCCTTCGCCGTACTTGCCGCCGAATTCGCCCAGTAGCAGTGCATGCGTGCCGGCAAACTGGCCGAAGTGACGCTCCCAGATTGCGGGCATATTGTTGGGGAAGTTGCTGTCGTTGAAGTACGGCTGCACGAACACGTCCGGCCCGTACACATGCGGTGCCAGCAGCAGGCGGTTGGCCGGAATGTTCAGCGGGGTGCAGGCCAGCGGCTGCAGATTGCCGCCCCAGAAGATGCCGCCATTGGTCGAGCAGACCGGGTTGTCGGTGATGCCTTCCACCGCGATGATCCACTTGGGCGCCACCGCCAGCACGGCAGCCGAACCGCGCTCGGCCGCCTTGTTCCAGTCGGTGGCTGCGTTGCCGGTGCCCCAGGTGGCCGCGCCGTGCGGTTCGTTCTTCAGATCCCCGCCGATCACGCTCGGCACGTTCTTGTAGCGGTTGGCGACAAAACGCAGGTCGTCCAGCCACTTCGCTTCGGAATACGCGCTGATGTACCAGCGCTCGGAAATAGCGCCGCAATCGGGTGTGTGGTGATCCAGCAGCACGTAGATGCCGCGGGCGTTGAATGCGTTGATCACCTTTTGCGCGCCCACAGACCATGGATGACATGGTTACCGGTCTCGAAGCCGAACACGTTGACACCCTTGAGCTGGACCACCTTGCCGTTGTCCTCGACAATCTTGTCGTTGCTGATGGAATAGCTGAAAGTCGGCGTAGCGGCCAGCGCCGTGGCCAGTGCGAGCCTACTTGCAGCCCTGAAAAAGGACATGGTGATCTCTCTGGAGAACCGAGCCCGACAGTCGGGCGCGGTGAGGGGGGGCATCTTGGTCGGCAGCCGTTTTGTGTGGCGTGATCCCGGCCACAGAAAATCGCATTGCCGCACCGATCACGCGCAGGCTGCGGGCGGAGTCGCTTTCCCGCACACTATTGCCCCTGCGCAGTGTCCGCAGGCTGTCCTTATCTGTTCCCGGAGTGTCTTCCAATGTCCTTGTTGCGTGCCGAATTGGCGCAATGGCGCGCCTCACCCGCGCACGAACTGATGGCCGGTGCGGTCGCAACGTTTGCCTTGATTCCCGAAGTGATCGCGTTCGCCTTCGTGGCCGGCGTTGATCCGCAGGTTGGGCTGTTTGCGTCCTTCGTGATCGGCATTGTCATTGCGTTTTGTGGTGGGCGCCCGGCGATGATTTCGGCTGCGGCCGGCTCCGTTGCACTGGTTGCTGCACCGCTGGTGGCCACGCACGGGTTGCCGTATCTGCTGGCGGCTGGGTTGCTGGCCGGTGCGGTGCAGATCCTGTTCGGCTTGTTGCGGCTAGGTGTGCTGATGCGTTTTGTCAGCAGTTCTGTGCGCACCGGTTTCGTCAACGCGTTGGCGGTGCTGATCTTCGTCGCGCAGCTGCCGCATCTGCACGGCGCCAACCTGATCACCTGGGCGATGCTGGGCGTGGGTCTGGCGATCATCTACGGCCTGCCACGGCTGCGCCTGCCGGGCGTGTCGGCGATTCCCTCGCCGTTGCTGTGCATCCTGCTGCTGACCGTTGCAAGCACGGCTTTGCACCTACCGCTGAAGACCGTGGCCGATCTGGGCAAGCTGCCGAACGCGCTGCCATTCCTGCAATGGCCAGCGGTGCCGCTGACGCTGGAGACCTTGCGCATCATCGCCTTGCCGGCTCTGGCCATCGCAATGGTGGGCCTGCTCGAATCGCTGATGACCGCGCGTGTGGTCGACGAACTCACCGACACCCCGAGCAACAAGAACCGCGAATGCACCGGGCTGGGCATCGCAAATGCAGCGGCAAGCCTGTTCGGAGGCATTGCTGGCTGCGGCATGATCGGGCAGACCGTGGGTAACGTGAAATACGGCGGGCGCGGGCGCCTGTCGACGTTGTTTGCCGGCGTGTTCCTGCTGATCCTGATGGTGGCGCTCAAGCCGTGGGTGTCGCAGGTGGCGTTGGTGGCGATCATGGTGATGGTCTCGGCCGAGACCTTCGACTGGCGCTCGCTGCGCACCGTGCTGACCCATCCGCGCACGTCCAGCGTAGTGATGGTGGCCACCGTGGCGGTGACCTTGCTCACCCACAACCTGGCCGCAGGCGTGGCGGTGGGTGTGGTGCTGAGCGGGGTATTCTTCACCTTCAAGGTGGCCGGGCTGCTGCAGATCGCCCACAGGGACGACGACAACGGCGTGCGCACTTACAGAGTGCGCGGGCAGGTGTTCTTCGCCTCGGCCGACGTGTTCGTCGATGCTTTCGATGCACGCCAGGTACCGGGCCGCACAGTGCTCATCGACGTAAGCGGCGCGCATTTCTGGGATATCACCGCCGTGGCGGCGCTGGAAAAAGTGGTGCAGCGCCTGCGTCACCACGGGCTGGAGGTGCAGGTCACAGGCTTGAACGCCAGCAGCCGGCGGCTGATGCAGGCGCACACGCCGGGCGAAGACGCACTGGAATCGGCGCTGCCCTGAGCGCAGCAGGGTGTCTGGGCGCATCCAGCAGAGCCGCACACAGCCGCCCCACGCTGGCTGGCCGCGCGCTGAGCGTGACTGGGTAGCGGCCTCAAGGTCGCCTGAATAGCGCCGATGACCCCACTTCGAAGCTGCCGGTGATCGTCGTAATGCCAGTGCGTTGCAGCCCGAGCTGGCTGTCTGCGTACCGCCAGCGGTGCTGCGGGCTTGCGTCCGTACACGGATGGCGCGGCGATGACCAATGAACCGCTGCTGGAACGGATGGTGGATCTGACCGTCATTGGCGATGCCAATCTGCTCGATCTGAGCCTGCTGCGCACCGTGCGCGAGGTCTGCGCGTTCGAAGAACTATCCCTGCGCTGCGCTTGGCCCCGGACCACCGCAGCATGGCCGAAACCCGGCTGCGCGACGACGGCCGGCTGTCGTTGAAGGTGGCCGACATCCACAGCGTGCAGATGCGTCAGCAATTGGCCAACGCGCGTGGGCCGGGCGAGGTGATGCAATTTCAGAGAAAGCGGCCGTGCGCTGCTGGTCTACCCGATGCTGGAAGCGCGCGGCATCCGCACCTGTTTGCGGGTGGGGGCGTGTGCGCTCCCGGCCCCGCCGAGCAAGCAATGCTGCCGGGCTTTGCGCGCTTCTTGCAGAATGACAGCAGCCTGCTCGGCGATGCCCAGCGCGATGCGCTGACCGGGCTGCGCAATCGCAAGACCTTCGACGATGTGATCCTGCGCTTGTTCGCAGGCGGCGCTGCGGCCGGTCTGCAGTCGGGCGGCGATCTGACCCGACGGCAAGCGCGCGTTGACCCAGGCGGTGCCGCTGCGTCGCACCGACCATCGCTTTGCAGAAGGCCGGTAAGCCGCAAACGCTGACCCAAGGCAAGCAAATCGCCATCCGCGCCACGCTGGATGGTTCGTCCAGCGTGGACATCGCCAACGCACCGCTGGTGTTCGTCTGCTACGGCGTCAAGGCGCCGGAGCGCGGTTGGGACGACTTCAAGGGCGTGGAGTTGAAAGGCAAGATTGCGGTAGTGCTGATCAACGCCCCGGATTTCGAAACCGACACGGGCGCCTTCGACGGCGCCGGCATGACCTATTACGGCCGCTGGACCGACAAGTACGAAGAATGCGCACGCCAGGGCGCGCTCGGCGTGCTGGTGGTGCATGAAACCGCGCCGGCCTCTTATGGCTGGGATCAAACATGTAGGCTCTTATGCGGCATCCATGCCGCACAAGAGCCCGCGACGGTGAGCGGGCAAGGACCCGTTGGGAGTGTCGGTGTGCAAGGTTGCAAGAGGTGCACGACGTGCATGTCTGGTGGATGCCGCCACGGAGCCTCCATGGACGGATGCACCGGCGTGTCCCGCGAGCGGCGAGGGCAACGCGCAGCCGATTAATTGAGCCAGCTGTCGATGCAACCGATTGCACTTCCTGGCACACCACTTGCGGTTGTCTTACACGACAGCGTGGTTCGCCGCCGATGACAGCGCGCGCGCCAGGCTGCAATCTGTTGGGGTTGTGTTCGGTCGCTGCGGCGTAGTCTGCCGCGCTGTCCTCGTCGGGTGGGGCGAAGACGACAGCAAAGCGCCCTTCGCTTCCTTAACGATCGATTCTTTAGGATGAGCCGCGACGTGAAGTTGCAGTCAGGAGAGCGTGTGCATCGGAGTGGTCTTAGAGCTGCCAAACCTGCGACGTGGTCGCACACCGTCGGACTCGCCCACGATACTGTGCGCGTGACAACCTCGTTTTACGTAGCTGCGATGGATCTCCCGTTTCAGCCCGCACTGTCGCCTTTGCGCGACTGGCAGCCTTGATGGACGGCACTGTGACCCTTTCCCCCGCACCGACTGAATTCCCCACCATCTCCGCCCTCGACGCCGGCCAGCCCACGCTGCCGCCCGAAGCGCCGCTGGCGATGCCCCAACAAAAGCTGCGCGAAGGTCGCCTGCAGGTACCGCATCAGCGCACCGCGCCAGTTGGCATCGGCGTGCGGCGTTTCTATCTGATCGGCGGCACCTTTGCCACTACCGCCGTGGCGGTGTGGGTGATGCTGAGCGTGTTGTGGCCCGGCGGCATCAGCGTGCTGGAAGGCTGCCTGCTTGGCTTGTTCGTGCTGCTGTTCGCCTGGATCGCGATGTCCTTCGCCAGCGCAGTGGCCGGCTTTGTCACCGTGGTGGCGGGTGCCGGACGCAAGCTCGGCATCGACCCGGATGCGCCGCTGCCGACAGTGCACACGCGCACCGCGTTGCTGATGCCGACCTACAACGAAGACCCGCGCCGGTTGCTGGCCGGCCTGCAGGCGATTTACGAATCAGTGGCCGAAACCGGCCAGCTGGAACATTTCGACTTCTTCGTGCTCAGCGACACCACCCGCGAACACATCGGCGCTGCGGAAGAACTTGTCTACAGCGAGCTGTGCGACCGCGTCGACGGGCACGGGCGCATCTTCTATCGCCGCCGCGCCGACAACGCCGCGCGCAAGGCCGGCAACGTGGCCGACTGGGTGCGTCGTTTCGGCGGCAGCTACCCGCAGATGCTGATCCTGGATGCCGACAGCGTGATGACCGGCGACACCATCGTGCGGCTGGTCGCCGGCATGGAAAACAACCCGGATGTGGGCCTGATCCAGACCCTGCCGGCCGTGGTCAACGGGCAGACCCTGTTCGCGCGCATGCAGCAGTTCGGTGGCCGGGTGTACGGGCCGATCATCGCCTTCGGCGTGGCCTGGTGGCATGGCGCCGAGAGCAATTACTGGGGCCATAACGCGATCATCCGCACCCAGGCATTCGCCGATCACGCCGGCCTGCCGGCACTGCGCGGGCGCAAGCCGTTCGGCGGGCATGTGCTCAGCCACGATTTTGTCGAAGCGGCGCTGATGCGGCGTGGCGGCTGGGCCATGCACATGGTGCCGTACCTGCAGGGCAGCTACGAAGAAGGCCCGCCCACGCTGACCGACCTGCTGATCCGCGACCGGCGCTGGTGCCAGGGCAACCTTCAACATGCAAAAGTCGTCGGTGCCAAGGGCCTGCACTGGATCAGCCGCATGCACATGATGATCGGCATCGGCCATTACTTCACCGCGCCGATGTGGGGCATGTTGATGCTGATCGGCATCGGCATTCCGCTGGCCGGGGCAGGCATCGACCTGGCCCATGGCCTGCCATTCTCGCCGGCACGCTATTGGCACGGCAGCAGCGAAGGCAACGCGATCTGGATCTTCGCCTGCACCATGTTCGTGCTGCTTGCGCCCAAGCTGCTGGGCTACATCGCGCTGCTGCTCAACCCGCGCGAACTGCGCGCCTGCGGCGGTGCGGTGCGCGCCATGCTGAGCATTCTGCTGGAAACCGTGTTGGCGGCCCTGATGGCGCCGGTGGTGATGTATCTGCAGTCGCGCGGCGTGTTCGAGGTGCTGGCCGGCAAGGATTCGGGTTGGGACGCACAGGTGCGCGACGACGGCAAGCTGGCGTGGCCAGCGCTGTTGCGCAGCTATGGCGGGCTGACCGTATTCGGTCTGTTTATGGGCGCGATGGCCTACACGGTCTCGCCGTCGCTGGCGGCCTGGATGGCGCCGGTGATCATCGGTATGGCGTTGTCCATCCCGGTGGTGGCACTGACCTCACTGCGTCGTACCGGTCTGGACCTGCGTCGGGCCGGCATCTTCTGCATCCCTGAAGAACTCGACCCGCCCAAGGTGCTGGTGCGCGCGGCGGAACTGCGCCGCGCAGCCGCGCTGGAGCCGTCGCTGATCTGAGCGCGGCAAGCTGCGCGCGACGATCCGCGTATGTCGCGCCATGTATGGCGCGCCGAGCAAGCCACGCCATGCGTGCCGACACCGATCGGGGCGCAAGGCATAATGCCCAGCCCGCAAGCGGAGCTGGACAATGTTGGAAGTGATTGAACGCGAGACCGGACCGAACCCGCAATGGACCGTGCTGTGGCTGCACGGCCTGGGTGCCGATGGCAGCGATTTCGCCCCGATGGTGCCGGAACTGGTGCGCCCGCACTGGCCTGCGTTGCGCTTCGTGTTTCCGCATGCGCCGATCCGCCCGATCACCATCAACAACGGCGTGCGCATGCGCGGCTGGTACGACATCGTGAGCATGGATTTCGCCCAGCGCGCCGACAAGGCCGGCATTGCCGAATCGGTGGCCCAAATCGAAGCATTGATCGCCCATGAGCAGACCCGTGGCATCGCGCCAGAGCGCATGCTGCTGGCCGGGTTCTCGCAAGGCGGCGCAGTGACCCTGGCGGTCGGTTTGCAGCGCAGTGTGCCGCTGGCCGGGCTGATCGCCCTGTCGACCTATCTGCCGGACCCGGTCGCCGCCGCCAGCCAGTTGCAGCCGGCCGCCACCCGCCAACCGTTGTTCATGGCGCATGGAACCGCCGACCCGGTGGTGCCGTTCGGTGCCGGCGAGCAGAGCGCGCAGACCTTGCGCACGCTCGGCTTCGCACTGCAATGGCAGACCTACCCGATGGGCCATCAGGTCTGTCTGGAAGAGATCGAGGCGCTGCGCAACTGGATGCAGGCGCGCTTCACCGCCGCCTGAGTCCATGGCCCCGCGCGCGCCACAGATCGCATGGATGCCGGACCTGTGCCGGCTACCGCGATTGGGCGCGATGCTGGGGCTGGCCGAACTGGTGGTGCTGGTGGTGACGCTGGTGCCCGATGCCGGCGCGGCGCGCAGCATCACGCTGTCGCGCTTCGTGTCGGCCAGCGGTCTGGCGTTGTGGCTGGCGCTGGCGGTCACCGTGCTGCTGTGCGTGTTACAGCCCAGCCTGTCGCGGTTGTCGCCCAAGCTGGGCGGCTTGACTGCGCTATCGATCGCCGCCGTCGTGGCAATGCTCGGCGCCGGCATCGTGCACGGGCTGTATTCGGTCCTCGGGCAGGCGCCGTTGGGGCCGCTGGTGGGTTTCTGGCGTTTCACCCTCGGCAGCGCGGCCACGGTGGTGCTGATCACCGCGCTGGCGCTGCGCTATTTCTATGTCAGCGACCGCTGGGAAGCGCAGGTGCAGGCCAATGCGCGCGCGCAGGCCGATGCCTTGCAGGCGCGCATCCGCCCGCATTTCCTGTTCAACAGCATGAATCTCATTGCCAGCCTGTTGCGGCGCGACCCGGTAGTGGCCGAGCAGGCGGTGCTGGATCTGTCGGATCTGTTCCGCGCCGCGCTCGGTGCCGGCGAAGGCCTGTCCACCTTGCGTGCCGAATGCGAACTGGCCGAGCGCTATCTGGCGATCGAATCGCTGCGCTTGGGCGAACGCCTTCAGGTGCGCTGGCACCGCCAGGAGCCATTGCCGTGGGAGTTGCCGATGCCGCCCCTGGTGCTGCAGCCGCTGGTGGAAAATGCGGTGCTGCATCTGAGGTATCCCCACGTTTTTCAGCCCATGACCATCTGGTTGTAGACGTGTTCGGGCAGTGTGCGTAATCGCTCCA
>NZ_MDEJ01000061.1 GCF_002940065.1 Xanthomonas populi
GCATGGTTAGAGAAGAACCGAAGGCTATGGAAAAACTGCGAGCGTCAGCTCAACACCAGCTTGCAGATGATCCACCTGGCATTCCTGGCGTTGCTGCTTAGAAGACTTTGAACAGGCTCTAAAGGCGCTGTTGGCGCTTGCGGCTCTTTTCCAGCGCTGCCGGCAGGCGCGGTGCAACTGCACAATGCGCCAACCAACAAAACCAAAGTCCCTTTCATCAACAAATGCATAGCCCGTTTCCCTTTGGCGAACCTGTCGCGGACAAAGCAAGGTTATCAGGAACCAGGGCTCCGCTGCATCTCAGCAAAGCACCCCGATTTCAAACGGACTCGTTGGGATTTGCTACGACTACGAGTCTGGCGAGACCATTGTCCTCTTGGCGTTATCCTGACCTAGGCAGACGCCTAGCGCTAACCCACCAACTCCGCCGCCTCAACACTATGCTCGCCACGCACGGGCGCCAGCGCAGCACTCACCATCGCCGCAGCAATCCGCTCGGCCGGGTTGATGCGATAGCGCGGTGGCAGGATCGGGCCCAGTTCGCCCAGCACGATTCCTGCGATATGTTCGCCGCTGCGGCGCTCTTCGCGTTCGCCACCGATCAAACCGGGGCGTACGAAGGTGAGCGAGGGGAAGCCGACTGCACGCAGGTCGCGTTCCAGTTCTCCTTTGACGCGGTTGTAGAAAATGCGCGAGTGCGCATTGGCACCGGCCGCAGAATTCAGCACGAAGACCGAGGTGCCTTGCGCGCAGGCCGCGCGTGCCAGTGCCATCGGGTAATCGTGATCGATGCGGTAAAACGCTTCGCGCGAGCCGGCCTGTTTCATGGTGCTGCCCAGGGCGCAAATGGCCGTTTCCATGCGCGGTACCGTCCAACTGTCCAGGCGATCGAAGTCGATCACCTGGTTGCACAGCTTGGGATGGATCTGCGGCAGTGACCGACGTGTCAGCGCGACCACGCCGGTGCAGCGCGCATCGGCCAGTAGTTGTTGCAAGACATGTTTGCCGACCAGACCGGTCGCCCCTGCCAACAACACATCCATCCGTGCGCTCCTGCCATCAACGTGCGCCCTCGGAGACGATGCGCGCACTGCTGGCGATGCGGTCGCGCTCCACGGCCAACAAGGTCAACGAATGCGCAGGCGCCTTCCATTCGCTGCCACCCGCCACCACGCGGCCACCATGACGTGCGGTGTCGACCAGCACGCGCCAATGTTCGTCGTGCATCGCCGGCAGCGTGAACGATACGCTGGTGGAGGCAGCATTGATCAGCATCAACAAGGTGACGTTGGCGGCGATTTCGCGCAGGCCGGTGGTCGGCGAGCGACCGTCCAGGCGCAGCATCAGCGCGCGCGCTTCCGGGTCGTGCCAACCGGCTTCGTCCATCTGGTGGCCATTGGGCGCCAGCCAGGTGAGATCGCGCAGACCGAGTGCCTCATCGAACTTGCCATCGAAGAAACGTGCGCGATGCAGCAGCGGATAACGCTGACGGATGCGGATCAGCCGCCGCACGAACGCGGCTTGATCGGCGGCGGGGGCCTTGGTGGCGGCCGTCCAGTCGATCCAGGTCAGTTCGTTGTCCTGGCAATACGCGTTGTTGTTGCCGTTCTGGCTGTGGCCGAACTCATCGCCGGCCAGCAGCATCGGTGTGCCTTGCGACAGAAACAACGTGGCGAGCAGATTGCGCATCTGCTGACGGCGCAGCTGCGTAATGGTCGGGTCGTTGGTGTCGCCTTCGACACCGTAATTGGCCGAAATATTGTGGTCGCTACCGTCCCTGCCCTCTTCGCCGTTGGCAAAGTTGTGCTTGCCTTCGTAACTGACCAGATCGCGCAAGGTGAAACCATCGTGCGCGGTGACGAAATTGACCGATGCGGTGGGGCGGCGGCCGCTGTGATTGAACAGATCGGCCGAGCCGGTCAGACGCGTTGCCAACTCGGCCAGCTGGCCACCGTCGCCGCGCCAGAACGCGCGCACGTTGTCGCGGAACTTGTCGTTCCATTCCACCCAGCCCGGCGGGAAATTGCCAACCTGGTAACCGCCCGGGCCAATATCCCACGGCTCGGCGATCAACTTGGTCTGGCTCAACACCGGATCCTGGCGTGCTGCATCGAGAAAGCTGCCCGACGGGTCGAAGCCATAGCGCTCGCGGCCAAGGATGCTGGCCAGATCGAAGCGGAAGCCGTCGACGTGCATTTCCTGCACCCAGTAACGCAGCGAATCCATCACCATGCGCAGCGCGCCAACGTTAGTGAGATCAAAGGTGTTGCCGGTGCCGGTGTCGTTGATGTAGAAGCGGCGATCGTCGGCCAGACGGTAGTAGCTGGCGTTGTCGATACCCTTGAACGACAGCGTGGGACCGAGTTCGTTGCCTTCGGCGGTGTGATTGTAGACCACGTCCAGCAGCACTTCCAGCCCGGCGTGATGCAGGCGCGCGACCATCTGCTTGAACTCGGCCACGGTGCGCGTGGACATGTAACGCGCCTGCGGTGCGAAGAAGCCCAGGGTGTTGTAGCCCCAGTAATTGCGCAGACCTTTTTCCAGCAGATATTGATCGTCGACAAAAGCGTGCACCGGCAACAATTCCACCGCGGTGACGCCAAGTGAGCTGATGTGATCGATCAGCTCGCCGGTCTTCAAGGCCGAGAATGTGCCGCGATCTTCCGGCGGCACCGCCGGGTGCAACATGCTCAGCCCGCGCAGGTGCGCTTCGTAAATCACCGTGCGGTTCCACGGCGTCTGCGGCGGGCGGTCCTGGCCCCACGTGAACGCCGGGTCGATCACTGCGGATTTGGGCATGAACGCGGCACTGTCGCGTCGATCGAAGCTCAGATCCTTGTCGCGATGGCCGATGGTGTAACCGAACAGATGCGGCGCCCACTTGAGCTCGCCGACGATCTGCTTGGCGTACGGGTCCAGCAGCAGTTTGTTGTGGTTGAAGCGATGACCGGCCTCCGGCGCGTATGGCCCGTGCACGCGATAACCGTACAGCTGGCCGGGGCGTGCGTCGGGCAGATAACCGTGCCAGACCTCATCGGTGTATTCGGGCAGCGCCAGACGCTCCTGCTCGCGGCCACGCTCGTCGAACAGACACAGTTCCACGCGGGTGGCGTTGCGCGAGTACAACGCGAAGTTGACGCCTAATCCATCCCAGGTGGCGCCAAGCGGATTGGGACGGCCTACGCGGATGCGCGAGCGTTGAGTGAACTTACGGGTGGCCATCGGTAACTCCTGAAAACGGTGAATTCAAAACAACTGAGCGAATGCGGGTGCATGCGGGCGCATGTTCAGCCCTGCATGACGTAGCCGGCAGGGTGAACCATGCAAGGTGACAGAGGCACCGTTATTGACGTGCAGTGATTGGCGGGTTGGCCTGTTCGGCGGCGCGTTCTTCGGCGTCCACCAGGCGCTCGGCCATGGCCCAATGACGGGCAGCATGCCCGTCCGGGCGACCTTCGGCCTCCCAGATCTGTTGTGCCAACCGGCGAAGTCGCGCCTGCCGTTCCGTGTCGTTCATTGCGTACGTTCTCTTAGGGGGTCGTCAACACTGCCACCGGCGCGCGTGCAAACAGCGCCGATAGCGCCACGCGCCCTTGCTGCGGTTGCAAGGTGCTGCCATCGAGCACATTACGGTATGTACCCTGCGGCAATGCCAACCCCGCCTGACCCCAGCGCGCCGGCGGCACCAGCAGCGGCAGATCGCCTTCGGTCTCCTCACCAGCACCTAGTCGCGTGACTGCCACCACCAGCGACTGGCCGCGATGCTGACGACGGAATGCCAACACCTGCGCATCGCCACCGGCCGCCACGTTGAGCGGCTGATAGTCGCCCTGCGCAAACAACGCCGGCTGTTCGGCACGCAGCTGCAACAGGATGGCGGTGAGACGCGCCTTGACTGCGCCATCGCGCCAGCTGCGCAGCAGCGTGTTCCAGTCGCGCGCCTGCTCCAGCCATTGTTGACGCTGCGCGTAATCGACCGGGCGGCGGTTGTCCGGATCCACCAACGACAGATCCCAGCCTTCAGTGCCCTGGTAAAGATCGGGCACGCCCGGCACGGTCAGGCGCAACGTAGTTTGCACCAGCGCATTGCGCGCGCCGGCCGCGGCGATGTGGTTGCTGGCGCGCAGCAGCGCACGCCGCAGCGGCAGCCCGGCGCGGCTGCACAGCACCTGCTCCACGGTGGCTTGCACGGCCTGTTCGTAAGCGGGCGAGCCGTCGGTCCAGCTGGTGTGCAGCTTGGCTTCGCGCACCGCCTTGAGCAGCCATTGCGTAATGCGCTCGGCATACTCTGCCAGCAGCTCGGTCTGGTCGGCGCCCAGGCCGATCGGCCAAGCGGCCACCAGTGTCTGCCAGAGCATCTGCCGGTCGCCGCCGGCCACTGCGGGCGATTCCAGTGCCTCGGTCAACGCATCGAACTGGGTGCTTTGCGCGATCCACCAGCGCGGTTTCTCGGACAGCACCGCCAGCCGCATACGCAGGTCTTCGCCGCGCTTGTGGTCGTGCGTGGCGGTGGCCAGCAGCGCGCGTGGGAACTGTTTGGCGCGCTCTTGATTCTGCGCATGGAACTCGGCGGCTTCGTTGACGAAGTGGGTTGGATGGCTACCGACTTCGTTGCGCGACAGCAGCACGCCGTGCCGATAGAACGCGGTGTCTTCCACCGACTTGGCATTGAGCGGTGCGGACAACTGCTCCACGCGACGACGCAGGATGCGGCGCAGGGCGATCTGCGCGC
This sequence comes from Xanthomonas populi, assembly GCF_002940065.1. Taxonomy (GTDB): domain Bacteria; phylum Pseudomonadota; class Gammaproteobacteria; order Xanthomonadales; family Xanthomonadaceae; genus Xanthomonas; species Xanthomonas populi. The sequence goes on from NZ_MDEJ01000061.1 coordinate 4,733, forward strand.
GGTCGGCGCCGGCATCGTCGAGCAACCAACGCTCGACCGCATTGACTGCCGCAACAATCGACTCCGGCATGCCCTCGCGGGCACGCGCGGCGGTGGCGCGCAGACGCTCGGCTTCGCTGCCGGTCACGCCCTTGGCACCGGCGTAGGTGCGGTACACCGGAAACCAGCGCAGCAACACGCACAGGCCGCGCGCCAGCATCTGCGGGCTGAACTCGCGCGTCGGCGGATCCAGCCGCGCCAATGCCGAAAGTGCGCCGACAGCGCGATTGAATTCGGTCTGCAGCGGGCCACGCAGGATCTCGTCGCGTGCGGCGCGTTCTTCCTGGGCGAAATCGCCACTACGTCCGCTCACCTTCTGCCAGGCACGCGCCAATGGCTTGAAGCCGGCCGCAGCGTGCAGCACACCGCCGACCTGGTCCATGAAGTCGTAACCGGTGGTGCCATCGCAGGGCCAGTCGGCCGGCAAGGCTTCGCCGGGCGCGAGGATCTTTTCCAGATATAGACCCAGCGTGCCGGGCTTGAGCCCGCGCTGGCGGCCGGCCGCATCCAGCCGGCTGCGCAGCTTGCGCACGTAGCCGGTGGGGTCGGTGAGCCCGTCCACATGGTCGATGCGCAACCCATCCAGATGGCCCTCGGCCACCAAACGCAGCGGCAACGCATGCACCGCATCGAACACCACTGGCAGTTCCACCCGCAACGCCACCAGCGAAGTGATATCGAAGAAGCGGCGATAGTTGAGCATGTCGTTGCCCACGCGCCACCAGTTCAAGCGATACGGCTGCCGTTCGATCAGCTTGTGCAGGCGGCCATCGCCGCGTTTGGCGCCGTCGTTGTAGTGGCGCAACCACTGCGCACGTGCGGATGTTTCCGGCACTTCCAGCGTCTGCGCACGGATCGGGTAACGCTGGTCGTAATGCGCCAACGCCGCGCTGCCATCGTCTTCGACCACCAGCGTGATCAGGCCTTCGGCCAGTGCGGTGGCATACGGGCGATCCAGCACCGCCAGCCACAACTTGCCGTCGCGCCCAGGGGCACGCCAATCGATATCGAACCAGTCGGCATGCTTGGCGCTGCGGCCGTTGCGCAGCACATCCCACCACCATGCGTTGTGTGCATGCGCGGCCATATGGTTGGGCACGATATCGGCGATCAAGCCCATACCGTGTTCGCGCGCAGCCTGCGACAACGCGACCAGCGCGTCTTCGCCGCCGAGTTCGGGATTGACCACGGTCGGGTCGATGTTGTCGTAACCATGCGTGGAGCCCGGCACCGCAGTGCCGATCGGCGACAGGTACAGATGGCTGATGCCGAGGCCGGCGTAATACGGCACCTGCGCGAGCGCATCGTGCAGGGTGAAGCCGACATGCAGTTGCAGGCGGGCGGTGGCGCGAAGGGCGATCATAGATGCGGTTCCGAAACGGCCGCGACGCGACGCGCCTCGGCAAAGCCCTGCAGCGCAGTAATCAGGCGCGCATGCGGCAAGGGATCGGGCAGGCGTCGGCGCCAATTGGGATGAACCTCGACGGTGCCTGGCAGATTGGGTTGTTCTTCCAGCGCCAGCGCGTCTTCGGCCGGCAGCAGGGCCAGTGGCGACACGCTGGTGGCGGTGAAGCACAGCGCGCCCAGCAGCGGATCATCGGCGCTGGTCAGCCCGGCGTGTTCGACCGCCGCATCCAGACGTGCAAGATCCTTGCTGCGTGCCTTGGCATCGTCGCTCGCTTGCGCGGGCTTGATCAGTTCCAGCTTGCGTCGCCAGTCGATATCGCGGCTTTCGCGCCAGCCGGTCAAGGTGGGCAGATCGTGCGTGGTGGTGGTGGCCACCGCATCCGGCCGCCACAACGCCGGTGACACGAAGGCACCGTTTTCGTCGCGGGTGAACATCAACACATCGATCCCCATCACCCCGCGCCGCGATAATTCTTCACGGATGCCGGGCGGCACCACGCCCAGGTCTTCGCCGATCACGATCGCCCGATGCCGCCACGATTCCAGCGCAAGCAGATTGAGCAGATCGTGCAGCGGATAGGCAAGATATGCGCCTTCGTTGGAGCTGGCACCTTCCGGCACCACCCATAGCCGTAGCAATCCCAGAATATGGTCGATGCGAATGCCGCCGCGATCGCGCAGCACCGCGCGCAGCAGTGCGATATACGGCGCATAGCCGCTTCGCCGCAACGCGGTGGGCGAATACGCACCGATGCCCCAATGCTGACCATCGGCATTGAAGGCATCCGGCGGTGCGCCCAGCACCAGGCCACGCAACACGGTGTCTGCGGCAGCCGCAGCCTCGGCACCATTCGGGTCGAAGCCCACGGCCAGATCCGCGATCAAGCCAATCTTCATGCCGCGCTCGTGCGCCTCGCGTTGTGCATCGGACCAACTGCGCGCCGCCAGCCACTGCGTGAACACATGCAACTGCGGATGGCTGTCGCCGAAATCCTGCGCAGCAAAGCGCGCAAAGCCCTCCAGCGCATCGCCGCCCTGGGTGCGAAACGCGACCAGATCGGCGTGATCCGGTGCGACACGTGTGTACAGATGACGCAGCAATTGCCACTTGGCCTGCGCGGACGCCGGCCAATCGATCAAAGCTGTGTTGTGCAACGTATCCAAGCGCTCGCGCAGCCCAGGCACTTCGTTGATCGCATCCAATGCGAGCTCACCCAGCACGCGCACCGGTGCGGCATGCAAAGGATCCAGAAAGCGCCGGTCGCTGGGCGAATACGGGCTGTAGCCGCTGGTAACCGGGCGCGAGGCATGTACCGGACTCAGTGCCAATGCATCGGCACCGGACAGTGCGGAATGCCGCACCCATTCCACCGTGCCCGATGCGTCGCCGATGCCGGCATCGTCGATGCTGCGCGCCGAATACACCTGCAGCGCCATGCCCCAGGCACGCGGTGCAGGCTCTACGCACGCATCGGCCACGCTGAAGCAGCGTTGCGGTGCGACTGCGACTTGCTGCGTCAGCGTGCCGATCTGCAGCGTCCAATAACCGAACCGTTGTGGTGCGCGCACATTTCCTTGCGCATCCACACGCGCTTCTAAGCTGGCGCCGCTGTCGTGCACCCAACGGCCGCTGGCATTGGCGGCAACAGACACCGGCAACAACCCACTCACTTGCACGGTCAGCAGCGGTGCCGGCTCGGTGGCTTGCGCCTTGCAGCGGCGCAGGCTGTCTTCGCATTGCGCGGCGGTGGCGGCAGGCAACTCCAGCGCAGTGAGCACCGCATGCAGCGACTGCTCGGACACCTGCCGCGGCTGGTCGCTGGCATCCACCCAATCCACCATCACCCCGGCCGCTGCGGCCAGCGTGTGCAGATCCGCCCTGCTCAGATCGCGCTTACTCATGCGCGCGCCTCGTGCCAGGCGATGAAGCCATCGACCGGCAATTCCTGCGCATCGGCAGCAACATTTTCGGTATGCGCCACATGTCCGCGAAGTGGCGGCATCGGCACCGCCGCGCTGCCCACATTGAAAGCGATATGCCACACCCCACTCGGCAACTCCCAACTGGCGGTCACTGCGCCTTCGGCCAGCACGTTGGCACCCACGGCGCGCGCTTGCGCAAGACCAGGCACCAACCACTGGCGACGCACGCCCAACAGCGCCCTGAACCACGCTGTCCACTGCGCACCTTCACCGTGCGCAGCGTCTTCGATCGGCGAACGCGAGGCCGCGAAGGTTTCGTGGCTGTTCGGATCGGGAATGGTGGCGCGCTGCGCTTCGTCGGCGAACGCGGCGAAGTGCGCAAATTCGCGACGACGGCCTTCGCGCACCGCATCGTCCAACGGCGGGCCGAAGTCGGTGAAGAACAGGAACGGCTGCGTGGCGCCCCACGGTTCGCCCATGAAAAACAGCGGAATCATCGGCGTCAGCGCCGTCAGTGCCAGCGCGGCGCGCAAGCGTTGCTGCGATACCAGCACGCTCAAACGCTCGCCACGTGCACGGTTGCCGATCTGGTCGTGGTTCTGCGCAAAGATCACAAACTTGTGTGGCGGCAATGCACCACTCGGCTCGCCGCGCACATGTCCACGCGGATCCGGCTGGCCTTGATACGCGAAGCCTTCGCCGAGCACGCGCGCCAGATGATGGGTGGGTTGATCGGCGAACGCGGCGTAATAGCCTTCTTCCTCGCCGGTCAGCAGCACATGCAAGGCGTTGTGGAAGTCGTCGTCCCACTGTGCGGTGTAACCGCGTTGCAGCTGTGAGGCCTGGTTGAATTCGTTCTCAAGCACCAGATGCACATGCCGGCCGGCCGGCAGACTGGCCTGCACGGTCTCGCGCAAGGTATCCAGGAAGGCGTTCGGGCTGATCGCATGCACCGCATCCAGACGCAGGCCATCGAAACCGTATTCGTGCAACCACATCAGCGCGTTGTCGAGGAAGTAACGCTGCACCTGCGGTTTGCGGAAATCGATCGCCGCACCCCACGGGGTGGGCTTGTCTTCGTTGAAGAATGGGCTGGCATAGCTATGCAGATAATTGCCGTCCGGGCCGAAGTGGTTGTAGACCACATCCAGCAACACCATCAGGCCATGCCCATGCGCGGCGTCGATCAACGCCTTCAATTCTTCGGGCGTGCCATAGGCTTCCACCGGTGCGTACGGCAGCACGCCGTCGTAGCCCCAGTTGTGCGCACCCGGAAACGCGCTCAACGGCATCAGCTCGATCACGGTGATGCCCATCGCCGCCAGGTGCGGCAATTGCGCCTGCACACCGGCGTAGCCGCCGCAGGTGCCTACATGCAGTTCGTAGATCACCGCCTCGTCCCACCGCCGTCCCTGCCATTGGGTGTTCTGCCAGGCGTAGCCATCGCTGCGCTGCACGGCGCTGGGGCCATGCACGCCCTCGGGCTGCCAGCGCGAGGCCGGATCCGGCACCGGATCACCGCCATCGATGCTGTAGCGATAGCGCGCATCTGACGCGCAGTCGATCAGCGCAGTGAAGAAGCCATCCTGCCCGGCTTGCAGCGCGCGACGCGCGCCGTCGTCGAACACCACATCCACGCCCTTGGCATCCGGTGCCCAGAGCGCAAAGCGCACCTGTCCTTCATCCGCCGGCCATGCGCCCCATGCCGGCGTGGTGTCGTTGCGCTCGTTCATGTTATTTCTCCGCTTGCAGATAGATCGTGGCCAGCGGCAGCAAGGTCAGGCGCAGGCGTTGTGCGTGCCCGTGCATGCCCATCGGCTCGGTCGCAAGGCGCCCGCTGTTGCCGAGATTGCTGCCGCCGTAACGGGCACTGTCGGTGTTAAGAATTTCGCGCCAGCTGCCGGCACGTGGCACGCCCACGCGATAGTCGTGATGCGGTTGCGGGGTGAGGTTGCTCACCGCCAGAAGTGGAGCGCCGCCCTCGGGATCGTGGCGGATGAAGGCCAGCACGCTGTTGCGCGCATCGTCTGCCACGCTCCAGTCGAAGCCGTCGGCGCGATGCGTGCCGCGGTACAAGGCCGGAACGCGACGCAATGTGGCGTTGAGATCGCCCACGAGTTGCTGCACGCCGCGATGCGGCGCGCCATCGAGCAGATGCCAGTCCAGCGATTGGTCGTGATTCCAATCCTTCCACTGGCCGAATTCGGCACCCATGAACAGCAATTTGTCGCCCGGATGCGCCCACATCAGTGCCAGATAGGCGCGCAGGTTGGCGAAGCGTCGCCAGTCGTCGCCTGGCATCTGACCGAGCAGACCACCGCTGCTATGCACCACTTCGTCATGCGAGATCGGCAGCACGAAGCGTTCGGAGAACGCGTAGACCAGACCGAAGGTGAGCTGGCTGTAGTGCTGCGCCCGCTCGGCCGGATCGCGCTGCATGTAGCTCAGCGTGTCGTGCATCCAGCCCATGTTCCATTTGTGCGTAAAGCCCAGGCCACCGGCGCTGATCGGCGCAGTTACGCCAGGCCACGCGGTGGACTCTTCGGCAATCGTCAGCACACCTGGGAATCGCGCGGCGATCTCGCTGTTGAGCTGGCGCAGGAAGGCGACGGCTTCCAGATTCTCGCGCCCGCCATGCGTATTGGGCACCCATTCGCCGTCGGCGCGCCCATAGTCGCGATACAGCATCGAGGCCACTGCATCCACGCGCAGGCCATCGAGGTGATAGTGGTCGATCCACTCCAGCGCGCTGCCCAGCAGGTAGGCGGTCACTTCGGGCCGCCCGTAGGTGTAGATCAGCGTGTTCCAGTCGCGATGCACGCCTTCACGCGGGTCGGCATGTTCGTACAAGGCGGCGCCATCGAACTGCGCCAAGCCATGCGCGTCATCCGGAAAGTGCGCGCTGACCCAATCCAGGATCACACCGATCCCGGCACGATGGCAGGCATCGACGAACTGGGCAAACCCGTCCGGGCTGCCATGGCGCGCGGTTGGCGCATACAGGCCCAGCGGTTGATAGCCCCACGAGCCACCGAACGGATGCTCTGTGATCGGCAGCAGCTCGATATGGGTGAAGCCCAGCTGCTGCACGTACGGAATCAGTTGTGCGGCCAGGCTCGGCCAGTCCAGCGGCTGGTCATGCCCATCGCGGCGCCAGGAGGCGGCGTGCACTTCATAGATCGACAACGGCGCCGGCAGCGCGCTCACATCGCGCGCTGCAATCCAGCCGGCATCGGTCCACGCAAACGCCGACGCACCCGGCACCACCGACGCCGTGGCGGGCGGCAGTTCGCTTTGGCGCGCCACCGGGTCGGCCTTGAACAGCACGCGGCCATCGGCGGCAGTGATGGCGTACTTGTAGCGCGTGCCAGCTTCCACACGCGGTAGGAACAGCTCCCAAAAGCCACCGATCCGCCGGCGCATCGGATGCCGCCGCAGGTCCCAACCATTGAAATCGCCGACCACTGCCACGCGTTGCGCGTGCGGCGCCCACACGGCGAAGCGCACACCTGGCACCGCATCGCAATGCAGATGCTGCGCGCCCAAGGCGCTACGCAGCGCCTGCCCGTCGCCAGCGGCGATCTGCAACAGCACGGACTCATCCAGCGTGGCGGCAAACGCGTACGGGTCTTCGATTTCCTGCACCACATCCGGCCAGACAATGCGCAGCCGGTACGGGCCTTCAACCGCCAGCGTGCCCTCGAACATGCCTTCGATCGCGCTGGGCTGCATGCGGGCCAACAACTTGCCGCGCGGATCGACCAACCCCATCGCCTCGGCGCCGGGCGCCAGCACCCGCACAAGGCGGTGACCATCGGCTTGCGCATGCGGACCAAGCACGGCAAATGCATCGGTAGGCAGTCCATCGGCAAGTGCTTGCAGGTGCTGCAACAACCCGGCATGGCCTTCCATGGTCACCGCGGTCTGTTCCGGTTCCTGTTGCTGCACGCCCAGCCGTTCGCTCATGACACCGTCGCAAGCGCGGGTGCAATTGTGGCGGTGCGTTCGTAGAGCGAGAGGTACTTCTTGCCGGCCACATCCCAACCGCTGGGGCGCAGCATCGCCGCGCGACGCATCGCCGACAGCAGGCTGGGCAGGCGGAAGTTACGGAACGCCCGCTCCAGGCAGCGGCGCAAGGCTTCCACGCTGGCCTGCTGAAACAGGAAGCCGGTGACGCCATCGTCCACCGTATCGATCAAGCCGCCGGTGGCGTGCGCGATCGGCAGGCAACCAAAGCGCTGCGCGTACATCTGGCTCAACCCGCAGGGCTCGAAGCGCGACGGCATCAGCAGGAAGTCTGCACCGGCGAACATGCGCCGCGCCAGGCCTTCTTCGAAACCGATGAAGGCACCGACCTGGCCGGGATAACGCCGGGTCAGCTCGGCCACCTGCTGCTCGATCTCCGGCTCGCCGCCGCCGATCACCGCGATCTGGCCGCCGGCCGCAACGATCTGCGGGGCGACTTCGCAAATCAGGTCAAGGCCCTTCTGGTGCACCAGCCGCGACACCACTGCAAACAAAGGGCCGGTGCTCTCGCGCAGCCCGAAGGCCTTGCGCACCTGCGCGGCGTTGGCCTGACGGCCCTGCCAGTGGTTCACGCTGAAATGGGTGTCCAGATGTGCGTCGGTACGCGGATCCCAGCTGGCGTCGATGCCGTTGACGATACCGGTGAGCGCGCCCTTGGCCGCGCGGCCCGCCAGCAGGCGATCCAGCCCGCAGTCCTGGGCCGGGCCGGTGATCTGCTGGGCGTAGCTGATGCTGACCGTGTTGACGTGGTCGGCATGCACGATGCCGCCGCGCAGGAACGACATCTGCCCGTAGAACTCCAGCTCGGCCACACGCTCGGCCGGGATGCCCAGCGCGGCAGCCATCCAATACGGCACCAGGCCCTGATAGGCCAGGTTATGAATGGTCAACAGGCACGGGGTGGTGCCGCCGGACCAGCGCACATAGGCAGCACGGCCAATCGTTCAGATGCAGCAGGCGCGGCTTCCAGCCAAGGCCAGCATGGCCGGCGGCAATCTGCGCGGCGGCATGCGACAAGGTGGCGAAGCGGATGGCGTTGTCTTCGAACTCCGAACCGCTGGTGCTCACATACGGCGAGCCGTCGCGTTCGAACAGTTCCTTGGACAACAGGATGTAGATCGGCAGGCCGTCGGACTGCACGATGCGGCCGATGTCGCAAGCCGGCAGCGCGGCATGCGCCAGCACCCGGCCGACGATCTCCACCTTGCCGGCGCGCGCAAGCACCGCGCGGTAGCCAGGAATCAACACGCGCACGTCGTAGCGATGGCGCAGCGCGCGTGGCAACGCCGCCGCCACATCGCCCAGCCCGCCGGCCTTGATGAAGTCTGCCATCTCCGATACCACGAATAACGCGCCGCGCGTGTCGGCCAACGAGACCGGCAAGCGCTCGTGGTGCCGAATGAAACGCCCGCGTGCGTCGCGCGGTCGCCCGCTCTTTTCTTCAGAGTGGGGATCATCGTGTTTCGCTCTAAGCGTGCGTTGGTAGCGTGCAGCGGCATCATGGCAACCATCTAAACGTCCGTCGTAAAGTGGGTGGAGACGGAAAACAGCGAGAAAGCGGAAACCATCGTCTGCCACTGCAGCCTGGCGACCTACTGCGAATAAGGAAGCTGGGATCACGCGCGTACTCCACGTTGTCCTCGTGGATGAATCTACACCCCGACCAAATAAAAATGCGTGAATACGTGCTGACTTTTCTGCGACAACCTACATTCTTTTGCGCATGGTTGCCCGTGCACGCAGGCAGAAGCAGCACATTGCAGGGCGATGACATCCCTGTATTGGTGCACCGGCACTGCAATGCACCGAACGCGGGATATCTCGGCGGCGCCCGTCGTCACTTGCATGACGTGCTCACGCACACTGTTGCAGCAGCTGTCGTGCCACTGCCAGGCGCATGCAAGCATGCTGGTTCTGCGCAGCCTTGTCCGGCCTGCTTAAGCGCGCCGCCTGCGCGCCGATAGTGAGCGATAGCATGACGACTTTCGAGACCCTGGCGCATGGCAGACCAGCCTGAACTCCCAAGCCGCCCACGTGGCGGGCTGCGTCGCCTGTTGCCCTGGGGCGGGGCGGACAGCGCGCGCCCGGCTGCGGCCTTGCCGTCAGTGCTGAGCAGCGAGCGCGGTGGGCAAGGCCTGGCGGCGCATCAATTGGTACCGGCCAAGACCAAATCCGGCGCGCACGATCCTGCCGCCGCCACTGCGTTACTGATGCGCCTGTTTTCGCATGCGTCGCATCCGGAAGCCTTGCTACTGTCCTTATGCCGAAGGCATCGCCAGCCTGCACGGCGAGCTCGGCGACATGGGCGTGCGCCTGAGCGCGGCCTACGCGGCAGGCGACTGGCCTGGCTACGGCCGTTGCCTGCGCCAATTGATCGACAAGTACATCCGCACCGTCGATACCGGCGATTCGCTGGCCGAGGGCCGCACCGAGGCTGAGCAGCTGCGCGATCTACTGCGCCATGCGTTGGGCAATGCGCTTGCCACGCTGCTGCAACGCAGCCCGGAGCTGGCCGAAGAAGCCCAGACGCTGGCCTCGGCGCTGCGCCATTGGCGCCCAGGGCACGAACTGATCACGCTGGAACAGCGGCTGCGCGAGCTGAGCCATCAGATCGGCCTGCGCGCCGAAGATGCCAGCGAGCAGCAGAGCCTGCTGCTCGGTTTGTTCGACCTATTGTTGGAGAACGTCGGCGAACTGCTCGACGATCGCAGCTGGTTGCAAGGCCAGATCTCGGTGGTGCGGCAATTGATTTCCGGCCCGCTGGACGTCAACTCGATCGAACAGGTGCGCGGCACCTTGCGCGAGGTCATTTACAAACAAGGCCTGCTCAAGCAGGGCATCGCCGATTCCAAGACTGCCATGCGCGAGATGATGGTGTCGTTCGTCGACCGGCTCGATGGCCTGGCCACCAGCACCGGGCAATACCACGACCGCGTTGCCGGCTATTCGCAGGCGATCGGCGACGCGCGTGGTATTCCTGACCTCAATCGCCTGTTACAGGACCTGCTGCAGGACACCGCCGGGGTGCAGGCACAGGCGCTGGCGGCACGCGACGAACTGCTCTCGGCCCGCCGCCAGGTCGAAGACTCCGAGCAACGCATCGCTTCGCTCGAACAGGAACTCAAGGACGTGGCCGGCCTGGTCCGCGAAGACCAGCTCACCGGCGCGCTCAATCGGCGCGGCTTCGAAGAGCTGTTCCAGCGCGAGGCCGCACGTACTCAGCGCGGCGGGCAGCCGCTGTGCTTGGCGATGCTGGATCTGGACGATTTCCGCCGCCTCAACGAGACCCACGGCCACGCCGGTGGCGACGCCGCGCTGCGGCACACCGTGGACGTGGCCAAGTCGGTGCTGCGCACCACCGATGCGATCGCCCGCTTCGGCGGCGAGGAATTCGTGCTGCTGCTGCCCGATTCGACCATCTTTGAGGCCAGCGCGGCGGTGATCCGCCTGCAGCGCGCACTGGCACACCGCTCGCTGCTGCACGACGACGTGCGCGTGTTCGTCAGCTTCAGCGGCGGCGTGGCGCTGCGCCATCTCGACGAAGCCCAGGACGATGTGATCCGCCGCGCCGACCGCGCCATGTACGACGCCAAGTCGGCCGGCAAGAACCGGGTGATCAGCGCCGATTAGGGCCAGTTGACGCGATTGGGATAAGCCACGCCCGTGCGGCGGCGCAGTCGCTTTGTCAGTCGCGCGAAGGGCCTTGCCAACGCTGCTTGAGATAGTCCACCACCTGCCGGGTCTGGGCTGCAGCGAGGAATCCTTGGCGAAACAGCATGCATCCGCCCACCTCTTGCAGTGATGCATTCACATCTAGCTGGCGGGCGATCTCCGGTACGCCGCCGTCCACTGTCCAATCCGGCTCCAGCGGATTGGCAGTGCCGACTTTGTACAACGCCATGCCGATGTAGAGTTGCACGCGACGACCGCGCAAGGTGTCGGCCCACCACCGCGCAATGGTGTCGTAGCGCACCGCCTGGCGTGCGAGCGGCCAGTAGATCTGAGGCACGATGTAGTCGACGATTTCTTCGTGTACCCAGCGGCGGGTATCGGCGTAAGCGGTATCGAATGCGGGAGCACCGGCCTGCGTCTCAGATCCTTGCGGATCATCCTGGCGGTTGCGCCACACCCCGGCCGGGCTGACTCCGAACACCACACCCGGCCTGATCGCCCGGATGGTCCGGGCCACCTGACGCATCAATCGATAGGTGTTGTCGCGGCGCCAACTGCCTTTGTCGGCGAACCCGGCCCCATACATGGCGTAGGTCTGTGCATCGTCGAGCGGTGACTGCGCCGATTCGGTGTAGAAGTAGTCATCGAACTGCACCCCATCCACGTTGTAGCAGGCCACAATTTCCGTAACCACCTTGCAGATCCAGAGGCGCACGGCCGGAATCCCCGGATCGAGCACAAGCCGATCGGCAGCCACACCAACCCAATCCGGATGACGCACATACACGCTCTGCGGCGAATCGTTTGATACAGTGCTGAACATAGCGAGCGTGGCCTGATCCAGGCCGGTCGAAACACGGTAGGGATTGAGCCAGGCATGCACCTGGAGACCGCGCGCGTGCGCATGCCTTAGCAGGAATGCCAGCGGGTCGAATCCGGGGTGCTTTCCCAGTACGCCGGTCAACACCGGCGACCATGGCAGGATGCGCGAGCGGTACAGCGCATCGGCACAGGGCTTGATCTGAAATACCAAGGTATTCAGATGCATCGCCTCGGCCTGATCGACAATTGCCAGCAGTTCCTGCTGCTGCACTCCGACCCGCTCGGCGGGGTCGACGATCCGTGCGGAAGCGGCACTTGGCCAATCGAGATTGAAAACGCTGCTCACCCAGGTCGCGCGCATCTGGCCCTTGGAGGGCGTGGACGCCCGAGCCGGAGCACCCACGATTCCGGCCGCCACTGCTGCCGACCCCAGGCCAAGAAATCCCCGCCGGCCGATGCCGTAGCGCCCGGAGCTGGCCGCCGCCCGAGGCTGAGGCGGCCGCACCACCGGCGGCTCATCGCATGCCAGTTGCAATGCAGGCCAGATGACGCGCGGAGAATCGAGAGGTTCGGTCATTTTCTTCATGCGCCTTTACTGTGTCGCGCAGGCAAGGCGCGATGTCATTACACGCTCTGCGCGCCAGGCAAAGCGCCATTGCCTGCAGCTGTGGCATGAAGCCAAGTCCGCTGCGGAAACGGGTACAAGCTTAGCAGCTCGACAGCCCGGGGATGGGCGCAAGATCGGAATCATGTACGTCGCGTCGCCAAGTGCACTGATGCCATGGCGTAGCTGACAAGACGCCAGTGCGCCTGCCTGGGCAGTGTTCGCACATCGCGGACAACCGTTTTGTGCGTTCTGTCATCCGCGCGCGGCTGCAACCAACCCACGGAGGCATCGCGCCGAAGCCGTCGTTCTCGCCCCGATAATGCCCAAACCCGACGTCAGTGCGCCGCCTTGTTCCCGCGCAGTTTCTGGAACAGCATCACCGCGCCCAGCACGGCCGCACCGGCGACCAAGCCGACAAGCATGTTGCCCAGCGCGTCGAGCAGCCAGCCAAGGCTGCCAGCCGACGTGGCCAGATCCATCACAAAGTGATGAAGCATCGGAGTGTCCTTCACCAAGATATGACCGCCGACTAAAAACATTGCCAGCGTGCCAGCTACCGACAGAAACTTCATCAGCCACGGCGCGGCGACCAAAATGCCGCGACCCAGCGCAGCCAACGCCGCACCCTTCTTGCTTAGATACAGGCCAAGGTCGTCCAGCTTCACGATGGCGGCTACCAGACCATACACGCCGATAGTCATCGCCAGCGCAATACTTGCCAAAGTCAAGACCTGCTGTTGGAAAGGCGCGACCGTCACCACACCCAACGACAGCACGATAATCTCCGCCGAAAGGATGAAGTCGGTGCGGATCGCGCCTTTCACCTTGTCCTTTTCTAGCGCCACCACATCCACGCTCTCATCGGCCAGCGCGCGGGTGAGTTCGGCATGCCGCTGCGCTTCTTCTTCCCCGTCGTGCAGGAACTTGTGCGCTAGCTTCTCCACACCTTCAAAGCACAGATAGGCGCCGCCGATCATCATCAGCGGAACCACCAATGGCACGTTGTAGCCGCGCCCGTGCAGCCAGGCTTCCAAGGCGCTGATCGCCAGCGCCGCCGGCACCAGGATCGCCTTGTTGACCAGCGAGCCCTTGGCCACCGCCCACACCACCGGCAATTCGCGGTCGGCGCTGACGCCGGTCACCTGCTGCGCGTTGAGCGCCAGATCGTCGCCAAGCACGCCAGCGGTCTTCTTGACCGCGACCTTGGTCAGGATGGAAACGTCGTCCAGCAGCGTGGCGATGTCGTCGAGCAGGGTGAACAGGCTGGCACCGGCCATGCGGGTGTCCTTCGTGGGCGGCCGTGGATTCTCGCCGATCCGGCGCCCGCATGGGGTGATGGCTTGCCGCTTGGGCGTTTTCGGCATATAGGCAGGATTTGCAGGCGGCTGTGTACTGGCCGCCACCCACACCCCTGACAGGTGGCAGTGCGTAGCGCCTGCAGTGCTCGCATCTGCGCGACGGCAAACGGATCGGATTCACCACCTCACTACCCAGCGCTGGCCACACTCAGCGATTGCACGAGCGCCGGAGATGGCCTTGAGTCCGAACGACCCTTACCGCACGCCGGCCCAGGCCGCGATCCCGGCCGATAACGCCGTGGTCGGCGGCATGAGCCGGCGCACCCAGATCCTGCGCCTGTTGCTGCGCTATCGCGGGTCGGGCGTGTTTGCCGGCATGAATCTGGATCCGGCCGCAATCAACGACTACGAAGTGCCTGCCGAAGGCACGCCCGACCAGTTCGTTTCCGACCTGGAATCGCTCGGCCCCACCTTCGTCAAACTCGGCCAGATGCTGTCCACCCGCCCGGACATCGTGCCGCCGGAATTCGCCACCGCGCTGGAGCGCATGCAGGAAAACACCAGTGCGGTGCCGGTGGAGCGCATCCGCCAGATCATCGAAGAAGAACTCGGCGTGGCCGTCAACAAGGCGTTCTCTTTTTTCGATCCGGTGCCGCTGGGCTGCGCCTCGCTGGCGCAGGTGCATCGCGCCGCGTTGCGCGATGGCACGCCGGTGGCGATCAAGGTACAAAAGCCCGAAGTGGCCGCACAGGTGCGCTCGGACCTGGACGTACTCAAGAGCTTTGCCACCGCTGCCGATCGCCTGACCGGCATCGGCCGCCGGGTGCGCTTCGCCGACTGGCTGGGCGAATTCGGCAAGACCCTGCGCGCCGAACTCAATTACGAAGACGAAGCCGAAACGCTGGTGCGCTTCGGCAAGCACCTCAAGCCGTTCCGGTTGCTGTGGGTTCCACAACCGGTGTGGGACTTGAGCAGCCGTAAGGTGCTGACCATGCAGCTGGCCGAAGGCGTGCGCGTGGACAAGATCTCCGGCCTGCGCCGCACCGAACAGCCGATGGACACACTGGCCGCAGCGCTGGTCAAGGGCTATCTGGATCAGATGTTCGTGCATGGCGAAATCCATGCCGACCCGCATCCGGGCAATCTGCGCGTACTGCAGGACGGGCGCTTGGCGATCTTCGACCTGGGCATGGTCGCGCACGTGCCGCCACGGCTGCGCGAGCGTTTGCTCAAGCTGCTGTTCGCCGCCGTCGATGGACGCGGCGAAGAAGTCGCCGAAGAGACCATCGCACTCAGCACGCGGCTGGAAGATTACGACGAAGACCGCTACCAGCGCGAAACCGGGCAGATGATCGCCCGCTACGCCGCCCACGACACCACCTCCGAAGGCCGCGTGGTGCTGGACCTGGTGCGCATTGCCACCTCCAACGGCCTGCGCACACCGCCCGAACTGAGCCTGCTCGGCAAGACGCTATTGAATCTGGAAGGCGTGTGCCGCGCGTTGTCGCCTAACCTGGACACCCGCCGCATCGTCGAACGTCATCTGCAGCACGTGATGCGCGCGCGCCTGAAAAAATCCCTGTCTGCCGCCAACCTGGCCAGCGAGGCGATGGAACTGCAGCATCTGGTGCGCGAAGGGCCGCGCCGCATGTCGGAGATTCTCTCGCTGGCCGCAGAAAACCGCCTGCAGATGCGCGTCACCGGGCTGGAAGAATCGCATCTGATGGAAAGCCTGCAGAAGATCGCCAACCGGGTCGCAGCCGGGATTGTCACTGCTGCGCTGATCATGGCCTCGGCACAGATGATGCACATCGAAACCGGGCTTAAGCTGTGGGGCTATCCGGCCATTGCGATGGTGCTGTTCCTGCTCGGCGTTTTCCTGGGCCTGGGCATCGTGCTCAGTGCATTGGTGTTCGACCGCCGCGTGCGTGCGCGCGAAGAACGCGGGCATCGATAGCTGCAACTTGCATGAAATGCCGCATGGCGAGCGCGAGCACTGCGACGCGCTCATCGAGCAACGCCCCTTGAAACGCCCCTTGATGCGTATGACCCAACGACACGTCGCAACAAATATTTCAGTCAGCTTCAGCGCGGCATAGTCCGTCATCCGGGTGTCACATTGCAGGAGGCGCCCAGGACAGGCGAGCAAGGCGTCCGTTACGCGCTCGCATCATTCCCCCCAAGGACGCTGCGCATGCATTGGATGTTGTCGGTTTCGTTATTGCTGTTGCTTTGGCTGTTGGTCGCTTCGCCGCGTCTGGCGTGGCTGCAGGCCGGTCTATTGTCGTTGCTGCTGCTATTGCTCAGCGCCTGGGGCCTGGTTGATAGTCTCAGCGGTGACGGCATCACTGCCGCAACCCTGTACCACCTGCGCGCAGACATGGACGGCGCCGGCGTCGGCGATTTTTCCGGCTGCATCGCCGTGCTCATCGGCACGCTGCTGCTGCCATGCCCGCGCACTGCGTGCACTCGCCGGCTCAGTCTTCCGATGCAGGCGTGCCATCGCCCACATCGCGCGCCACCGCAGCACCGGCGCGGCTGAAGCGAATTTCCTGCGGCGATTGCAGCGCAATTCCCGCCGTTTCCATCCGCTGCAGCAGCGCGAAGAACAACTCACTACGCACGCCATACGCATCGCGTGGGCTGCTGACGTAGGCGAACGAATTGAAGTTGACGTGCCCGCCGGCCAGCGAATCGATGAACACCGCCGGCGCCGGCTCGGCCAGCACTTTGGCATGTTCGGCGAACAGTTCCAGCAGCATGTCGCGCACCTTCGCAACCTCGGTTTCCAGCGGTACCGAGAACTGCAACTGGACCCGCCCCACCGGGTTGGACAGCGTCATGTTGCGCACGCTTTTGGTGATCAATTCTGAATTGGGCACGATCAAGGTGGAGCGGTCGCCGACCTGGATCTCGGTGGCACGCACGCTGATCTTGCGCACATCGCCTTCCTGATCGCCGATGCGCACCCAATCGCCGATTTTCACCGGGCGCTCGGCCAGCAGGATCAGCCCCGACACGAAGTTCTGCGTGATCGCCTGCAGACCGAAACCGATACCCACCGACAGCGCGCTCAACACCAGCGCAAGCCGCTTCAAATCCAGACCGAGTGCAGTCAGGCCCCAGATCGCCACGATCAACCAGCCCAGATAGCGCGCCACCGTGCTGATCGAATTGCGCGCACCGGCATCCAGTTCGGTCTTGGGCAGATAAGTGTCGAGCAACCACTGCTGCACCACATGCACCAGCCCCATGCCGAGCACAAACACGCACAGCGCCCTGAAGACGTCGCCGGGGGTGATCACCAGTTCCTTGCCGATAGTGATGCCGTGCTCGATGTTGTCCGCCCAGTCGGTGACCACGCTGATATTGGCGCCATACGGCGTCAGCAGGACAGCGATGCCCAGCAGCACCAACAGCACCCGCGCCGCCGCCGACACCAGCACCCCCACCTGCACCAGGCGTCCGCTGCCGATGCTGAGCGCGTGCGACAGCGCGCGGCTGAAACGGCCGTCGGGATTGAACATCCAGCTCATCAGATCGTCGGCAAACACCACCAGCAAGCCGAGCAGGCTGCAAATCAGGGTGATCCAGATGATCTGCCGCTCCACGAACAACGCCAGATTGAGGTAGCCGAACAAGGCTGATATCAGTGCGAAGATCACCGCCAGATGGCCCAGCAGCCGGATCAGCACGATGAAGCCACCGCCCCGCGAAACCACAGGCGTTGGCGCATCGCTGTCGGGATCTACCGCACCGGCAGTTGCCGCCTGCGCACGCAACGACAGGCTCAGGCCGGCCAGCGCCGACAGGATCAACCCGGCATACAACAACGCAGTGACCGCATCGGTGGCGGTCATCAGCGCAGGGCTGCTGCCTGCGGCTTCACTGATCTTTGTGGCCATGCCGCTGAGCCAGATCACCGCGGCGGTGGCCAGGCAGTGCACGCGCAGGCGATCGACGGTGGCATCGTCCAGCGGAAACAATCGCCAGCTCGGCTGGTGCTTCATCAACAGGCTTGCACTGAGCGAACCGAGGAAGGCCGCCACCAGACTGACGGCGACAAACCCGGTCAGCAGTTGATCCAGATCGTCCGGCAGCTCGCCGAGCGCGCGGATGCTTTCGACCAGCACGAACGCCGCGATCCCCAGGCTCAGCGTGCCGACCAGCAGGAACCACAACGCCAGCCCGGAGCGTCGCAGGCGTCCGCCGGGCGCACGCGAGGCTGCGTAACGGCGCCCCAGATGGCGCAGGAAGATGCGCATCGGGATCGCCAGCAGCAACGCGACCAAAGCGCCGGTGATCAGCCCGCCCACGCCGTTGGCTGCGGTTCCCGCCTGCACCATCTGCACCGTCTTGTCGCAGAGCGCCCGCAACAAGGCGAGATCATCAGGCCATTGCTGTGCGATCTGGTTCCACAACGTCGGCGATAGCGGCGAGGCGACACGCGTGGAGAGCTTCACGCTGAAGCGTTGTACCCGCTCGCGTTCGAGCCGATCGGCCAAGTCCTTGGCATGAGAAACCAACAGTGTGGCCCGGATGAACTCGGCATTCAGCTGATCGCGCTCCGTGGTCAGCGACTTGCGCTGTTTGACCAGGTCGGCCGGTTCGTTTTGCTGCGCGACGCCGAGTCCCTCCAACCGCAGATTGAGTTCTTTGAGCGGCGGCTCCAGCGTGCGCACCAGATCCTGCGCCTGTCGCTGCGCGCCGGTGACGTCATCGGCCAGCTTGCCGAGCAGCTCGGTATCGGCCTTCTCCATACCAGCGTCGGCCTGGGCCAACACCTTTTGCATACTGTCTAGCTGGGTCTGCGCGTTTTCCAGCAGCGTGTCGTCGTCCTGCGCCACTGCGGCGCCCACGCACACCATCCACAACGCGGCCAGCAACAGCACACGCCCCAACACGCAGCGATGGGCACCCAAAGCAAATCGGAATTCAGACACAGGCAGGCATCGGACAGGCGCGGACCACCGCAGTGCCGGCATCTTAAGCCACCGCATGCGGTGGAACCGATCGTTGCTGCCGTGAGGGTTCAGTCTGGCACAACTCGCCAGTGTACTGGTACTACGCGATTGGCGGTTGGCCAGCGACAACAGCGACAGAGTTGCAGCCGCCTGGAAATCGACATCCCGCCATCCCAACCTGCGCATGAACGCGGTGCAGCTTGTCACCTCGCGGCAACGGTGCGCTGTCGCAGAATCGAATCACCGCTACGGCAGACGCAGACGATGACCGCGAAGGAGATACCCTATGCAGATTCAGATCCAGACCGACAAGCACGTGCCGCATGACCCCTCTGTCGTGCAGCATGTCGAGAAGACCTGCTCCGCCCAGCTAGCGCATTTCGCCAACGACATCACCCGCGTCGAAGTGCATTTGCGCGATGAAAACGTCCAACGCGGCGGCGCGGCGGATCGAACCTGCAGCATCGAGGCACATGTCGCCGGTCTGCCTCCGATCGCGGCCACCAATAGCGCCGAAACCACCGCTTCCGCCGTCACCGGCGCCGCGCGCAAACTGCGTACCGCCATCGAACATGCGCGCGGCAAGCAGTACGCCAAGGCCACCGCACCGCCGCCGGAGATGCTTTGATCTGACGCTTGCTGATCCAACAATTGGTCTGATCGACACCTGGCAGGCGCGCTCACGCGCCCTGCCCATTAAGGCGTAGCGCATCTGCGCCGTCAAAATTCAGACAGACGCTGCCGCAACTGCACTGCTTTCAATTTTCTGATCAAAAAACGACTTCGGCCCGCTGCAGTGACACTGCAGCGGGCCGAAGGGTTTTGATCGGGTGCGCGCAGAGGGCTCCTAATAATCCGCACAAACAGTTTATTTATGTGTTTGATCCCAGGCTTTGATGGTGCACTATTTTCACTCGAATGGAAGCAAGCACAATGGGCCAGGTTCTACATGGGAGCGCCACTACGACTGAGGCGATCCGTCGAGCTATACAACAGAGTCAAGAGAGCCTGAGAGCGCTTTCCAAGCGTTACGGCATCAATCAAAAGACGGTGGCGAAGTGGAAAACGCGGACCTCGGTTGCCGATGTGCCGACCGGGCCGAGGCAGCCGTGTTCCACCGTGTTGTCCATTGAGGATGAGGCGGC
>NZ_MDEJ01000062.1 GCF_002940065.1 Xanthomonas populi
GGATCGCGTCGGCCGCGTCAGATTGCTGGAAGCCATAGACACGCATCAGCACCCAGACAAATTCGCATAGGCACGGCAGCGCGACCGCGATCAACTCGGCATCGGTCAAGACTGCGGCGGCAACGTCCGCTTGTGCGGGATCGTCACGCACAACAGCACGCACAAGGACGTTGGTATCGACTGCGACCTTCATTGCTTGCCTGCCCATCCTTGTGCAGCCGCTTCGTTGATTTCTTCGATGGTGGCAACCTTCTGCGTCTTACCCGCGAGCAGGCCGACAAAGCTGGCTATCGTCCCTGCGGGCTGTGCCGCCTTGAGTACTCCCCGACCATCTGGGAGCAAGTCAAGCTCGATCTTGTCACCTGGCCTAATGCCGAGGTGTTGCAGTACGTCCTTCCGCAACGTCACTTGTCCACGTGCGGTAACGGTCAATGTGGTCATGGTGATGTGCCTCGCAATCTCATGGGTTGATGTATGGTAATGCAAAAAATCCTTACTTACGCTGTCCGCCAAACGATCCTCTGGCGGCCAGCATGAATATGTCCGTCAACTCTGGACCCGCGATGGCGATTCGGATAATAATGTAAATTGATAGGAAAACGGAAAGATCGGGACCGGCCGTGGCGCTGATCGGCTATGCGCGGGTTTCAACCGGCGACCAGAAGCTGGCGCTCCAGCATGACGCGCTGAACGCGGCCGGATGTGAGCGCATCTTCGACGACCATGCGTCCGGGGCTAAGACCGATCGGCCGGGGCTGGCCGAAGCGCTTGCCTATCTGCGTGCCGGCGACGTGCTGGCCGTCTGGCGTCTGGATCGGCTCGGGCGCTTGATGCCACACCTCATCGAGACAATCGCCGCGCTGGAAGCGCGTGGCGTCGGCTTCCGGTCGCTGACCGAAAGCATCGACACCACCACGCCGGGCGGACGGCTCATTTTCCACGTCTTCGGCGCACTGGGCCAGTTCGAGCGAGACCTGATCCGCGAGCGCACCAACGCCGGATTGAAGGCTGCGCAGGAACGGGGAAGCCTTGGCGGTCGGCGTCCGGTCATCACGCCTGACAAATTGCATAAGGCGCGCGATCATATCGCGGCAGGGCTGACGGTTCGCGAAGCGGCCACGCGCCTCAAGGTCGGCAAAACCGCGCTCTACAAGGCGCTCGAAGGCACCGCTGCTAAAACCGCAGTCAAAGCATGAGGAAAGAGTGATGCACGAACGCGATCCCAACATCGTCACCTCGAGCCTGTATGGTGTCGTCACCGAGCAGGGCGTCACCGTGAGAGTGAACATCATCCGGTTGGAAAATGAGCCGGGCTGGTCGCTCGAAGTCGAAAACGAGCATGGAACCTCTACGGTCTGGGACGACCTGTTCGCGACTGATGACGCCGCGCATGTCGCTTTCCGTCAGACCGTCGATGAAGAAGGTCTGCGCGCCTTCCTCGACCAGGCCGTCGTCATACCCTTCCGACGTTAGCACCGTCAGCGTTCGCCGTTCGTTCGCTCCTAGCGTACGTAAACTTCACTTTCGTGCAGTGACCTCTTAATGCCCGAGAGGCCGCTACAGAGGGTCGGCAGGGATTCGTGTAAAAACCTTTGCTGACAGCTAGTTAGCGCACTTTTGGCTGTTTTTTTCACGAATCCCTGCCAACCCTCAAGCTGCGCGAGGGACTGGATCGCGCGACCGAGCGGCTGGAGGGAGTGCAAAAACACGTTATGCTGCAGGTTGCCGAGGCCCGTGAAGCGCAGAAGCGCGCTGAGGATCAACTGACCAAGGCCGTGCAGCGCGGCGAGCGATTGGCGAGCGAACTGGAGTCCCTGCGGGCCGAAGTGGTGACGCGCACGACTCAGCTGCAGCGGGCAACACAGGACTGCGTCGCGGCGGCGGATCACTCGGCACGATTGCAGGCCGAGCGAGACGAGTTGACAGTCCGGCTCGCAACCACGGGCGGACGACTCGAAGCGGCGACACAGCAGGCAGCAGAACTGATGGCGCGAGTCGGTTCGCCACTCGCGGACACGAAGGCGGCGACCACGGGGAAAAAACGCTCAAGGGCGGCAGCTTGAGTCGCGACCCGCCGGCGCCGACATCGGCTTTGGAGAGTGTTCAGCCATCCTGACCGATCGATGCCCAGCCAGGAGCCACATGGCTGACTTTACATTTTTGGGGGTTGGGCAAAATTAGCCAGCGTCCGAAGGACAAACAAAAACTGTACGCATTGCATGCCCCGGAAGTGGAATGCATCGGCAAGGGCAAGGCGCGTCAAGCGTACGAATTCGGCGTCAAGGTCGGCATTGCGGTCACCGTCTGCAAGGGATTGGTCGTGGGTGCGCGCAGCTTCCCGGGCAACCCCTACGACGGCGATACCTTGGCCGAGCAGCTGGAGCAGACAAGCGGGTTGCTGCAGGATCAGTCGCTCGCGGAGTTCGACAAGGACTGTTTGCTCAGGGCGGAGCTTCGTGGCCTTCGCCATCAGGCCGCCACGATGTCCGCAGTGGCCGTGTCGGCCAACGTCTCGGCCATCCAGGTGCCCATAGCCTCAGCGAGCTGCGCCGGCACGGCGTTGCAAGCGCCGCAAACAGCGCAGCATTGCTGATCGCATGGAGATTCAACGATGGCGCATGATTTCAGCCACGCCGTGATACACCGCCTTTCGGATTGGCCCGTGCTGACTCGGATCGCTGCACGCAGTACCACGGCGACACGCCTTGATAGCCGCGCCGTCGCCACCCTCTACGCGCGCGCCTTGGATGAGGATCGGCGCGACATGGGTACCGCTGAGCGGGAGTTCTCGGACGCGGCGATGCAGGCTTTTCCTACACCGAAGACCGAGGCGTCGGCCGAACAGCGCGCCGAGGCGTACCGCATCGCCCTTGAGCTTGGAATTAATGCGCCTTGGCAGCCCGCTACGGCCGAGGACGTGGGGGCATGGATATCGTGGTGGGAGCCATCAGCGCGGCTCGCCGAAGCCATGCCGGAAGCCGAACGCAAGCGCCTATGCGAATCGGGATGGTGGCCGCCGGTCGCACCGGAGCACTCCGGCCGCGTGCCGCCCGTTTCGGTTCGGATGGCGCTTCGGTTCGATGATAGACATTGCCACAACACGATTGCCGCCTATGAGTGGGCGAAGAGGGAGGAACAGCCACGATGAAAATTCGCATAGCCGAGGGTCGGCAGGGATTTGCGTAAGAAACAGCCAAAAGTGAGCCAACTCGCTGTCTGCACAGAACTTCCAAGAACCCTGCCGACCCTATAGCCGACTATCCGCAACTCAGCCTGATTGCTTGGAATCGACGGTACGATGATGATGATGTCGATGAGGTCGATGAGGTCGAGGAATTGGCACTAGACGAGTGCAATTGAAGCCCGTTTTTTCAGCTTGGATGGCGATGCGCAGAGAGGGATACTCGCCGATCTTTACCTAGGCTAAGTAAGGACCGGTAAGTAGTCAGTAGAGCTCGCGCCACGCCTGCGGATGGCTCGGTGGCAGGTCGATATAGCGCAGATGGTCGAACTCATCCCACAGGTCGGCCAATGTGCAGGAGACGCCGTGCAGGCAGACCCGGATTTCCGCCTCGGCAGCGAAGCGAGTGCCGTTCCAGCGGCTGAGAAGTACCCCTGTGGTGTGGCGGTCCCGGTGGTGGCGGACGCCGAATCGGATTTCAGCCACGTTGTCGCCGTGCAGCGTCAGGGAGAGGAAGGCCAGTTCGTCGGCAAACTCCCGGTGCGTTGGGTGCCTGGGAGAGCGGCCTTCGCGGTCGAGCAGGCGCGTCCGAATGAGCCCTGCGAAGCCGAGTCGGGCGCGCATCCTGCGCCCGGCTGCGCGCATCTGCGCTCGGAGTGTGGCCAGTTCGGCCTCGGCGAGCGGCCGAGTAGCGTTGTCGCGCACTACTGCACCTCGCGCCGGGCCTGCTGGGCGACGGCCCGCCGCCGGGCTTGTTCGGCCTGCTGCCGCTGGCTGGCCAGCTTCTGGCTGGTGTAGACCGCCAGCAGCGCTTCGATCTGCTGCTTCTTGCTGCGGATCGCGTCCGCCAGATAGATCGATACGCCGTTGGCGCGCACGTAGTCCACCCACAGCGCCCGGCTGCTGACTTTCGGCAGTTCGTTCGCCCAGTCGGCGCTGGCGAAGCGCCGGGTCGCTTCCGTGAGCAGCCATTCCCGCGCCGACTGCGTTTCGGACGTGCCTATGGGCGGTCCCGACAAGGCGCCATAGCCGTCCGAGTCCGTCAGGAATTCTTCGATGGACTGGCCGTTCGCGGCGGCTTCGGCCTGTTGCATGCGGGCGGCCGCGAGTTCCGGCGGAGCACCACCGTCGGGGGCATCGCCATAGAGCAGAGCGTATTGCGCCTTCGTCGTCTTGCCGAAGCGGTCGCCGCGCCCGTCGTGGATCGGGAACGTTTCGCAGAAATAGGGGCTCGGGTCCGTCTTCCAGCCGAGGCCACGGCCGCCATTGCGCAACACGGTTGGCAGCTGGGTCGGGTTCAGCGACTTCAACTTTCCGGCGTCGGCGTAGAACTGTTTTGCACGGACTTCCTGCTGGCCAGGGACGCCGTAGGAAAGATGCAGGTGGACGGCCATCTTGCCGCCGCCGGTGTTGCCTGCGATGCCAAGCTGTTGACCGGCCTTGACCTCGCTGCCCTCGGCGAGCCCGTCGGCGAACCCAGACATGTGCGAGTAGCGCAACGTGTGCCCGTTCGGGCGTTCGATCACAAGGCTGTTGCCGTAGCTGCCCCAGTAGCCCATGAAGACGACCTTGCCGTCGGATGTCGCGTACAAGGGCGTTTTGCCGCCGGTACTGAAATCGAGGCCATCGTGCATGTGCCCGCGTTTCGCGGCCGACCCGTGTTGGCCGGGTGTGCGGAAGATGCCGAAGCGGCTGGCCACGGTCTTCAGCGGATTCGGTGGAACCATGCACGTGCCAGCGGCGGTGGCAGGGGCGGACGCGCCGCCTTCGGTGGTAGCAAGCAGCAGGGCGAAGGGAAGAGCTGCGCGGCGCATGGTCAGTTCTCCGGCTGAAAGTCGCTTTCGCCGTAGCCGCCGGGGACGACGCAGGTCAGTTGCCCCATGTCGTCCAGCTCCAGCGTACCGATGCCCGCCTCACGGCGGCCCTCCGCATCGAGCTTGGCGGCCGCATTGATTGCCTGCGCAGTGCTGGCGAGCTTCGCTGTATAGCTGTCGCCTTCGATGCCCTGCGGGTCGATGGAGACCGACACCTCGGTCACCGGCAGGCCGAACACCGAGAAGGGACAGGGTGGCTTGATCGGCAAGATGCCGCCGAAGCGATCACGGGGCAGCGCTTCCCACCCCGTTGTTCTCATGTCGGGTTTTGCGCGGCACTCGATGGCCGCTTGCAAGGCGGGCGCGACCGCTTGCCATTGCGCCGCATCCAGTACGTAAGCGGCTGTGGCCAGCGCCCATAGCAGGAGGATCGAAGGGAGGATCTTCATGCCTTCATCTCGCAATGGATCGGCGCCATCAGCGCACCGCGTTGGCGAACCTCAGTCGGGGCGATGGCATGCAAGCTGTTTAGCTGATGCAGGGATGAGCGGACAAAGCCCGGGCCGCCTGCTTGCATCCCGGCGGCGTCGATGAACGGCTGCAGTGCGTCGGCGACAATGACGTAGTACAGGTGCAGCGTGCCGAATTCCTTGACGGCTTCGATCTTCATCACCGGGATGTCGAAGGCTGTGACGAGCGTTCCGAACTGGACCCCCTTGCCATCGGTCGGGATGCCGTAGTCCGCCATTACCGTTTCGGCTTGCGCAGTGGGCAGGCGGCATTCGAGCGCGTCGCTCAGCGAAGGCGCGGCGGCATGGACCGAGGAAGTGAGCGCCGCAAGTAACAGCAGGCATAGGGCCAATCCGGCGGCCAGCAGCAGCCGACGGACGAGCCGTGCGTGTCGTTCTCGTTGGACGCCCTCGGCGACGGCCAGCAGAACGGCAAGGACATCGGACGGGACGGATTGCGGGTAGATCATGGCGACAACTCCCTTGCGCCAGCGGCGCGACGGTTAACGGATCAGCGGAACCACCTTTCGTTGTGGAAGAAGTGCTTGAATGCACCGGACTGAAACAGCGTGCCGGTTTCGACCTGCCACGCCCGGTAGGCGCGCTTGAGGCCGAAGACACCTGCCAACACGGCGAAGCCCAGCCAGTTCATGGCGATCATGGTCGGGGCTTGGTTCGCGATCATGTAGAGGGCGCCGGCGAGGCAGGCGGCAGCGCAACCCCACCAGAACCGGCTCACCCGTACGTGCCCGGCCACGAGTTGCTGGCGTCCCGCGGGCCTGAGCTGGGCGAACCGCTCCAGCACCTGCGCGGCACGCGCTGTGGTATCGACCGGCGTGCGGGCGGATCGCCACAGATCGGCGATGAGCCGGTTATTGGCCTTGATCTGGTCCCAGCCGATCAGGCGCTTCGGCAGGCCGATGACGGCGAACTTGGTCACTTTCTTGGCGGTCTCTTTCATCTGGGTGCTCACAAAGAGGGACCGGCGTCGTACGCCGATGAGGAGGCATAAGCGTTCAGGCGGGCGGCGATGTCCGGAAGCCAGTTGGCAACGGCCGGTTCCCGATGCAGCACGGTCGGATCGACGTGCGGCTCGCAGCGCAGCACGGAGCCGACAAGCTGATGGCAGCGTGGGTTGTAGCTCCGCAGAGCGGCGGCCTGCACGTCAGCCGGCGCGCTATCGAGTGCCGACAGCGCTGCAGCGGCGATGGCGGCTAGTGCATTTGCCGCCCATGTCAGATCGTCGCGTTCGCGCTCCACGGCGGCGGCGTAGGTCATGCCGTCGTTGAAGCCTTCGTCGTAGCCGCGCCGCAGGCCATTGGCGGTGCCGATGTTCAAGCCCTCGATCTTGTCCAGATAGGTCATGGCGTTATTCCTACGAGCGGGTACCTGGGGTGCCGCCGGTCGGCGGCCGTGGCTGCCCGTCGAGCGATGAGCGTGGGGTCACGCCCTGCGGGCCGCTGACGCCCGGTTGCGGGCCGATGGGGGCCAGCCGAGCCCCGCCGCAGCCGCCACCGGGGCCGCCCGTGAGACGCGGGAGCGATTGGGGTGCAGGCGGCGAGGATGGAGACGGGCCAACGCCCTGCGGACCCGTGGACAACGGCGGAGCCGATGGCCGCACGCCACCGCCACCCGGTGGTGGCGTGCCTCCGCTACAGCCCGGCGGCAAGCGGCCACCTCCACCCCGGCGCCGCCCATCGACCGGGAGGCTGCCGCGCGACTGCGCATGCGCCATGCCAGTACGCATTTCTCCGAGCGCGGCCGTCTCGCCGAGGTCGTGCACGCCGCCGCCGATCCACTGCAACACCTTGTCCGGCAGCGCCTGCGGCAGGCCGAACGACATGTAGAGGATCGGGAGCAGCGTTGCACCGAAGACGATCAGCCACCACGCGAACGTGAGGAACTCGCTGATGGCACCGATAGCGCCGGTCGAGGCCGACACCGCACCGTGCATGCTGAAAAACGCCTTGGCGGTGAAGTCGATCAGCGGGTCGCTGATCAGG
Organism: Xanthomonas populi; assembly: GCF_002940065.1. Lineage (GTDB taxonomy): Bacteria > Pseudomonadota > Gammaproteobacteria > Xanthomonadales > Xanthomonadaceae > Xanthomonas > Xanthomonas populi. The sequence goes on from NZ_MDEJ01000062.1 coordinate 7,508, forward strand.
ATGCCGGCGAACAGGCCGACTACCGCCAGTGCCGGGCACACGAACAGCGAGGGCAGCAGGAGATAGCCTTGCCGCTGGCTGCCGACGAAGGTACTGTCCGGCGTCATGTGCATGATCGCCCACAGCGGCGCGGCAAGGCAGGCTTGCAGCACCGCCAGCACCCAGCCGCAGACCACGATCATGAAGATGGTGTACGGCAGCGAAGGCAGGAAGACGCCGAAATAGAACGCCAGCGGTTCCAGATAGGCAGACATTGTGGCGAGACCCGCCAGCGGCACCTCCAGCATCCAGTCCCAGATGGGTTCCACAACCTTGTCGAGGTCGAGGCCGGTGCCGACGCCCTTGACCGAGGACAGCGTGCCTGCGCCCACGCGCAGGACCGCCATCGCCGTCTTGACGGCAGCGGAAATGGTCTTCGTCGCGGCGAGTATGACCGTCAGGTAATCTCCGACGCACTTCATGCGGTTGAGGCTTCCACCGATTTCACCGGCCGTCGCACACAATGTCGTGGTGCCATTGCTGCCGTCGCCGCCAACGGCCACATCCACCACGTACTTCATGCTGTTGTTGATCCAGCTCGAAGTCTTGGCATCCATGTCGGCGCGCATCTGGCCGATGTTGACCGCTGCCTGCGGGTCGGTCGGTATCCTCGAAGCAATATCCTCCGGCCGCACTTCCTCGCGGCTATAGTCCTTGTGCGTTTCCGCCTTGCGCGTGACCTCAGCCGCCATCGATACGCTGCTGACGAACTCGGCGGCCGCCGCGCTGTTGGGCAGGCCGGTGAGCGTCGGCGGACTGACGCTGCCCGCAGGCTCCGCAAAGATGCCAGAGAGCTGGCCGCGCACCATGCCGACGCGCTGGAACCATCCGCCCGCGCTCGCCCAACCGTCGAGGGTCAGCGAGTTAACAAAGGCGTTCATGCCCGTTCCTAGTGCGGTTTCGCTGCTAGTCGCGTTGTCGGCGAGCGTCGAGGCTACGCGCTCTTCGGATTCGTTGACGATCCGGTTGAACTCGGCTGAGTTGACGGTGTTCCAGCTGTCGGCGGAGACGCGCGTCGGCCATGTATTCACCCACTGGTCCAATGCCGCCATCATCTGCACGACCGTCTGCTTTTTCGCTTCCATCGCCTGCGAACGCACTTGCTCCATCGCCTGCGCGGTCGCGTCGGTGCGGGTCTGCGGGTAATACTCTCCAACCTTAACCGTGCCGCAGATCGGCGCGCCGCCCGCGAGGTTCGATGCCTCATTGCGGTCCTTGATCTCGAATACGTACTCCCGGCGGCCGCCTTGGTTGAATACGGCGTCCGGTGAGCTGTTCGCTTGAACTTGTGGCGCCGTGCCCGTATTCGGGTCGGCGAAGGTGGCATTGGCCGCCCGTGCGCAGTAACTCGCCGCCACGTACTGCCGGGCGAAGTCACGCAGGCCGTGGTAGGAGCCGGGATCGTGGACGGCCGCGACAATGCCGTTCGGGCTGACCAGGCCCATTGCCACACCCTTGTTGTAAACCGCATTCGCGAGGCCCGCGCCCCACAGGGCCAACATCATCACGATGAGTTGGATGAAGCTGTAACCGCTTGCGGTAGGGAGCAGCACCGCGCCGCCGGAGACGATGCGGACCGGCGTCCATAGGGATGACCAGTTCCGGCCCATCGCCTCGCCGTCGTTAGCGGTGTTCAACACGCCCACCGCTGCCACATAGGACACGATCAGCGAGCCGACGATGAGCACACCACTGTTCAGGACCGAGAACATGGAGCCGAGCAGCAACGCGGCGGCGCTGACCTGATCTGGATCGGCGCCGACAGTCAGCTGGTCGATGACTGGGCCAAAGATGTGCCGCAGCATGGTGACCGACTGGTCGGTGCATTGCCCAGACGGCGCGTCCGGGCAGGGCGTGAAGGGCACCGCCATAGAAGCGCAGCCTCGTTAGGGAGAGTAGTCGTTGGTGGAATCGCGTTCGCGCATCAGAGCATCGAGCGATTCGGCTGCGTTGTCCCGGAGCTTGGCTTGGAGCGAATCGAAGTCGCCCTCAAGCTGCTTGGCGGCATCGGGAATCAGGGCTGTCCAGCTGGTGCCAATTCGTTCGATGGCTTCGGCAATGGTGTAGCCCATTTGAGTGAGCCAATCGAACCGGTTGAGGACAAGGGCGACGGCAAGCTTTTCGCCAGTAGATAGGACGCCAAAACCACCTCGTTCAGCGTCGCGAGATTTACCAACGATGTGCTGTAGATCGCCGTGCATTGTCTTTTCTCCGAACTGCGGTGGAAATTTCGGCTGGCCTCGCGTGCCGCGAGTTCTTTGTCGCCAAGTTGCTTGATCGCCTGATAGCGCTCAGGCGTCCAGGCCGGGTGCGATTTCGTTTCCCGTATTCCGATAAGTGCTCCCAGCAGAAAGCCACGATCTTCTTCCAATAGGCCGGCAATGCTGACCAACCCGCCTGCCTCGATCTTCAATCGTGTGAGCTGTGCGCGGCGTGCGGATCGCTGCGCTTTGGCCTCGCCTCTTTCAGCTTTGCGAGCCGCTCCTTCTGCGATGTCACGATGCGCTCAAGACGTGCAATTTCCTGTCGCCGTGTTGCACTCATTTCTGCAGATGGGCGGCGGCCACGTCTAGGTGTCGTCGTGGCAGCGTTTTCCATGGCGTGGGTTGTCTGATCCATGGACCGATCATGGCGGATGATCTAAGGAAATGCAATCCTATAAAAGTAGTAATAGTTGTTAGGAGTATTGTTCGGTCTCGTCGTCATGTCATTGACTGTCCTTGTCCGCTTAGGCGTAGCTTCGCGGGTGCGTTCTACCAACTTTTCCATGTAATCAATGGGTATCGCGGTTGTCCGGAATGCGGACAGGAGCGGCGCGTGCCGCCACGGAGGTGTCATGACGCTCCCTGCCTGATTGCATTTTGCATCTCGCCATTACCACGAAAAATCCGTTTTCTGCGGCCATAGTGGTTGCGCCGTGCGCACGCTTGGTGCCAAATAGCGTGATGTTGGTTTCTTTCTTTCTTTCTTTCTTTCTTTCTTTGCTTTCTTTCTTTCTTTCTTTCTTTCTTTCTTTCTTTCTTTCTTTCTTTCTTTCTTTATTTCTTTCTAACGGCAAGAGTGCAGTTACGCATCGCTGCGCGACGCCTGCGCAAGGGGCTCCGCCCCTTGACCCCGCAAGCGGCTTGTTGACCGTGCACGTCTTGGGTACAGAAATCTGGTCGGGGTGCCATCATGTACCGGTGTGAGTTGAACTACATCTCCCGCAGTGGCGGCAAGAAAGGCAAGTCGGATGCTGCCATTCGCGCCGAGCACCAATTCAGCGTCACGGCGGCCATTGCCTACCGCACCGGCAGCATCGTCACAGACTATCGCACCGGTGTCGTGCACGACTACCGTCGCAAGCAGCGTGTCGAGCACACGGAAATCGTGGTCCCAGCCGTGGCGCCGGCATGGGCTCGGCATCGCGAAACCCTCTGGAATGCAGTTGAGGCGGCGGAGTTGCGGAAGGACGCCCGGCTAGCCAACGAATTCATCTTGTGCCTGCCCTACGGGATGAGCCTGGAACAGGAGGTCGCGATGGTTCGGGAATTCGCACAGGCCGTCATGGAGCGGCATGGCGTTGCCATCGAGTTCGCCATTCACAAAGACGACGGTAGGCGTTGGGATGGCGGAGAGAAGCGTTCGGGTGGGCGCCATGCGCATGTGCTGATGAGCACTCGGGGACTGATGGCCGAAGGTTTCAGCAAAGACAAGGCGCGTGAGTTCACCGGCCTGAAAGAAGGGCCTAAGACGCTTGAATTCTGGCGTCAGCAGTGGGCCGAAATTGGCAACCAACACATGGCGGCAGCCGGGCTATCCGAACAATGGGACCATCGCGCCATACAGGTGCAGCGGCAGGACGCGAAAGCGCATGGCGAAAACCTGAAAGCCATCGAGCTGGATCGGCTTCCGGGAGTGCACTTGGGGGCAGTCGCGACTGCCTTCGAGCGGCGCGGGGTTGAAACTTATCTAGGCGATCTGAATCGGGCGATCATTGCCGAAAATCGGGCCCGGTGGCTGGCGCGTCAACGCTGTGGTCTGGAGGCTTCCATCGCGGAGTTCGAGGCGCTTCTGGATGCACTGCGTGAGGAGCCGCAGCCCGAGCCAGTGCTGATGGCGAGGAGGCGAGGGAAGGACGATCCACGGTGGCCGGAGTACGAGGCAGAAGTTCGGCGACTGGGCGACGAATCTGGTGTGAATCCGCAGGTCCTAGAGCTGGCGTTGCATCTACGAATCGAGGAACAATTCGTTGCGCTGGCGGACGCGATGGCGCCCCAAGGAGGCGTCGTCGAGTTGGCTCGCCGCATGGTGGAAGGCATCGCCGAGCACGAACGGCTTGAGAGTACGAGCACAGCCGGAACGAAGCTTGATCGCCCGGTGGATGACGCCGACGTTGCGAGTGCGACCTTGGAACCCTGATGTCGCTACGGTGGCCTCACAGTGACGAGACCTGTGCGCAGTGATGGCACGATGATGCCGGCAAGATGGGGCCATAGTGTGTGGATGATGTCGAAAGGAGCGGTCGGACGGTGGATCGGCCACCTTGCCGCCACCATGCCACCCTGGTTGCGCCATCATGTTGCCACGATGCCAACATGCTCAGGCCAATGTTCGACCACCCTTTCGACCACAAGGCGTCATTTATGGGAACGCTTGCGAGTCCGCTTGGCAGGGGGAGCAGCCAGCAGTTCTTCGGGGATGAAGTTCGGCATGTGCTCGGAGATCCAGATCAGCGACTCGTCCAGGTCGATCAAGTCCTCGGCAGACGGCGTGGATGCCTTTGCAGGGCGTCCACGCTCTTTGGCTGGCTTGGGATGGCCTGCCTTCTCCAAAGCGTGTGTTAGGACGCCTATAGCGTCCCAGAGCCGCTCCGGGTCCTCGGGCTCGACGCCCGCCGAAAGCGCCTTTGCCGCAAGCCCAAGGTACTCTGCCAGTCGGCCGAGATGGTGGCGTTGCAGCAGCTCAGCGATCTGCTGATCCCGTGTCACGATCCACTGCTGGAATTCTTCCTTCTCCTCTCGCGTGAGAACCGCTTTCAGCTCACGCGGCAGATCGCGGGCGAAGCGGTCAACCGTCCCGAGTTGGACCAGCCGCGACTTGCCCTGCTTGGCATCGTAGACCGAGCGGCGCAGCGCGACGGTGCGCCCCTGCCGCAGGCGACCCTGCTTGTCGCGGAAAGTCTGGAGGCGGATGTGCATGCGAAAAGTGTCTGGCTAAGTGAACGATTGCCGTGCTGGGAGTAGTCAAACTCCTTTCAACTCTGGCTTTGAGCCGGCTGGTCGTGGCGGCACTGCGTAGTCCTTCACGACAACTCCGTCGGAAGAACTGGCGTTCACCATCGTTGCCTTCACCCAAACTGTTTTGCTTTCGAGGCGGCGCAAGTGGCCGCGACGCAAGTGCATGCGAGGACTAGCATGCTGTCCAGATGCGTTTTTGCCGGCTTCGCGCTTTTCCTCCGCAAGTTGCAGGACCTTATAGGTGAAGAAGGGCTGTTTCCCTTTGGCTTCACGCTTCTTATTCAGCATCTTGGGCGCGGGGAGTTCGGCCGTCGTCACGTTCGCGCAGTTGATGACGCTGCACGCCTGAATCATGAACATCTCTTCATCGTGCGCATCAAGATGGATCTGCGCAAAAGCTTTTGCCTGATCGCCGTTGTGGGTCTCGGCGAGCTGCATGTCGAAGAGTTCTGGCAACAAGTAGAACGGCTCGCTTCGGAACTGCTTGGATCGAGCAGTTCCGCGCCCGGCCTCGATTAGCGCCTCGTTGGCAATTCGGCTCACTGGGAGCTGCTCGCTCATGTCGAGCTCGCGCAGTTCGTTTTTGTACGGATGAAATGATCCCCCTATACCCAGATTCCACTTGCTATCGAAGGGCGACCAGTAAATCGGGACAACGAACGCACCTCCATCCGGGAATTTCTGCACGATGTCGTTCAAACCCGGCAACAGCTCGTAGGAAGGATGGGGTTCCCAGCACAAGGCGATGCGTCGTGTGGCATGGAGTTGAGGAAGGCCGCCTATCTCGGGCAATGGGTCGAGTCCAATCTCTTGTTCGTAGGGAACTTCAAAAGCCACGCAGGGGAATGGCAGTCGAGCAAGATCGAGGTGCGCCTGCCGCATTTCATCCGGCGTAACCAGGTTGCAACGGTTGGGTAGGATGAACTTGGTACTGTGGCGAAGCATCTCGATAATGCGGAGCATGACCTGCGCACTTTTCGGTGCATCATGGTGAAATTTCGCCGCCCAGACCTTGAGGTCCTCGATTGCATGGGCGCAATAGTTGAGTGGCTGGACGCGGTCATGCTGCATGGTGGCTATTATTGAGTCCTGGGTTTTGCTTGACGGTACTGTCGCCTGTCCGCTGTCCATTGGGATCGACATCGACGCACACACGATCGCCGCAGATGACGGCATTCGAGGCGTAGTAGGCTTGGAGGACAGGGATAGCGTTCTCGTAGCGCTGCAGTTCTTCCTTGACGGTAGAGAGTTAGCGGCGGTAATAGCCCAGCACGGCCCAGCCGATGAGTAGCACCAGTAACAAGATTGCGCCCGCGGCGCCGAACCACATCCACACCGCCAGAGGCCATGCGGCTCTCCTACCACTTATCACATGGGTCTCAGTCTAGCCAAAGATGGACTCTAGTCCTACCTTTCCGGACCAGGAATTTTCCTACTGCGGCGTCAGAGAACGCCTCGATTGGCGGCGCAACGCCCAACTATCTGCTGCTCTACTGGGGACGATGGCCTGCGGCCACCGTGGGCACAGGCGGGGGACAAGCCGATGGATGGCTGGCGCCGCCCACACCTTGCCCCCCGCCTGCACACACTTCGCCCCCAGAAGGGCGAAGGGCGCCACCAGTGGCTGGCTAGCCATGGAATGGCACGCCAGCCAGTCTCAAGGTGCTGACTTAGCGTTTCATCGTGGATAAGTCGCTAGCTTTCTAGCCGTTTGAACACGTCCGGCCAACCAGGCCAGTCGGAGGACCCAGCTGCCCCGTCTCCCGTTACATGCTCTTTTTCCCAGTCTTCAAGGGCCTGTCGCTCGGCATCGGTGAGCTTCGGGAGAAAAGCCATAAGGCGCTCGAATTCATCCATGGTGGGCACGGAGTTGCCTCTGTGGTCGTAGGCGGCCGCTCTGAGTGTAAGGCGACGGCAACTGGCTCGCCAATTGAACTCCGGCTTTGGGCCTTGTACTCCAATTGGCGGTGGTAGCGCGCCGCGAAGGCGGCGCAAGAAGCGAGTAGGCTGGGGCGGTGGACGGAGTGGGTGCAGGCGGTGTGGCAGGGCGTGGGCAGCGGCTCCATCGCTGTCCACCCCTGTCCACGGCCTGTGCCCAGGCTCGGCCGAAGGCCGACCGTCCACGGGCCCGGCCGGGGGTGAGCGATGCGAGTTAGCCACAAGCCGGAGTGGTAGGAAGAAGGTAGAAAGAAGGTAGAAGGCGGCGATCCGCTGAAATTTCATTTTAAATCAAATGGTTGCGTTCGTGCCCTGGAACGCAACCCCCGACCGAATGGAATGTAACCCCGATTGGCTGGAAAGCAACCCCGAACGGAGTGGAACGCAACCCCGATGCTCGAACTGCTAGAGCTTCGTCCAAGCTGCTTGTTCCTTGCCCTTGGTGCTGTGTTCTATGCGCCCGCCTGCGATGATCGCCAGTCGCTCCAGTTCGCACATGGCTGCTGCCAACGCACTTCTGAATTTGCACGTTGGGCTGGTGTACTCCAGCTTCCGCTTGAGCCATTCAAGTCCAAACCGTTGAACATCCTCATCGGACGTGGCCACGAGGCGTTGGAGTGCTTTTGCCATGTCTTGGCCTCGACCAAACTGCATCCGCTTGTCCCAGTCGATCAGGGCGAATTCCCGATTGCTGTATATGGCGTGCCAGCGCGGATCGATGCGTAGCGTATAAGCTTCGGCTTCATCGTCGTAGTCGAACCCTTCGATCATATGAAGTGCGCGACTACGGCCTATTGCGTACTTGAGCTTGCCACCTTTTTTTACTTCTATCACCAGCATGGCGAAGGACAGCGCCTTCATCGCACGATGCAGCCAGTCGTATTCGTACTTGCCGGTTTGCCGTCCGATATCACGTAGGAATGCAGCACGGCAGATCACTACAGGTTCGCCAAGCGGCTTCTTCCCGGCCTCACGCATGGCTTGCATCCAAACATCCGCCTGTGCCTCGTCAAGCTGCTCGCCCCAGAATTTGATGGTGGCGTCGCTACGGCTTACCAGCTCCACGTCCTTGTGCATTTTCTTTCGACCTCGCGCAACCGGCGCAAATAGACTGGAGCGAGCAATATGGTTGGGCATCGCCCGCATGAAATCTTCGAGCCCTGGCAGGAATAGTTGCTCGGAATTCTCTACACGAGAGCGCTTTCCCTTCGGTTCCGCACACCACTGATAGATTTCATCCCACGATGACAATCTCGGCCTTCGTTGCGCATTGCTGCTTTGCTGATCCATGTAGCTCATAGATCATCCCACCGCTTGTTGCGATGCCGCCCAGCGCTGCCGTTCGAGCTGCTCGCGCTTTGTTGGGCGTCCCGGCGATCTGCGAGGCGGGGGAGGGATTGCTGGCTGCGTGGAATCAATCCATTCCAGCACCTCATGCTCGTACCAGCACAGGCGCCTAGAATGCGGCAGCTTGAACGGACGGGGGATGAGGTGCTTGTACTTCTTGTTGGTCGCGAACGTACGAATCGATGTGGGTGTCTTGCCGATCAGCTTGGAGAGGTCCTCGACGAAGAGGATGCGGATCGGAGCTGCGCTCTGTTCGTGCCGAGCAATGGGAGCCCCGGTGAGGGCCTCCGGTAGATAGGGGATGGACATGGTGCGCCCTGCGTCATGCGGCTAGCACGACTCGGCGCTGACTGACCCGCGTTAGCCGGAGCGGGACGAGACTCGGATCAGCGCCGAGGGCGCCGACGCGGGGGTTCGTTGGTACTGCGGGGCTCGAAGGAGCCCGGGTCAACTGGAGAGGCCGTTCGACCCTTTCGGCCACGGCCGGGAGGGAACTTCGGCTTCGAGGCACAGGCCAGCGGGCCCGTTTTCCAGAGGACAAGGACGAGAGCTAGTAGCGGGAGAGCCAAGACAATTTGACCGGCCACCGTGCTCGACAAGTCAATGCCAAGGGTCTGTTCGGCGAGGAGGCATAGAAGCAGCAACACGGCGCAGGCGGTCATGACGCAAGCCCCCAGCAGGAAAGCCGAGGAGTCATGACGCCGGATGGCCAAGAGAATTGACTGCTTATGGGTCATGAGCCGAGATTAGAGTGATGCGGAGCAGGCCGTCAACCCCTAGTCGGTTAGAAAAGCAAAACGCTAAAAATCTAACAAGTACAATGACTTAGATTAATGTGGCGATGCCGAAAGTTTGGGCCCGTCTTGGGCCATCAGCGCGGAAAAGTTACCCGTTTCGACCATGCATAACGAGTCGGAGCAATGCGGAGCCAGGAGCAGCAAAAAGGCCCTGAAGTCCCGCATTTCTGCGGCTTTCAGAGCCTTTTCACTGTTCTTTCAAATGGTCGGGGAGACAGGATTCGAACCTGCGACCTCTACGTCCCGAACGTAGCGCTCTACCAGACTGAGCTACACCCCGAAGGAGCCGCACATGGTACATGCGGAATGGCAAATCGGCAAGCATCTGCTGGATTTATTTGACTGGCACGGCTGACTACGCGCGGATTCGCGTGCTTCGAACCACATGCCGTTGAGCACGGCAGCTAATGGGGCCAGGCCGGTGCCGAGGATCCATGCGAAATATCACATCGGTGTTCTTAGAAGAATTGTTGAAGCGTGCGGCACGTTGGGGCGGTGCTGCGGCGGAGTAGGTGTGTCACCCGCGTTCATGCGTTGGGATTGGCCGACATCTCTTCGGCAGTGACCTTAGCCGTTGAGCACGCGGTAGACCCAGCTTGTGGAGGCTGGCACGATCGGCATGAACACCGCAGCCGCCAGCAATATGATCCACAGCGTGCGACGGCTGCTGGACGCATTTGCGAACGAACGCCGCTCCATCTCCACATGCTTGCCGCCCAGCAGCTAGAACGCGCTGTACGACCAGTTCATGCCCAGCTCGACTCCATCACGATGCCGGTGCCGTTACCTTGGGCGAAGTTGATGCCGAACAGCACGCCCCAGAAGATGGTCATGCGCCGCCAGATCTGCTTGCCGGTCATTACATAAACGCTCTCCATGATGCCGAGCAGGAACGACAGACCGATGGTCAGCGGCGGAAAGATGCAGTGGTACAGCGCGGTGACTGCGAACTGCAGCCGCGACAGTTCAACAACTGTCGCGTCGATCATGGCGAGTGGGCCTGGTTGGGCGTCGATGAAGGAATGCAGCGGATCATCTGCGCTTGCCGCGACACGCGCGTTGATCCAAATCAATGCCGCTGCAATCGGGTGCGGGACAATGCGCAGGCCTTGATTGGTAGGTGGCGACTTATAATCGCCTGCAACAAGACGCCTTCATTAGAGAGCGATGTGAGTCAGCCCAACGTGCGAGCCAGCCAAACGCCAGCCCAGCGCCGTCAACGCGGCCAATGGCTGGATGCGCTTGCCGCACCGGCTGCGCGTGCGAAGCGGCTGGCCGGTGTGGCGGTAGCGGTGTCGGGTGTGCTGCTGATCGCGCAGGCGGCGGCGATCGCCTGGTTGCTGCAGGCGGTGCTGGTGCAGCATCTGCCACTTTTGCAATTACGCGATGTGGGCGTGGGGTTGTTGGCTGTGCTGGTGGGGCGTGCGCTACTCAATGCCTGGGCACAATCGCTGACCGGCGAGGTGGCCGATGTGGCCAAGCGCGCATTGCGTGCACGCATCGCACGCCGGCTGGTACAGCACGGGCCGGTGTGGTTGCGCCGGCAACGCAGCGGCGAACTCGGCGAATTGAGCCTGGCGCACACCGATGCGCTGGAAGGTTATTTCGTCGGTTACCAGCTCGCACGCACCGAGATGCTGCTGGTGCCGCCGCTGATCTTGATCGCGGTGCTTTCGGTCGATTGGGTGGTGGGCCTGGTGTTGCTGCTGACCGCGCCGCTGATTCCGTTCTTCATGATGCTGGTGGGCTGGGGCGCCGAAGCCGCGGGGCGCGAGCAACTTGGCGAGCTGGCGCGGATGGGCGGGCACTTTGCCGATCGCCTCAAGGGCCTGGGCTTGCTACGTGTTTACGGGCGCGGCGAAGCCGAATTGAGCGGCATTGCCAACGCGGCCGAAGGCGTGCGCGAGCGCTCACTCAAGGTGCTGCGGATTGCGTTCCTGTCGTCCACGGTGCTGGAATTCTTCGCCTCGGTGAGCGTGGCGATCATGGCGCTGTACTTCGGTCTGAGTTATCTGGGCATGCTCGATCTGCACGGCTTGCCGACGCTGGGCGCGGGCATGTTCTGCCTGCTGCTGGCGCCAGAATTCTTTGCGCCGCTGCGCAGGCTGGCCGCGCATTATCACGACCGTGCCAATGCCCTGGCTGCGGTGGCCGAAGCCGAGCGCTTGCTGGAAGGATTCGAGCTGCCTGCAATCACGCAAACAGCCGCAGTGCTGCCGCGTGCATTGGAACCGGCGCAGGCACGCGCGCCACTATTGCAGGCGCATGGCTTGGCGCTGCGTCCGCCGGGTGCACCGCACCTGGTGGTCGAAAATTTCTCAATCGTATTGGAGCCCGGGCAGCGCGTGGCGTTGATCGGTGCAAGCGGCAGCGGCAAGAGCACGGTGCTGGAAGGCCTGGCCGGCTGGCTGGCGCCCGAGGCGGGTAGCGTGGTGCTGCGCCCTGGTGCACGTATCGGCTATGCCACGCAGCGGCCGTATCTGTTTCACGGCAGCATCGCCGACAACCTGCGCCTGGCCGATCCGCAGGCAAGCCACGCGCGGTTGCACGCCGTGGCCAAGGCGGCGCAGGTGCTGCGCTTTGCCGCGCACCTGCCGGCTGGGCTGGACACGGTGATCGGCGAGCGCGGCTTTGGGCTCTCTGGTGGCGAGGCGCGTCGCGTGGCCTTGGCGCGGCTGCTGCTGCGTGAGCCGGAGGTGTTGCTGCTGGACGAACCCACTGCGTTTATCGACCCTGACACCGAAGCGGACTTGCTGCGCACGCTGGGCGTGTTCGCGCGCGGCCGCGCGGTGATCCTGGCCACGCACAGCGTTGCGGTGATGCGCTGGGCCGATACGGTGATCGATCTGCGCGGCGCCACTGTCGCAGCGGAGCTGCCGTGAACACCACACAGCCCGATCGTCTGCGCGATGTGTTTTGCAGGCATGCCTGGCGCCTGTTGCTGTCGGCGCTGTTGGTGCTGGTCACCCTGCTGGCAGGCGTGGGCTTGCTCGGCCTGTCCGGCAGCTTTCTGACCGCCGCTGCATTGGCGGGTGTTGCCGGCATGGGCACGGGTTTCAATTTCTTCTCGCCCTCGGCCGGCATTCGCGCGCTGACCTTTGCGCGCATCGTTTCGCGCTATGGCGAAAAATTGATCGGCCACGATGCCACCCTGCGTATCGCGCGCGATCTGCGCGTGTGGTTCTTCCGCCGTGCGTTGCCGCTTGCACCGGGCCGGTTGTCGGCCACGCGCACCGGCGATTTGCTGGCGCGTTTGATGTCCGATATCGGCGAAGTCGATGGGTTGAGCGTGCGCGCACTGGCGCCGTTGAGCGCATTGCTCGGCATCTGGCTTGCCGGTGTGGTTGCGGCGGCGCTGATCTATCCGCCCGCCGCGCTGTTGCTGATGGTGCTCGGCGTGGTCATCGGTGGCGTGGTGCCGTGGCAGGTGGCACGCGGCGGTACGCAGCGCGAGCAGCTACGCGCACAGCAACGCACCGCCTTGCGCACGCAGGCGTTCGAGGGATTGGAAGGTGCAGCGGATCTCACCGCAGTGGATGCGCAAGGTGCCTGGTTGCATCAGGTCGATGCGGCGGCGGCTGTTGTCGATGGCGACCGCATTCAGCGCTGTCGCTTGATCGGCGGAAATCTGCTGCACGCAGTGTGCGGCGGGGTCGGTTTGGCCGGCATGTTGTGGCTTGGGTTGAGCGCCGCCGAACGTGGATTGATTGCCGCAGAAATGGCAGCCGGATTGGTGTTTCTGACCATGGCGTTGCTGGAAGTCTGGGCCGGTGCCGGGCTCGCTTTGCAGGCGCTGCAGAGCGCGCGCGTTGCAGCCAGACGCCTGCAGTCCATCGTCGATCAGGCACAGTCGGTCGTCGATCCGCCGCACGCCACGGATGCGCCGCGCAGCGGCACGCTGCAGCTGCATCAGGTCAGTTTTGCGTGGCCTGGCAGCGTGCGTCCGGTGTTGCAAGGTCTCGATCTGACGCTGGCGCCTGGCGAGTGCATTGCCATCAGCGGCGATAGCGGCAGCGGCAAGAGCACCTTGTCCGCACTGCTGCTGCGGCTGTGGGACCCGCAAGCCGGGCAGGTGAGCTACGCCGATATCGATCTGCGCCACTTCACGCAGACGCAATGGCATCAGCGTATCGCGTGGTTGCCGCAGAACGCCCCGGTTTTTGCAGGCACGGTGCGCGATAACTTGGTCATTGGCGATGCTAGCGCAAGCGATGCCGCCATGTGGAAAGTGCTGGATCAAGTGCGGCTGCGCGAGTGGGCCACCGCGCAGAACGGTCTTGACACCTGGGTCGGCGAAAACGGCGCCACGCTGTCTGCCGGCCAGGCGCGCCGGCTCGCACTGGCACGCGCGTTGCTGCGCGATGCACCGATTCTGCTGCTGGACGAACCCACCGATGGACTGGATGTGGACACCGCACACGCGTTGCTACTGGATCTCTCCGCTGCACTCGGCGAGCGCAGTCTGGTGATGATCACCCACGACAGCGTGCCGGCTGGCGTGGTGCAGCGGCGCTATCGCGTGCGTGCAGGTGTGTTGGAGCCGTTGGCCTAAAGCCTTTTTCCAGTGCGCCAGCAGCGAATACGTGGTGACCCATGCCATGTCATGCGGGTGGGGTGTTGCGCAGGTCCTAGCTTTGAATTTCAGTGCGCGTCACCTGCGAGCCGTTCACTCTGACAACGCGTGTAACGCAGCCATCAGCACGGGCTGGCGCAATGCCAGAAGCAATGCGGCAACATTCAACACCACGGTCACCCAGAACCACACCTGGAAGGCCGTCTTGCTGGATTTATGCCGGAATAGCGCCTGCGCCAACAATACACCCGGCCAGCCGCCGAGCAGAGCGATGCTGTGCAAGGTCGCCTCCGGTGTCCGCTGCTGGCCGCGCTGTGCTGCGGTCTTGTCGCGCCGGTAGACGATCGTCGCCACCACACTGGCGGCGGCGTACCACAGCGCCAGCAGCGCTGGCACTCGACCTACGATCACCATGATTGCCATGCCGATCAAAAAAAGCGCGGCCAGCGTCTTGCGCGGCAGGCCGCCACGCTGCGGCAGGTCACGACGCCGTTGCGCGGTTCTGGAAATCAGCAAGCGTCCAGAAAGTCGCGCACGGCCGGCCCGAAGCGGTCGAAATCGACCAGAAAGGCGTCGTGGCCTTGTGGCGAATCCAGCCCGATGAAGCGTGCGTCGGCACCACCGGCGCGCAGGCCCTCGGCGATCTGTTCCTGTTGCTGCACCGGAAACAGGATGTCGGTATTGGCACCGATCGCCAGCGCACGTGCGATGCGGATCTGCGCCAGGCCGGCCAGCACCGTGGCGTCGGTCGAGACGCCTTTGTCTGGCTTGGCGGCGATAGCATCGTCGTCGGCTTGCGTGTCATCGACACGCGCGTCAACGGCCGGCGTGTCGTCGACATACTCGGCCAGATCGAACCAGTCCATCGAACGGCTCAGATACAGATAGCAGTTGGGATCGAAGAAGCGCACGAAGCGGCGCGCATGGCCTTCCAGATAACTTTCGACCTGGAATTCCAGGCCGAACGGATCGTCGGCGGCCTGTTCGGAATCCAATCGTACGCGACCAAACCTGCCGTCCCATTCCAGCGCCGAGCGGTAGGTGATCACGCCGAGTTTGCGCGCCATGCGCATGCCCGATTCCGGGTAGCGTGTGTCGTCATAGTGGCCGCCGTTCCAATGCGGGTCCAGACGGATGGCTTCGCGCTGCAGCGAGCGGATGGCGATCGAAAACGGCAACGCCTGCGCGCTACCGGAGATGTTGATGTGGCTACGCGCAATGCCTTGGTGCCGCAGCAACAACGCCAAGGCGGTCATGCCGCCCATCGAGTTGCCGATCAGGCACGCCAGTTGTTTGATGCCCAACGCACGCACGACATCGGCTGCGGCATCGGCCACATCTTCGATCGATAACTCCGGGAATGTCAGGCGGTACAGCGCGCCGGTGGCAGGGTCGATCGAGGCCGGCCCGGTAGAGCCTTTGCAGCTGCCCAATGAATTGACGCACACCACGAACCAGCGCTCGGTATCGATCGGCTTGCCTGGCCCGAGCATCGCCTCCCACCAACCTGGCTCCGGATTGGCGTGATTTGCCGCAGCATGCGCGTTCGGCGACAAACCGGTGACAATCAACACCGCATTGCTGCGATCGGCGGCCAGCGTGCCCCAGGTTTGGTAGGCGACGTGCGCTTGGTGCAGTACGCCGCCACGCTTCATCGGAAACGGCGAAGGCAGGGCATGGAAGAGCGAGCCGGGAGGGATGAATTCAGTCATGCCCTGATTCTATCCTGCACTGCGCGCTGGTGCTCCCGCACCAGCCGGACCGCCAGCTCACGCACTTCTAGTGAATACTTCGTCTTACTCATGGCCCCATCTTCTCAAGAATTGAAGCCTCCCGGAATCCCGGAACGGTTCAATGCTTTGAAATGGTCCTGTCTAGGCAGAAATGTCCATTCTTAACGTCAATGGTCATATCGTAATATTTCAATATGTCATTGCCAAGATTGTAGGCGGAACCAATGTCATTAAGGAGCCTCTAAAAACCCCAGCAATCTGCCATCATTGACTTGACGCCCTGCCAGCGGAGAACGACAGACATGATCAG
>NZ_MDEJ01000063.1 GCF_002940065.1 Xanthomonas populi
ATGCGCGCACTTGTTTCTACACGATCCGGGTGCAACCAGCTGATCTATCTCGGGAAAACGTGGGGAAACCTCAGACCCCGACCCCGGCCAGGGATTTACTCGGAAAGGTATCGTCAGCCAGATTCGGATCGACGATCGCATCGGCCGGCGGCAACACCTCGCCGGGCAAATGGTGATCGGTGACCAGCACTGTCCAGCCACGCGCCTTGGCGGCGGCCACACCGGCATGACAGGCGATGCCGTGATCGACGGTGACCAGCAGATCCGGCTGCAATGCGGAGAGCTCTTCCACCAGCGCAGGCGACAGGCCGTAACCGTGCACCATGCGATTGGGCACCGCGTGATGCACCTCCAGCGCGCCGAGCATGCGCAAACCGCGCACGCCGACTGCGCAGGCAGTAGCGCCATCGCAATCGAAATCGCCCACCACCAGGATGCGTTGCTGGCGTGCGATCGCATCGGCCAGCAGTGCGGCGGCCGCGCCGCTGTTGCGCAGCAACTGCGGCGACAGCAATTGCCCCAGCCGCGGGTGCGCGCCCTGCGTATCGGTGACACCGCGCGCGGCATAGATGCGGCGCAGCAGCGGCAACATGGCATCGGGCCAACTGCCGGCCTGCCCAGGTGGGCGCCGGACAATCTGCGGAGTAGACGTCATTGCGCCAGCTGCAAGCGCGGTTTGCGCAAGAAACGCCAGCGTTGCGCATGCGTCAGCGACACGGTTTCACCGTCCTGAAAATCCAGCACCAACCGATCCAGTTCGCCACGCGCCATCGCCGCCAGCAACGGCGCAACGGCGTCGTCGCTGAATTGCTGCAGCGAACGCAGGTGGCGCAGATCCACCAAAGCATCCACGCGTTGTTCGCCCTGCGCATCGGCGCCGGCCGCCAGCGCCAGCGCACGCAACAGCGACTCGCGGCTGCGCACTTGGCGATGCGGCGAGCTCACCGCATGCGGCAGCACGCCGCCGCCCCAGAACCACAGCGAATTGATCGCCGGTTTGCCGCTGGCCACGCGGCCTTCGTTCCAGGAATGTTGATGCAGCAGCACCTGCGCCTCGGTCAACAACGCGCGCCAGCGACGGCCGATATCGCCAGCGGGAAGATGCTCAAACAAGTCATCGCCGATCGCCAGATCCGGCGGCGCGAACTCCGGCAACTTGGCGTCCGGCGACAACCGCAGATACCAGCGCGATGGCGTTGGCGCATCCAGCAGAAACCCGGCATCGCCGAACATCGGCTTGAGGACCGGCAACAACACCGCCAGATCTTCTGCAGTGGGACCAAGCGCCTCGCCATACCCCATCAACCGGGCGCCCTGCATGTCCGACATCACATAGGCCGGATCGGCACGTACCCAGCTCGCGCCGGCCGCATCGCCGGCATCGAGCTGACGGGTCAGCGCTGCCACCGGCCACTGCGCAGGCGTCAGCGTGAAGTGGCGCTGCAACTGCGCCACTTCGCCGGTTTCCGCACTGTCCTGATCTGCGCGCGCAAGCGCACGCGCCACCGGCGTGTCGCCCAACTCACCGGGCAGACGGCGTGTTTCCGGCAATAGCAGCGTTGCAGTAGTCATCGGTCGGTGGGTTCGATCAAGCCGAGTCGATCAGTGCAGGCAATCAATCGAGATACGCAACGCTGACGACTTCGTACTCGCGCTGGCCGGCCGGCGCATCGATGGTGACCGAATCGCCTTCCAGCTTGCCGATCAACGCACGTGCCAGCGGCGAGGAAATCGCGATCATCCCCAGCTTGATGTCCGCTTCCAGATCGCCAACGATCTGGTAGCGCTTCTCTTCGTCGGTCTCGGTATCGGCCAGCGTCACAGTGGCGCCGAACACGATCTTGTTGCCGGCAGACAGCTTGGTGATGTCGATGATCTCGGCATGAGAGAGCTCGCCTTCCAGCTGCTTGATGCGGCCTTCGATGAAGCTCTGCTGCTCGCGCGCGGCGTGGTATTCGGCGTTTTCTTTCAGATCGCCGTGCGCACGCGCTTCGGCGATCGCACTGATCACCGCCGGGCGCTTGAACGACTTCAAATGGTCCAGCTCTTCGCGCAGACGTTGCGCGCCCTTTGCCGTCATGGGTGCTCTCATGCTTGCAGCTCCTTGTGCAGTTCCTGCAGCGACCACACAGGGCCGGTGCCGCGGAATTCCAGCGAATGCACCAGCGCTTTGGCGCCGGCGACGGTGGTCGAATAGGTCACGCGATGCTGCAGCGCTTCACGTCGGATCGAGAACGAATCGGAGATGGCGGCGCGACCTTCGGTGGTGTTGACGATATACACAATCTCGCCGTTCTTGATCGAATCGACGATATGCGGGCGCCCTTCGGCGACCTTGTTGACGATCTCGCAGGTCAGCCCGTTTTGCTGCAGCCAGGCGCCGGTGCCACGCGTGGCAACCAGCGTATAGCCACGCTGCACCAGCGCCTGCGCCACCGGCAACACGCGTTTTTTGTCCGGATCGCGCACCGACACGAATGCCTTGCCCACCGGAGGCGCCTTGATGCCGCCGGCTTCCTGCGCACGCGCAAACGCGGCGCCAAAGCTGCGGCCCACACCCATCACTTCACCGGTGGAACGCATCTCCGGCCCGAGGATCGGATCGACGCCCTGGAACTTGGCGAACGGGAAAATCGCTTCCTTCACCGAGTAGTAATCCGGCACGATTTCCTTGGTGGCGCCCTGCTCGGCCAGCGTCTTGCCGGCCATGCAGCATGCGGCGATCTTGGCCAGCGGCATGCCGGTGGCCTTGGACACGAACGGCACGGTACGCGAGGCACGCGGGTTCACTTCCAGCAAAAACACCACATCGTCGCCGGCCTCATCGACCTGCACCGCGAACTGGGTGTTCATCAGGCCGACCACGTTCAAGCCTTCGGCCAGCATCACCACCTGACGGCGCAGCTCGGACTGGGTCTTGGGCGAGAGCGAATACGGCGGCAGCGAGCAGGACGAATCGCCCGAATGCACACCGGCTTCTTCGATATGTTCCATCAAACCGCCGATCAGCACGTTGCCGTCCTTGTCGGCAATGATGTCCACGTCCACTTCCACCGCGTTGTCGAGAAAGCGGTCCAGCAGCACCGGCGAATCGTTGGAGACTTTGACCGCATCGCGCACATAGCGCGCTAGATCGGATTCACCGTAAACAATCTCCATCGCGCGGCCACCGAGCACATAGCTCGGACGCACCACCAGCGGGTAGCCGATTTCGCGCGCCAGCACCAGGGCCTCTTCGGCATTGCGGGCGATGCGGTTCGGCGGCTGCTTCAGGCCCAGCTTGTCGACCAGCTGCTGGAAACGCTCGCGGTCTTCTGCCAGATCGATCGAATCCGGCGAGGTACCGATCACCGGCACGCCGTTGGCTTCCAGCGCGCGTGCCAGCTTCAGCGGGGTCTGGCCACCGTACTGCACGATCACGCCCTTGGGTTTTTCAAGCTCGACGATTTCCAGCACGTCTTCCAGCGTCAGCGGCTCGAAATAGAGACGGTCGGAGGTGTCGTAATCGGTGGACACGGTCTCCGGATTGCAATTGACCATGATGGTTTCGTAACCGTCAGCGCGCAGCGCCAGTGCCGCATGCACGCAGCAGTAATCGAACTCGATGCCCTGGCCGATACGGTTGGGGCCACCGCCCAGGATCATGATCTTGTCGCGATCAGTCGGCAGCGCCTCGCATTCGTCCTCGTAGTTCGAATACAGGTACGCGGTGCTGGTGGCGAATTCGGCCGCGCACGAATCCACGCGCTTGTAGACCGGGCGTACCTTGAGCGCGCGACGCAGCGTGCGCACCGATTCTTCGTTGGTGCCGGTCAACTGGGCCAGACGCGCATCGGAAAAACCGGCGCGCTTGAGCGTGCGCAGACGCGGCGCATCCAGTGAGGCCAGACCGTCGTCGGCCAGCTGCTGCTCATGGCTGATCAGTTCTTCGATCTGATCCAGGAACCACGGGTCGATAAACGACAACGCGTAGATATCGGCCACGCGCATGCCGGCGCGGAAGGCATCGGCGACATAGAACAGGCGCTCCGGCCCCGGGGCCTTGAGCTCGCGTTTGAGCGCGGCGATGTCGTCTTCGCTGCTCAGATCCAGGCCGGTCGGGTCCAGCCCGATCTTGCCGGTTTCCAGGCCACGCAGCGCTTTCTGCAACGATTCCTGGAAGGTGCGGCCCATCGCCATCACCTCGCCCACCGACTTCATCTGGGTGGTCAGGCGCGCATCGGCCTGCGGGAATTTTTCGAAGGCAAAGCGCGGAATCTTGGTGACCACGTAGTCGATCGACGGCTCGAACGAGGCCGGGGTCAAGCCACCGGTGATCTCGTTCTTCAATTCGTCCAGCGTGTAACCCACCGCCAGCTTGGCGGCGACCTTGGCGATCGGAAAGCCGGTGGCCTTGGAGGCCAGCGCCGACGAACGCGACACGCGCGGATTCATTTCGATCACCACCACGCGGCCGTCGGTCGGGCTGATGCCGAACTGCACGTTGGAGCCGCCGGTGTCCACACCGATCTTGCGCAGCACCGCGATCGAGGCATCGCGCAGGCGCTGATATTCCTTGTCGGTGAGCGTCTGTGCCGGCGCCACGGTAATCGAGTCGCCGGTGTGCACGCCCATCGGGTCGAGGTTTTCGATCGCGCAGACGATGATGCAGTTGTCCGCCGTGTCGCGGACCACTTCCATCTCGAATTCTTTCCAGCCCAGCACCGACTCTTCCACCAGCACTTCGGTGGTCGGCGACAACTCCAGGCCACGGCCGACGATGTCGATCAGCTCTTCGCGGTTGTAGGCGATGCCGCCGCCGCTGCCGCCCAGTGTGAAGCTGGGGCGGATGATGGTGGGGTAGCCGACGCGGGTCTGGATATCCAGCGCTTGTTCCAGCGTGTGCGCCACTTCGGCCCTGGGGCAGTCCAGACCGATCTCGCCCATCGCCACGCGAAACAGCTCGCGGTCTTCGGCCATGCGAATGGCGTCGCGCTTGGCGCCGATCAGCTCGACGTTGTACTTCTCCAGCACGCCGTGGTCGGCCAGATCCAGCGCGCAGTTCAGCGCGGTCTGCCCGCCCATGGTCGGCAGCAGGGCGTCGGGCTTTTCCTTGGCGATGATCTTCTCGACCGTCTGCCAGTTGATCGGCTCGATATACACCGCGTCGGCCATGTCCGGGTCGGTCATGATCGTGGCCGGATTGCTGTTGACCAGCACCACGCGATAGCCCTCGTCGCGCAGCGCCTTGCACGCCTGCGCGCCGGAGTAATCGAACTCGCAGGCCTGGCCGATGACGATCGGGCCGGCGCCGATGATGAGGATGGTCTTGAGATCGCTGCGCTTTGGCATTTTCTTCTTCAGGCCTTCATAAGTTTTTGAATAGTCTCGATATCCTCATCCTTGCTGAGCATCTCGAGTTCATTGATTTCCGCGCAGACGCAGTGGAATACGTCGAACTTGCGCTTATCCAGCTTTACATTGGTCTGGCGGGCTTTACGGAACACTTCCGCAGCACGTATGGCCTCTTGGCCCCGTACCTCGAACTCCTTCATGTCGTTGAGGATGGCGTTCACCGCCTCGACATCCGCCTCGTCCATACCGCGAAGCACTTCGTATCGAATCAGCGGGGAGATTGCGATTCTCACCTCTGGATCGGCGACCAGCGCATCGAACGTCGACAGCGAAGCTTCGTGAGCCGCGTTGCCCTCCTCCCCGTCCAGTGCGCCGATCAGCAGGTTGGCATCCAGTAGTACCAGACGGGTCATGCTTGCTCCCCACCCTGGCGATCGCGGCGCTGCCTGATCAGATCCAGCAATGCACGTTTGGTGGCGGACTGGTCTTCGCTAGCGAGCGCATCGCGCTTGAGTGCATTGAGATCGACCCCAAAGGTCTCTTCAAGCACATCCGCAAATGCCTTCATGTTGGGCGAGTCGATCACAGACGACCTGACCACTCCGTCTGCCGCGTCGCGTTCGAGCAGATAGGCCTCTCCCTGCTCCAGCTGGGTCAACACCAGCGGCGAATGGGTGCTGATGAAAAACTGGGTGTTCGGGAACAGCGCCTTCAAATGTCTGACGATACTGACCTGCCAACCAACGTGGAGATGACTTTCGATTTCATCGATCAGCACCACGCCTGGCTGGTTTTGGAGATCCTTGGAATTGCTGAAACCGGCATACCCGGAGATGATCGCTTGAAACAGCTTCACCACCGAGGCAAAACCCGAACTGAGCTCCCCCAGCTCTATCATCTGGCCTTCAACGCTCAGATAAACGCGCTGCGAGCCGTCGATCTGCAGGCGCTCGGCATCAACGCGCTGATCGATGCGATGCAACAGCTTCAACACCGACTCGATCTCGTTACGCAGATTGTCCTTTTCGACCTGAAAAGGATTGACCGACTGCGCGCGCTGTATGAACCACACGCGGATGTCCGCATCCATGCCGACAGAGCGCAAGGAGCCGCTTTCGCACTCCTGTAACAACACTTCAAAATGCTGAGACTTACGTTCCTCAAAGTTTCCCAGTGCTGCAATAGATGTGGGCTGACGTCCCACCGACGACCGCCCACCCGCTCCGATGTAAACCAAGGGACGCAAGTGATGCACCTCCTGTGAGGCAACAATCCTTACTTGTATAAACTGCTGCGAAGGCTTATCAAGAAGGTACTGCACATCGTCGATAAGGACCTTGGATGCGGGCACGCATTTCTCTGAATGGACTCCCCGATCACCCTTGACCCGCAAGAACTCCTCATTGGTGAATAGCAATACACCATAGATGGCCTCTAACGATTTGGTCTTTCCAACGCCGTTGACACCAAAAAGCACGCGCGCCCGGCTGGAGGCGTCGAACCGCAGCTCTACCTTGCCAACTCCCTTCAAACTTTCGATGTCGATGCAATCAAGCATTGGGATCTCCATTGGGGCCGACTGTATGCCATGCAGTCATCAGAGCGAGCATGTGGCCCGGGACGGGGTTCAAGCTTTCGCTTCAGCCATCAACTCCACAAACCGATCGAACAGCGGCCCCACATCGCGCGGGCCCGGCGAGGCTTCCGGGTGGCCCTGGAACGAGAACGCCGGTGCGTCGGTCAGCGCGATGCCTTGATTGGTGCCATCGAACAGCGAGCGATGGGTCACCCGCACATTGGCCGGCAGCGTACTTTCGTCGACCGCGAAACCATGGTTCTGCGAGGTGATCATCACCCGCCCGCTGTCCAGATCCTGCACCGGATGGTTGGCACCGTGGTGGCCGGTGGTCATCTTGACTGTCTTGGCACCGGCGGCCAGCGCCAGCAACTGATGGCCCAGGCAGATACCAAAGGTCGGCACCTTATTGGCGATCAATTCCTGAATCGCGCTGATGGCGTAATCGCATGGCTCCGGGTCGCCCGGGCCATTGGACAGAAACACGCCGTCCGGCTGCATCGCCAGCACCTCGGTCACCGGCGTGCGTGCCGGCACCACAGTCACGTCGCAACCACGATCGGCCAGCATGCGCAGGATAGTGAGCTTGACGCCGTAGTCGTAAGCGACAACTTTGAATGCGAGTCCCTCGCCAGAGTCCGCACTTCCATGTGCGGACTTTCCAACATTCAACGCACCTAGGCCAAGAAAGGTGTCGGAGTTCAAATCCAGCGAGCCTTCCTGCCAGTTGTAGCTAGTCTCGGTGGAAACCACCTTGGCCAAGTCCATGCCTTTCAGACCAGGGAAGCTGCGCGCGGCTTCCAGCGCTTTGTCGAAGTCGATATCGCCGGCCATCAACGCGCCGTTCTGGGCGCCCTTCTGCCGCAGCAGGCGGGTCAGCTTGCGGGTGTCGATGCCGGAAATAGCCACCACACCGCGGGCCTGCAGCCATTGTGGCAAGGCCACCTGGCTACGCCAACTGCTGGGGCGACGCGGCACATCGCGCACGATCAGGCCGGCGGCCCAGATCTTGTTGGCCTCGTCGTCCTGATCGGTAAAGCCGGTGTTGCCGATATGCGGATAGGTCAGCGTGACCATCTGTCGGGCGTAGGAGGGATCGGTCAGGACTTCCTGATAGCCGGTCATGGCGGTGTTGAACACCACTTCGCCGACGGAAAGCCCGTTGGCGCCTACGGATTCGCCCTCGAACACGGTGCCGTCTTCGAGGACAAGGATTGCGGGTTGGGTCACGTGGGGTCTCGCTCTGGCTGCCTGGGACTCCGATGCGCTTCCGGCCAAATTCCGGTTGCAGCAAAGCGCGGACGCGGTGCTGAGGACCGGTCCGACGCTGGTTCGGGCAAGCGAGAATTGTAAAGGCAAGTGCCCCGGCATGCCAGCCTGAAGAGCACCCAATGCCGCAGTGACATCGCAGCGGCAAGGTGAATGCGCTGCTACAGCGGCCCGCCACTCATGCGCGGTTGCGCGCCGCGTTACAGCACCAGGTCGCGTACCCGATAGCTGCCAGCCGGCTTGCCGATCAGGCGCTTGGCCGCATGCAGGGCACCGCGCGCGAAGATGTCGCGATTGCTGGCGCGGTGAATCAATTCCAGCCGCTCGCCCATCCCGGTGAACTGCACCGTGTGCTCGCCGACGATATCGCCGGCACGCAGGCTGGCATAGCGCGGCTGCGCGCCGCTGCCAGTGGCCGCTTCGCCTAGCGTCAATGCGGTACCGGATGGCGCGTCCTGCTTATGCACGTGATGCGCCTCGACGATGTCGCAATCCCACCCCGGCAGGCTGCCGGCGGCACGCTCCACCAGTTCGGTGAGCACCGCAACGCCAAGACTGAAATTGGACGCCCACACCAACGGGATCTGGCGCGCGGCATCCAGCAACGCGGCGCGTTGCGCGTCATCCAATCCGGTCGTACCGGACACCAGCGGTTTGCCGCGCTGCGCGCACAACGCCAGGATCGGCGCGAAGCCCTGCGGCAGGCTGAAGTCGATCGCCACATCGAATGCCGGCGCACCGCCGAGTTCGCTGGCGGCGAAATACGGCACGCCTTCCACAACGCGTTGCGAAGGCGAACGCCCCACCACCGCACCAACGACGTGCAAGCCCTCGTCTTCGGCAGCCAAGCGCAGCAATGCCTTGCCCATCCGCCCGGAGGCACCGTGGATCAGAACTTTCACAGGAGACGTTGTCATGGCGGCAGGCTAGTTAGGCAGTGTGGGCTACACAAGATAGCTGGGATTTGGGATTTGGGATTTGGGATTTGGGATTTGGGAATCGCAAACGCAGCGAGCAGTGCCGGGCGCTTTGGTGTGCTGCGCGGTGTATTGGCCGTGCCGGTCTGTTGGCTGCGCGGTTGCTTAATCGCGACGTCAGTCGCCAATGCTGTCCAGGCATCCGACTTTATTTCCGGGCTGCGCACTTCGAGCGCACTACGGTTACCGGGACGGCTGACATTGCGCGCGACCGCACGTGCCAACAGCGCGGTGCCATTCCGGGAGGCAAGCTCACCCACAGGAACATGCCGCCTTCAGCGCGATTCCATTGCACCTGGTGCGGGAAATGCCGATCCAATGCCTCCAGCATCAAGCTGCACTGACGCGCATACAGCACGCGAATTCTGTGAAAGTTGGGGGTCGAGAACATCGTCCTGCAGCGTCTGGTAAACCAGGCGCTTGGTAAACGACAGCGTGTGCGGATCGGCAGCCTGTTTGGCCTGGATCAGCTTGCCCAACACCGCTTCCGGCGCGACCACGTAGCCCAGGCGCAATCCGGGCGCGAGCACCTTGGAAAACGAGCACATATAGATCACGCCTTCCGGATGCAGCGACAGCAGGCTCGGCAACGGCTGGCCGCTGTCATACAGCTCGCCGTGCGGGTCGTCTTCCACGGTCGGCACGCCCGCTTCGGCAGCGCGTGCGACCAAGGCCTGACGCCGCGCCAAGGGCGGGCCGCGTCCGGCGGGGTTCTGGAAGTTCGGCAGGCAATACAGAAAGCGCGCATCGGCCAATATGGCAGGATCCAGTGCATCCACCACCACGCCGTCGTCGTCTGATGGCATGCCAACACACGCCGGCTGGAACAACGAACTGGTCAGGGCCTGCGCACGTCGGGAGATCTGGAAGAAGGTCGTCCTGTGTCAAGCATAGCGAACGCGTGTGGCCGAGGCGCTGTGCAGTGCAGCGTGCATGGAGTACGTGGCAAGTGGCAGATATTGTGCGAACGCTATCGGCAACGGTTGGATCGAGCCAGGCCGGTCTGAGGGCGCACACCAGCATCCGAACCGGCCAGACATTGACCTCGTGCGCGTCACGACAGGCGGCGGTGTCACGCGCCTTTCCTACTTGTAAATCAGAGCGCTAGGCGCGTCAGTGGCTACGCGGCGGCGTGGGCCCGCAACTGTCGCAGCCACCGCAGGCCGCCGCGCTCTGCGTCGCCGGAGGTGCCACGCGACGCCCCAGCGATTGCATCCATGCAGGTCGCCCATCGCGTAATAGACCGAGCGCCAACGCGCCGCGCAGACGCCGCAAAACGCCGGGGCACTGCTTCTTCAACACGACCCCCAGGCTCAGCAGCACGGCGAATGCGATGACCACGTATTGCAACGTGAGCGAGAGATCCACCTCAGCCAGCTCCGAGCAGCACGGCCACTTGGTAGGTCACCAGCGAGGCCAAGTAGGCCAGCGCGAACAGGTAGACCGCACTGATGGTCATTTGCTTCCACGAATTAGTTTCGCGCTTGATGGTTGCCAATGTGGAAATGCACATCGGCGCGTAGATGTACCAGACCAGCAGCGACAGCGCGGTGGCCAGCGACCAGCCATCGCTGATCAGCGGCGACAAGGCTTGCGCGGCGGCATCGTCGGCGGCGGCCGACAGCGCATACACCGTCGCCAGCGATGCCACCGCCACTTCGCGCGCGGCCAAACCCGGAATCAGCGCGATGCAGATCTGCCAGTTGAAGCCCAGCGGTGCGAACAAGGTCGACATCGCATGCCCGATGCGGCCAGCAAAGCTGTAGTCGATCGCCGGCAAGGTCGCATTGGCAGGCGCTTCCGGAAACGACAGCAGAAACCACAGCAACACGGTCAACGCCAGAATGATGCCGCCGACGCGCTTGAGAAAGATCACCGCACGTTCCCACAAGCCCAGCACCAGATCGCGCAATTGCGGCACGCGGTAGGACGGCAGCTCCAGCATCAACGGATGCTCGCTCTTGTCGCGGCGCCACTTCTTCATCGTCCACGACACCAACAAGGCACTGACAATCGCCGCCGCATACAGCGCGAACAGGATCAGCCCCTGCTGATTGAAAATGCCCCACACGGTCTTCTGCGGAATGAAGGCGCCGATCAACAACGCGTAGACCGGCAGCCGCGCCGAACAGGTCATCAACGGCGCCACCATGATGGTGGCGAGCCGGTCGCGCGGATCCTGGATGCTGCGCGTTGACATGATGCCCGGCACCGCACACGCAAAACTCGACAGCAAGGGAATGAACGAGCGCCCGGACAATCCGGCCGCGGCCATCATGCGATCCAGCAAAAACGCCGCGCGCGGCAGATAACCGGATTCTTCCAGCGCCAGGATGAAGGCGAACAGGATCAGGATCTGCGGCAGAAAGATGATCACCCCGCCCAGGCCGGCGATGATGCCGTCCTTGAGCAGACTGTTGAGCGGGCCTTCCGGCAGCGTGGCACCGACCCACTCGCCCAGCTCCGAAGTGCCGCCGTCGATCAGGTCCATCATCGGCGTAGCCCAGGCATACACCGCCTGGAAGATCAGGAACATCACCACCGCCAGCGTCAACAGACCCCAGATCGGATGCAGCAACCAGCGGTCCAGCGCCTCGTCCACGCGCGAGGTGCGGGTCGGCATCGTCACCGCCGCACTCAGGATCTGACGCACCTGAGCGTGGTAGTTACCGTCGGCCGGCGGCGTCGCGGTCGGCGCAACCAGGCGCGCGGCCTGCGCATCGATGCGCTCGACCAGAGCCTTGGCGCCGCCACGCCGCACCGCCACCGTTTCGACCACCGGCACACCGAGCGCCTGTTCCAGCGCCGGAAGATCGATGACGATGCCGCGGCGCTGCGCGGCGTCAACCATGTTCAAGGCCACGATCATCGGCCGGCCCAGCTCACGCAGTTCCAGCGCAAAGCGCAGATGCAGGCGCAGGTTGGTCGCATCCATCACGCAGACCAATACGTCTGGCGCCGGTTCGCCGGGATAGACACCACGGCACAGATCGCGGGTGATCGCTTCGTCCAGGCTGGCCGGTTGCAGGCTGTAGGCGCCGGGCAGATCCAGCACCGCGAAGTCGCGCCCCGACGGCGCACGGAAATGCCCTTCCTTACGCTCGACGGTGACGCCGGTGTAATTGGCCACCTTCTGCCGGCTGCCGGTCAGCTGATTGAACAGCGCGGTCTTGCCACTGTTGGGGTTGCCGACCAAGGCCAGGCGCAGCGGAACGCTTGCCGCATTCATGCCTGTGCTCCTTCGATGCGCACCTGCACGCGCGCGGCCTCGCTGCGACGCAATGCAAAACGTGTGTAGCCGACCTGCACCAGCAAGGGCTCGCGCCCAACCGGCCCGGTGGCCAGCACCGTCACTTCCTCGCCAGCGACAAAGCCCAGTTCGCGCAGGCGCCGGGCGATGGTGTCGTTGGGCTGACGATCCTCTACCGAGTCCACGATGGCAGCGCGATGCAACGGCATGTCGGACAACGTCACAAAGACGGCCTGATTGTTAGGAACGGTTCTCAATTCTAGCATCGACACACCGCGTCATGGCCCGGGCGGGCTGAGCAACTATGATGGTTCGCATCCCATTCATGGACGTCTACGCAATGCAGAACACCGGCTTGATCGTGGAGGACCAGGGGGCGGTCCGCACCATGCGACTGAACCGCCCGGCGGTGCACAACGCTTTCGACGCGACCTTGATTGCCGCGCTTACCGAGGCGGTGCAGCAGGCCGGCCAGGCGAAGCAGATCCGGGTGGTCGTGATCACCGGTGCCGGCGGCGCGTTCTCCGCAGGCGCCGACCTGAATTGGATGCGCGGCATGGCCAGCGCGAGCGAGGCGGAGAACGCTGACGATGCCCTCGCACTCGCCCGCTTGATGCGCACGCTCGACGAACTGCCCAAGCCGACCATCGCGCGTGTCAATGGCGCGGCCTTCGGCGGCGGCGTGGGCCTGGTGGCGTGCTGCGATATTGCCATCGGCTGCACCGAGGCGCGCTTCGGTCTGACCGAAAGCAAGCTCGGCCTGCTGCCGGCGGTCATTTCGCCGTACGTGATTGCAGCCATCGGCGGGCGCCAGGCGCGGCGCTGGTTCGCCACAGCCGAGATCTTCGATGCAGGCACCGCGCAGTTACTTGGGCTGTTGCATCAACTGGTCGCCGCCGACCAATTGGACATCGCGGTAGAGCGACAGATCCGCTTGCTGCTGTCCGCCGCCCCGCTGGCGGCCGCCAGTGCCAAATCCCTGGTGCGTTCGGTGTTGCCGCCTGCCGACCGCGATGCCATCGATGCGGCCAACGCCGCGTGGATCGCGCGCTTGCGTGTTTCGCCCGAGGGCCAGGAAGGATTGAGCGCCTTTCTCGACAAGCGCGCGCCGGCCTGGGTGCCGGAGGACTTGGCATGAGCGAGTTCGTGCGCATTTTCGAAGTCGGCCCGCGCGATGGCCTACAGAACGAAGCGCAGCCGATCGCGACCGCCGACAAGATCGCGTTGATCGATAGCCTCTCGGCGACAGGTCTGCGCAGCATCGAAGCGACCAGCTTCGTCAGCCCGCGCTGGGTACCGCAACTGGCCGATGCGGCCGAGGTCTTTGCCGGCATCACGCAAGCGCCGGGGATTACCTATCCGGTGCTGGTGCCTAATTTGCAGGGCTACGTGCGGGCACGCGCGGCCGGTGTGCAGGAAGTGGCGGTGTTCACTGCAGCGTCGGAGGCGTTCAATCGCACCAACACCAATGCCGGCATCGACGCATCGATCGAGCGGTTTCGCCCGATCCTGGAACAGGCCGCACTCGACGGCGTGCGCGTGCGCGGCTATGTCTCCACCGTGCTGGGTTGCCCGTATCAGGGCGAAGTGCCGGTGGCCGACGTGGTGGATGTCGCGCAACGGTTGTATGCGCTTGGCTGCTATGAAATTTCGCTGGGCGACACGATTGGCGTCGGCACGCCGGTCAAGGCGCGCCAGATGCTGGCCGCAGTGGCGCAGGAAGTACCGATGCAGGCATTGGCCGTGCATTTTCACGACACCTATGGCCAGGCGCTGGCCAATATCGCCGCCTGTCTGGAACAAGGTGTGCGCGTGGTCGATTCGGCGGTGTCCGGCGCGGGCGGTTGCCCTTATGCAAAGGGCGCCAGCGGCAATGTTGCCAGCGAAGATGTGGTCTATCTGCTGCACGGATTGGGCATGCCCACCGGCATCGATCTGGCTGCCCTCGCCCGCACCGGCCGCTGGCTGGCGCAACTGCTCGGTCGCGAGACCGGCAGTAAGGTCGGCAAGGCGTTGGCGACGGCTGGCTGAGGCGTTAACGCAACAGCTCGCCCCACTACTCACCCAGACAGCTTTCCCCAAGATGATCGCCTGGACGCTTCGGCTAGAATTGACGACCGCTTTGCCGCCAGCCTTTACTGGCATCCAACGTTTCCTGGGGGACCACCGCATGCAGCCAGCTTCTGTCCTTGCCATCGTCACCGGCGGCGTTTCCGGCCTGGGCCTGGCCGTGGCGCAGCGCATCGTTGCCGATGGCGGCAGGGTTGCGCTGTTCGATGTCAATGCCGACAAGGCTGATGCCGCACTCGAACTGCTGGGCGATGGCAACGCGCATTACTTCGCTACCGATGTCACCGAAGAGGCGCAGGTTGCCGCCAACGTGGCGCAAGCTGCGCAGGCGCTTGGCGGGCTCAACCTAGCGGTGAATTGCGCCGGCATTCTGGGTTCGGGCCGCGTGCTGGGCAAGGACGCACCGATGCCGCTGGCGACCTTCCGCACCACCGTGCTGGTCAACCTGGTCGGCAGCTTCAATGTCGCCAAGGCAGCGGCCGACGTGATGCAGCACAACGCGGTAGGCGATGACGGCGAGCGCGGTGTGATTGTCAACACGGCCTCTGTCGCCGCCTACGAGGGCCAGATCGGCCAGGCTGGGTATGCCGCGAGCAAGGGCGGCGTGGTTGGCATGACCTTGCCGATGGCACGCGAACTGGCGCGCTTCGGCATCCGCGTCATGACCATCGCACCCGGCGTGTTCTGGACCCCGATGGTGGACGGCATGCCCGAAGCGGTGCAGCAATCGCTGGCGGCTTCGATCCCGTTCCCCTCGCGCCTGGGTCAACCCGACGAATACGCCGACACCGTCGCCTTCATCCTGCGCAACCGCTATCTCAACGGCGAAGTGATTCGCCTGGACGGCGGCGTACGATTGGCGCCCAAGTAGCGGGGAATGGTGAGTCGGGATTGGGGATTGGTGACAGCAATTGCTGCCCTGCCCGCCCGCTCCAGTGCTGCTTCTGCCAATCCCTAATCCCTAATCCCAAATCACCAATCCCTGACTTAATCCATGAAAGCTAACGACATCAAGAAAGGCAACGTCGTCGAATACAACGGCGGCATTTACCAGATCCGCGACATCGAGCGCAGCTCGCCGCAGGGCCGCGGCGGCAATGTGCGCTTCCGCTTCATCATGTACAGCGTGCCGGGCGGTGTGAAAACCGATGCCAGCTTCGACGCCGACGACAACCTGCCGGAAGTGGAACTGCTGCGTCGTCTGTCCACGTTTTCGTATAAGGACGGCGAGGCGTTCGTATTCATGGACGACGAGGATTTCACGCCGTACACGTTGGACGCGGATGTGATCGGCACCGATGCCGGCTACATCACCGATGGGCTGACCGGCATCTACGTGCAGGTGATCGACGACCAGCCGGTGGCCGTGCAATTGCCGCAGACGGTGACGCTGGAAGTGATCCAAACCCCGCCCGAGCTTAAGGGCGGCACCGCAACCAAGCGCCCCAAGCCTGCCAAGCTCGACACCGGCCTGGAAATCATGGTGCCCGAGTACATCACCAACGGTGAGCGCGTGCTGGTCAACACCACCACCGGCGAATTCGCGGGCCGCGCCGACTGATGCGCAAGCTGGTCGTTGTCTTGACGCTTGGGCTGTTAACCGCCTGCACGGCGCAACCAGCTCCGGCACCGACATCCGCAACGACGCCCGCGCCGGTGGCATGTACCGATCCCGTCGTCGAGGACGAGTGGCTGCGACATCCGGCAGGCACGCGCCAGTGGCGCGTAAGCCGTGCCTTCTCGCCCCGACGGGAGAGGGGCTCTCAGCGCCAGTCATGTCCTGTTCATGAGCCGCGATGCTGCGCAGCTATCAGAACCCGCATTGCGACGTGCACGAGCAGCTAGCCGGAGAGCGCGGTTCTTCTTCTCATAGCGACTCACAAGTCACCACGTCCCCGCACCGCTCACCTATCCTGGCAGTCCGGTTCGCTATTGCGTCTGCAGCGGTATGCCCATATCCGCCTGCACTTTGTCGGCGGCCGCATCGCCGCGCGCCAGCACACGCAGTCGCGCGCGCAGGCGCTCCACATTCGCCTCGCCCTGCTCCAATCCGGTGCGCACGTCGGCCGGGAGTTGCTGCCGACCCAGCGCTTGCAGTTGTTTCCAACCACCGACCAGCACGCTACTTTCTTGCACCACACGTGCAGTCAGTTGCTGCTGTTCGTCTGCCTGCGGCAATCCGTAACCGGACGTACCCAGCAGCGTGGCCGGATGACTGAGCTGCGCCTGCCGCGCGAACAACGCCTGCAGCTGACCGTGCACGACATCACGCCCGGCAACACCGGGTTGCAGCAGGCGCTTGAGCGCATCGCGCGCCAGAAATTCCTGCCGTCGCAACGCGGCTTGCTCCAGCAGCAAGGCCGCTGCCGTCTCGCGCAAACCGCCGTGATCGAACCATTGCGCACGTGCATCCGGTCGCGCATCCAACCATTGCTCAACGCTCACCTGCGGTACCAGCATGCCGCGCCGGATCACCTCGAACATGGTCTGGTAATGCGCCGCTGCCGATTCGAAGTAATAGCCTTGGCGAATCGCTTGCGCACGGTCGTCCAGCACCTGCATGTCGGCAATGCCAGCGCGTTGCAGCTGCTGGCGTACACCGCGCGGGGTAATCGACGACAACCCGGCTGCAGCCAACCGTGGCACGCCGTCGTGCAGCAGTTTGTAGGTTTCCACCGCACAGTTGTTGCCGATGAAGTAATAGCGCCCGTCGTAGCTCCAATGCACTTGCGCCACGCGTGCGAGTAGCGCGGCGATGTCGTCGCGCGTCAACTTCAACGGCACCGACGACAAGGCGCGCAGCTCGACCTTGGTGTATTCGTCGAGGACCTGATTCAACGGCAGCACGAACAGCCACGATGGATAGGAACCGGTCAGCCCGCGCCAGCTGGAAATCTGCACATCGCCGACAAACGCGCGGAACGACAGCACGCGGTGATACTGCAGATCCATGCGGCAATCGGTGCCGGGTGCACGGCCAGGCGCGCAGATGACCAGCCGCAACATGCTGTGGCCCCAGCGACTCATCGGCTGCTCGTTGCCCTCGGCAAGTAGATAATCCACCGCATACACGCGCGCTGGATCCAGCGTCAGCAGCGACATCGCACCGGCATCGCTATCGGCCTGCAAGTACGACAGCGTCGTCTGGCATGCGACCACCGCGCGTGGCGCGCCAAGCCGCTCGCTGAACCAGGCAGACAGCGCTGGGCGCCGGCACCGATAGTCGGCATCCAGCACGTAATGCTCAAGATTGACCGCCACGAATTCGGCCGGGCTGCGACGTTCGTAATCGTCCGGGCTGCGATCGCTGAATTGATTGTCGCCACGCCCGATCCGCCAGGGACGCACCTGCCAACCGGCCAGATCGCGCAGACGCGGGGCGCGCGACAACCCGCCTTGCGGGCCGCGATCGAGCACATGCGCCAGTTCGTGCAACAGGGCCGCCATCGCCGCGCGGGTTGCCGGTGCGTTGATATCCGCCTGCGCAGTCGCCGATTGCGCGCTCCACGAATGCAGCAACGCGCGATCAAGCAGAACGCGATGGCCGATCGCACGACCATGCACGTGCGCTGGTAGATCCGTCCGCCATTGCAGCTGGATCGGTGCGCTGATGCGCTGCGTCCACCCTGGCGGCAGATGCTGGGTCACCTGCTCCACTAATGCATGCGTGGCGTCGATCTGCGCCGGACTAAGACCAGACGGAGCGACTTCAACATGCAATTCTGCCTGCGCCGCCGGTGCGATCACTGCGGCCAGCCACAGCCACCCGCACCAGCGGCGCAAACTCACTGGGCCAGGATGGACTGAGCCAGTTGCAGGTCGCTGGACAGCCGCTCCGCATCGTTGCGGCTACGCAGCTGCAGCAGCGCCGCTTCCAGACGCGCGCCACGGATGGCGCCATCGCTGGCGACGAATCCGGCCGCGTCTTCGCGTGCATCGGCGACAACTTTGTCATCGCCCGAGCTGCTGCTGTCGGACGAACCGGCCGAAGAGGCACCCGCCGAGGTACCGGCCAGGCTGGTTGCGAACGCTGCCAGCGGCAGCAGCGTCAAAGCGCAAAACACGAGAGAGCGCATCATCGGCGTATCGATTCCATGTGAAGGCGTTGAGAGACTAACCGGCGCGCGTTGTGCCGGACACCCCGTCCATCTCGAACAGCTTGCCGGGATTCAGCAAAAGATGAGGATCGAGCACATGTTTGATCCCGCGCATCAAAGCGATTTCCGTCGCAGAGCGCGTGCTCCACAAGTACGCTTTCTTGACCAGACCGATGCCATGCTCGGCAGAAATGCTGCCTTCGAAACGCTGCAAGGCCTGCGCCAGCAGCTTGGTCACGTGATCGCAGGCGGCAACGAAATCGGCTTGCGTCGTGTCCTCTGGCTTGAGCACATTGATGTGCAGATTGCCGTCGCCGATATGGCCGAACCACACCACATCGAAGTGCGGATACGCGTCGTGCAGCAATGCCTGCGTTTCGGCTAGAAACGCAGGCATTGCCGAGATGCGCACCGACACATCGTTTTTGTAGGGCGTGTAGCGCGCCAACGCTTCGGTGATGCCTTCGCGCAAGCGCCACAGTTGCGCAGCCTGCGCATCGCTCTGGCTGATCACGCCATCGCTGACCCAGCCCTGCTCCATGCCGGTTTCGAACGCGGCCATCGCGGCGGCTTCCTGCACCTGATCGCCGGCGGCGAATTCGGTGACCACGTAATACGGATGGACATCCGAAAATGGCGCCTGCGCGCCGTGCGCCAGCACGTGTTCCAGCGCGCGATCGGTGAAGAATTCGAAGGCTTCCAGGCGCAGCTGCGCGCGGAAGGCGGCGAACACCTGCATCAACACCTCGAAGGACGGCAGCGCCAGTAGCATCACGTTGCTGGGCGGCGGCAGGTCGGTGAGTCGTAGCGTCGCTTCGACCACAATGCCGAGCGTGCCTTCGGAGCCGATCATCAGATGGCGGAAATCGTAGCCGCTGGAATTTTTCACCAACGCGTGATTGAGGTCGAGCACTTCGCCGGCACCAGTGACCACTTTCAAACCGGCCACCCATTCGCGGGTATTGCCGTAGCGGATCACCCGGATGCCGCCAGCATTGGTGGCGATATTGCCGCCGATCGAGCACGAACCGCGCGCTGCGAAATCCACCGGATAGATCAAGCCATGTTCGCGCGCGGCGTTGTGCACCGCTTCCAGCGGCATGCCGGCCTGCACGGTGAGCGTGCGATCCACCGCGTTGAAATCCAGCGGCTTGTTCAAGCGCTCCAGGCTCAGCACCAGCTCGCCATTGGCCGCCACCGCGCCGCCGGACAAACCGGTGCGCCCGCCCGATGGCACCACCGCCACACCTTGCGCATTTGCCCAGCGCACCACGGCTTGCACTTCGTCCACCGAACCGGGCAAGGCGATCGCAAGAGGGTTCGGCGTCCAGCGCCGCGTCCAGTCGCGGCCGTAATGCTCCAGGTCGGCCGGCTCGGTCTTCAAACGCAACGCGGGCACGGCCTGTTGCAACGAAAGGATGCGGGGATCGGTCATGGCATGCGGCGCTACGGTAGGAACCGCACAGCGTGCCAGTGTGCGACGGCCTCGTCCAGCTGCATTACGTGGTGCCCAAACGTCGTTTGATTCAGGTGAAACCGTTGCCCCGCAAGGGCTTTGCCAGCGCAAACACTGCGTTGCGACCGCCAAATCCGTCACCCCATCTGGCATAGTTTCCGACCCGATTGCCGCAGTACGCCCCCCCATGTCGCCGAAGAGAACCTCGTTTCCCAAGCAGGACATCCGCGTCCTGTTGCTGGAAGGCATCAGCCAGACCGCCGTGGATGTGCTGCGCGCCGCCGGTTATTCGCAGATCGAACTGCACGCCAAGTCGTTGCCGGAAGACGAACTCACCGCGCGCATCGCCGAGGCGCACATCGTCGGCATCCGCTCGCGCACGCAGTTGAGTGCCGAGGTGCTGGCGCATGCCAAGCGGCTGATCGCGGTGGGTTGTTTCTGCATCGGGACCAATCAAGTTGATCTGGATGCGGCCGAACTGGCCGGCATTCCTGTCTTCAACGCGCCCTATTCCAACACCCGCAGCGTGGCCGAACTGGTCATCGCCGAGGCGATTTTGCTGATGCGCGGCATTCCCCAGAAGAATGCGCAATGCCATCGCGGCGGGTGGTCGAAGTCGGCCGCTGGCAGCCATGAAACGCGTGGCAAGGTGCTGGGCATTGTCGGTTACGGGCATATCGGCACCCAGGTCGGCGTGCTGGCCGAATCGTTAGGCATGCAGGTGATCTTCCACGACATTGAAACCAAGTTGTCGCTCGGCAACGCGCGTGCGGCGATCAATCTGGACGACCTGCTGGCGCGCTCAGACGTGGTGACGTTGCACGTGCCTGAAACGCCGTCGACCAAGGACATGATCGGCGCTGCCGAAATTGCGCGCATGAAGCACGGCTCCCATCTGATCAACGCTTCGCGCGGCACGGTCATCGACATCGACGCGCTGGACGCAGCGCTGACCTCCGGCCAGATCGGGGGCGCGGCAGTGGACGTGTTCCCGATCGAGCCCAAGGGCAACGGCGATGCGTTCGAGTCGCCATTGATTGCGCACGACAACGTGATTCTGACCCCGCACGTGGGCGGCAGCACACTGGAAGCGCAGGACAATATCGGTGTCGAAGTGGCCGCCAAACTGGTGCGCTACAGCGACAACGGCAGCACTTTGTCGGCAGTGAACTTCCCCGAGGTCACCCTGCCCGAGCACCCCGACAGCCTGCGCTTGCTGCACATCCACCGCAACGTGCCGGGCGTGCTGTCCAAGATCAACGAGCTGTTCTCGCGCCACAACGTCAACATCGACGGCCAGTTCCTGCGCACCGACGCCAAGGTGGGTTACGTGGTGATCGATGTCAGCGCCAGTGAAGCGCAGGCCACTGCGCTGAAGGAAGGGCTGGCCCAGATCCAGGGCACCTTGCGCACGCGCATCCTGTATTGAGGGGGTGTGGATATCGCCTGCCGATATCCGCACCGTTTTTCTGGTACTACGTCCGCTTTCCACGGCGTAGGAACGTTCTCGCGAGGCAGCGCAGCAGGCGTGTGCTGTCTCTGACCTCTCAATCCAGCATCGTGCACATCGTCTCGGCATTGCGCGGACAACCAGAGCGACGCCGCGCAGCGTCCGATACCTGGCATCGGGCACAAGTTCCGATCGCATCCAGTGCTGATGTCCGCGCAAGGCAGCGTTCGCAGCGTCCCCCTCTCTCAAGCAGCCGCTTTCCTGTAGGGACGATACGGATGAGGAACAAGTTTCATAGCGCGTGGTCTTCGCCGAAGGGCACCAGACACATCGAGCAGATCGTTTTTTTCATCACGCTAGCGTGGCTGCACAGCACGTATGCGCAGGCCAGCGTCTTGGAGCTTGGCTCTCGCTTTGCTCTACCGACGGCATGCATGGCAACACGGCCCACGACGGCAGGCCGCTTCATTTCTTTCAACGCCGGCCCTTGGAAGAGACTGGCAACGGCCGACGCCGTCACGATCGGCGATGGACAACACGTCTCCATTGCCGTGTGCAACGAGCGCAATGCCAGCGTGGACAATGCCCGCATGACAGCCTCGCTGTTGCCTTTGCTGGTGCATGGCATAGGACGGTCCGCCGACGTCCGGCTGCTGGTGCGGCACAGTGGCAACCTCCGCGTCTCAGGCCTGCTCGACATCACTGACAACACCGCTGTGCAAACGCCGATGAGTCTGGTGACAGGACCGGTGGGCAAGAATGCGTATATCCGGATAGCGATTGAAGATTCAGCGAACATCCTGCTCTATGAGCCTGGCGCTGAAGTCCGCATCGGCCGTACCGGCCCAATGCCGCCGAGCCGGAGTTCAATCATGGACATACGCGCTTCCGATCCCTCGGTCACCCCTGCCATCGCCATCGAACTGCGCCGGAGCGCAAACGTTCTAGGCGGTCAAGGTACGCTGAAGATCGATCGAGCATATTTGCCGTATGCGTCGCTTGTCTCGTCAATGCGAAACGGCACGGTCGGTGTGCATCTCGACCAGGCCGCTAATGTCGAGGCAGACAGGATCGAGATAAGACAAGGCGCGTTGTTGAGCAGCATCGTGGAGACGCAATCTCTGGAGCGAGCCACTGTTCGCGTGACCATGCGCCAGAGCGGTAACCTTCATGCACACCAGGCGCTGGTCATCGATCATGCAGAACTGATCGATGAACCGGTCGACGCCAAGCGCATTCGCAATAGCAAGGTCAAGGTCAAGGTCAGGCTGCGCGATTCCGGAAACGTCCGGGTCGAAGGCTGCGTGCGTATCGACGAGGGAGAATTGGTCGATGAAACCCTGGACGCACCGCATATCGGCAAGAGCAAGATTGCTCTGGATCTACAGAATGTTGCCAACGTGACCGCACAGACGCTGACGATCCGGCAAGGCGAACTGATTGACGAGATGATCGATAGCGACGACATCGACGCGTCCAGCATCCGGCTGCGGGCACGGCATATCGGTAATGTCGCGCTGAGCGGTGATCGAGCGGCTGCCACGCGTTCGCAGCCAATATCCGATTCCATCGATCACTGCACACCCTAAAGCTCGCGCTTGGGGCGCATCATTCCTGAAGCGATACGCTGGCGGTGCCACAGGAACCTCTTGTCAGCTCAACCCGACGAGGTGCGCGCCATCCACTTCCGCGCCATTCGCCGCAACGAGGGATCCAGCTCCTGAGGTATCCCCACGTTTTTCAGCCCATGACCATCTGGTTGTAGACGTGTTCGGGCAGTGTGCGTAATCGCTCCA
>NZ_MDEJ01000064.1 GCF_002940065.1 Xanthomonas populi
CGCATGGTCGTCAGTCCTTCTATGGCTTAGTCACCTTGAAGACTGCGCCATGCGCGCACTTGTTTCTACACGATCCGGGTTCAACCAGCTGATCTATCTCGGGAAAACGTGGGGAAACCTCAGATATTGATCCGCATCAAACCTTGTGATCCGTCGTTGCAGAAATAAAAACTCCTCCAGCGTCGCCCACCATGCGTGGTCGAGCGCTTCGCCCAGCGTTCGCGTCTTTCGTCGTGCCGCACCGCCCTGCAGCGCCACAGTCATCGCATCGCCACCCTGCCGCTTCATGCAGTTGCAGTCGCCATGCCGCATCGCTCTTACCTCATCCCATTGCACCGCCAGGAGTCGTCATGACCACTCTCGTCAGCTTGCGCAACATCACCAAGACCTACCAACGCGGCTCCGAGCAGGTGCAGGTGCTGCACGGCATCGATCTGGACATCGCCAGCGGCGACTTCATCGCATTGATGGGCCCGTCCGGTTCGGGCAAGACCACCTTGCTCAATCTGATCGGCGGCCTGGACAGCCCCAGCGGTGGCGAGATCGAGATTCAAGGCGAACGCATCGACCGCATGAGTGGCGGCCAGCTCGCCACCTGGCGCAGCCACCACGTCGGCTTCGTCTTCCAGTTCTACAACCTGATGCCCATGCTCAGCGCGCAGAAGAATGTGGAACTGCCGTTACTGCTCACCTCGCTCAATGCCGCGCAGCGCAAGCGCCATGCAGAGATCGCATTGACCCTGGTAGGCCTGCAGGATCGCCGCACCCACAAGCCCAGCGAATTATCCGGCGGCCAGCAGCAACGCGTGGCGATTGCGCGCGCGATCGTCTCCGACCCCACGTTCTTGATCTGCGACGAACCCACCGGCGATCTGGATCGCCACAATGCCGAAGAGATCCTGCGCCTGCTGCAGGAACTCAATCGCGAACACGGCAAGACCATCGTGATGGTCACCCACGACCCCAAGGCGGCCGAGTACGCCACCCATACCATCCATCTGGACAAGGGCGAGCTGGCCGACGCGCCGCTTGCGCTCTAAAGGAGTGATGCCATGAAGTATCTCTCGTTGGTGTGGGCGCAGTTGTTCCGCAGCAAGACCCGCACCTTGTTGACGCTGCTGTCGGTGGTGGCGGCGTTCTTGTTGTTCGGCATGCTCGATTCGGTGCGCGTGGCGTTTACCTCCGGCGGCAACGTCAGCGGTGTGGACCGGCTGGTGGTCGCTTCGCGTTTGTCGATCACCCAATCGTTGCCGATCAGTCTGGAATCGCAGATCCGCAGCGTGCCGGGCGTGCGCGATGTGACCTCGGCGATGTGGTTCGGCGGCATCTATCGCGACCCGAAAAACTTCTTCCCCAACTTTTCGGTGGCACCAAATTTCTTCGATGTCTACAGCGAATACGAGCTGCCCAAAGACCAGCTCAAGGCCTTCCAGACCACGCGCACCGGCGCCATCGTCGGCGAATCCCTGGCCAAGGCCAATGGCTGGAAGATCGGCGACACCATCCCGCTGCAGGCCACCATCTTTCCGCGTGGTGGCGGCAACGACTGGCCGTTGAAACTGGTCGGCATCTTCCGCATGAAAGACCGCGCGGTGGCGGCCAATCAGGAACGCCAGTTGATGATGAACTGGACATACTTCGACGAGTCCAACGACTACATCAAGAGCAAGGTCAGCTGGTACACGGTGACGCTGCGCAAGGCCGACCAGGCCTCGCGCGTGGCGCAGGCGATCGATGCGTTGTCGGCCAACTCCGATCATGAAACCAAGTCGCAGACCGAATCGGCCTTCCAGCAGGCCTTCCTCAAGCAATTCGCCGATATCGGGTTGATCGTCACCTCGATCATGGCCGCAGTGTTTTTCACCTTGTTGCTGCTGACCGGCAACACCATGGCCCAAGCGGTGCGCGAGCGCATACCGGAATTGGCCACACTCAAGACGCTGGGCTTTCAGGACCGCACCGTGTTGAGTCTGGTGATGGTGGAGTCGGTGTTGTTGATCGGCCTGGGCGGTTTGATCGGCATGGGCCTGGCAGCGCTGGTGATCCCCATGGTGACCGCACGCAGCGGCGGAGTGATGCCGGTGCAAAGCGTACCGCTGCAGACCTGGTTGGTCGGGCTGGGGCTGATGGCCGGCATCGGCATTGTGGTGGGTGTGCTGCCGGCGCGACGCGCGCAGCGCTTGAAGATCGTCGATGCCCTCGCCGGCCGCTGACAGGAGCATGCACATGCAAACCAAATGGAAAAACCGTCTCGTCAACCTGCTGTCGGTCGTGGTGCTGGCTGTCGGGTTGGGCGTGTGGATCGCGCTGCCGTGGATCGGCGTGCTGGCGATCGCGGTGCTGCTGGCGGTGTGGCTGGTGGCCACACGCAGCGGCCGGCTGTCGTTGGCCGCCGCACGTATCGGCATCGCCACCCTGCCGCAACGCTGGTGTGCCAGCTCGGTGATTGTGGTCGGCATTGCCGGGGTGGTCGGCGTGCTGGTGGCGATGCTGGCGATGGGCCAGGGCTTTCAGGCCACGCTCAACAACACCGGCGACGACACCACTGCCATTGTGTTGCGCGGCGGCTCGCAGGCGGAAACCAATTCGGTGATCACCCGCAACCTGGTGCCACTGATCAGCAGCCTGCCCGGCATCGCTGCCGATGCCAACGGCCGCCCGCTGCTGTCGCCGGAACTGGCGCAAGTGGTCAATATCGCCTCCAAATCCGATGGCACCGACGTCAACGCGCAATTACGCGGCGTGGGCCAACAGGCCTGGGCGGTGCACGACAAGGTCAAGCTCGTGCAGGGCCGGCGCTTCACCACCGGCCTGCGCGAGATCGTGGTCGGCAAGGGCGCGTTGAACCAGTTCCGCGGGCTGGAACGGGGCAAAACACTCACCCTGGGTAGCCAGCAATGGGCCGTGGTCGGCGTGTTCGCCTCCGGCGATGCGCACGATTCGGAGCTGTGGACCGATGCGCAGACGCTGGCCACCACCTACAACCGCAGCGCCTACCAGTCGATCAGCGTACGCACTGCGGGCAAGGCCGGATTTAGCCAGTTCAAGACCGCCATGGCCGCCGACCCGCGGCTCAAGCTGGATGTGGAAACCACCCGCGCGTACTACGGCAAACAGGGTGGCGGCTTGAACAGGTTGATCAGCATCCTGGGCACGGTGATCGGCGCGATCATGGCGGTGGGCGCGGTGTTCGGCGCGCTCAACACCATGTATGCGGCGGTAGCCACGCGGGCGCGCGAGATCGCCACCATGCGCGCAATCGGATTTCGCGGCACGCCGGTGATCATGGCGCTGATGCTGGAAACCATGTTGCTGGCGCTGCTGGGCGGCCTGCTCGGTGGCTTGATCGCCTGGGCCATCTTCAATGGCTATAGCGTGTCCACCCTGGGCAACAACTTCAGCCAGATCGTGTTCCAGTTCAAGGTGTCGCCGGAGCTGTTGTGGAGCGGGCTGAAATGGGCGCTGGGCATCGGTTTGGTGGGCGGGCTGTTTCCGGCGTTGCGGGCGGCGCGGCTGCCGATTACCACAGCGTTACGCGAGGTTTAGGGGCCGGCCGTTGGAGTGGGGAGTGGGGAATCGTGACAGCCAAAGCAGCACGAGTGCGGGTGCTGCGGCTGAACGCATTGCAGGCTGTCATCGTTTTGTCACTGCAGTGCGGTAGCTGCGCGAATCGGGCAGGTCGTAGGGTAATGGGCCGTTTGATCCATCGATGTGCTGCCATGACGCGTTTGTTGTTGCTGACCTGCGCCTGCCTGTGGCTTGCCGGCTGTTCTTCGTCCTCGACCTCGCTCAGCGAGCGTCTGGTTGCGCCCGGTGGGGTGTCGCCGTTGCTGGACGAAGAGCGCATTGCCGCCACCATCGCCACGGTGCCCAACCGCAGCGGGCACGTGGTCACGCGCGATCAGGTGCCGATCTTCTGGCGTGCGATCGATCCCGGCCAGTACGCCATGCGCTATCGCTATCTCGGCCAACGCAACGATCCGGCACATGCGCTGGATGTGGACTTCAGCTTCAAGGTGCCCACCGTCGCGGCGTTGGCGCCGCGCGGCACCGTGGTGCTATTGCATGGCTGGATGATGAATGGCGATTCGCTGCTGCCGTGGTCGCTGGAACTGGCGCAGGCTGGCTACCGGGTGATCACCATCGATCTGCGTAACCACGGCCATTCCGGCGGTGGCCCATCCGGTTACGGCACGCGCGAATCCGATGACGTCATCGCTGTGCTCGACGCACTGCAACCAAACGGCGAAATCCGCGGCCCACTGTATCTGTTCGGCATTTCCTATGGCGCCGCCACCGCGCTGTTCAGCGCCGACAAGCTGGGCGACCGCGTCGCCGGTGTGGTGGCGATGGAATCCTTCGCCAACGCCGGGCGCGGCATCCGCGACATGGTGCCGCACCTGCTCGCCAGCCAACCGCACGGCTGGCGCGGGCAGGCGGTGGCCGCGTATGCGCGTTGGCGCTATGCCGACCAGAATATCGATGCGGTGATCGCCGCGGCCGACACCCAACTCAAACTGGATCTGGATCGCGTCGATGTCGCGCACGCATTGGCCGACACGCGCAGCTGTGTGTTGTTGTTGCATGGCGATGCCGATCAGCACATTCCGGTCGCGCACGGGCGTGCGCTGGCGCTGGCCAGCCCGCGCGTACGCTACGTCGAACTGCCCGGAGAGAATCATCTGAGCCTGCCGCTACGGCTGGATCTGCTCGGCGGGCCGATCGATCAGTGGCTGGCGCAAACGCAACAGGACCCGAGCCACTGCCCCGCGCCGCAGGCGCTGCCGGCTTCAACGCTCGCAGTGGCGACACCGGCACCAGCGCCACGCAGCTGATTCCGAGCAGGAACTGCGCAACGGCGGGCTGCCGAAGCGCGCGACATCTCTGCCGCAAACAGCACACCCCGCATTGCATTCGCCGTGCGATCGCCGAGGATTGCGCACACCCGAAGGTTATGGGGCCACCACAACCGGCTGCCGCGAACGCCACATGCTGTCGCCGACGAACAGCAGCAGCCCCACCCAGATCGCGCCGAAACCCATCGCACGCCCCTGGTCGAACGGCTCGTGGAAGAACCACACACCCAGCAGCAACTGCAGGCTCGGCCCGATGTACTGCAGGATGCCCACCAGCGACAGCGGAATCCGCCGCACGCCATACGCAAACCCGATCAGCGGCACCGCCGTCACTACCCCGCCGAAAATCAGCAGCAGATCGGTGCGCAACTCCCAGTCGCTCAGGAAAGCGCCGCCATGGCCCTGCTCGCCCCACCCCGCCAGCAGCAGCGCCGGCACGAATAGATACACGCTTTCCACGCCCAGCCCGGCCACCGGATCCACTGCCACTAACTTGCGCAGCAAACCGTAGGCACCGAACGAAAACGCCAGCCCCAAGGCGATCCACGGCGGCGCACCGGCATCGATGGTCAACCACAATACGCCCGCAGCCGCGCACACCACCGCCACCAACTGGATGCGGCGCAAGCGCTCCTTCAACACCAGCACACCCAACAACACGCTCAGCAGCGGATTGATGAAGTACCCCAGACTGGCCTCGATCACATGGCCGGCGTTGATCGCCCAGATATACAGGCCCCAATTGAACGCAATCGCCACGCTGCTGCCGGCCAGCATCCACAAC
The DNA here is from genome assembly GCF_002940065.1 of Xanthomonas populi. Lineage (GTDB taxonomy): Bacteria > Pseudomonadota > Gammaproteobacteria > Xanthomonadales > Xanthomonadaceae > Xanthomonas > Xanthomonas populi. The sequence goes on from NZ_MDEJ01000064.1 coordinate 5,641, forward strand.
GCGCGCGGTTGCGCGGCGATGGCGCGCCACCAACGCAGGCCCGATGTCGCCAGCAACCACGCCACCACCAGCACCGTGCTCCACACGATGCGGTGCGCAATGATCTGCAGCGACGGCACCGCCTTGAGCAGATGCCAGTACAGCGGCACCAGACCCCAGATCACGAAAGTCGATGCGGTGATCAACAGCCCGCGGCGCGCCTCGATCGGCGAGACCGCACCCATCGCCGCGCCTTGGCGAAGGTCACCACCAGCACGCCCGACAGGATCACAGCCATCGCACCGATGTCGTGCGCACTGAAATACTCGTGCCCGAGCCAGGCCCCCAACCCCACCGCAATCACCGGATTGACGTAGGCGTAGCTGCCGGCCAACGCCGGGCGTACGTGATGCAGCAGCCACACATACGCAGTGAACGCCACGATCGAGCCGAAGACGCACAGATACGCCACCGCGATCAGCCCGTGCGATGTCGGCAAGGTCTGTGGGCGCTCGCCGATCAGCAGGCCGGCGCTCACCAACAGCACGCCGCCGCACAGCATCTGCGCGGCGGCGGTCATGAACGGCGATGGCAGATCGCGCCCGCGCGACCACACCGAGCCGAACGCCCAGCCGATCGGTGCGATCAACAGCAACACCAATCCGCCAGGCGTCGCGGTGAGACTGCTGCCAGCGTTGAGCCAGGCCACACCGAGAAACCCGATCACGATGCCCAGCCACTCGCCACCGCTGGCGTGCTGCCCACGCAAGGCGCCGAACAACGCCATCCACAGCGGCACCGATGCCACTGCCGTGGCAGCTAACCCGGACGACACGCCGCGCTCGGCCAATACCACCATGCCGTTGCCCAAAAGCAACAAGGCCCCACCCATCACCGCCACGTTCTTCCACTGCGCACGCGTCGGCGCAGCCACACCACGCCAGCGCAGCACCGCATACAGCACCGTGCCGGCCACGATAAAGCGCGTTCCGGACACCATGGTCAAGGGCAGCGCGCCACCTTCCAGCGCAAACCGGATCGCCAGATAGGTCGAGCCCCAGACCACATAGACCAGCAACAACGCGAGAGCGACCAGCCCGCTGCGCGTGGGAGCGAAAGCGTGGTGAGAAGAAGACATTGAGCGGTGCCGACAACAGCGAAGAACCCCCGATTCTAAATCAGCGCCGCCGGTGCAGTAGCGGACACGACTGCGTGTTCAATGGATCACTGCATCGCGTCCTTGCCGACGGCGCGTGCAACCACGCACCGCCAGCAGAAAACTCAACGACACGCGGCATCGCTCTTGGCACGGATCGCCTTGAACTCCGAGCCGTCCTGCCAGCTCGGCCACTGCCGGCTGTTGGCCAACTCCACGCCCACGTCGTAGATCAACAGGGTGTCGGCGGCTACTGCAAGCTCGCTGGCGCCGCACTCTCGATGACCGGCGCACTGCGCCAACTGTGCACGCAACGCGAGCGCGATCAGCGTTTGCCCAAGCGCTTCGGCAAGCAATACCAGGGCGACGTCGATCCACCTGCCGGGCCAACCAATTGAAGCTGCACCAGCATGTGCTGTCTGCGGATCTCGCCGCAGCGTGGATTTGGCATAGACCAGCAGCAGGCGCGTTGAGCCTCCATCACAAACCCCGCGCGCCTAGCCGACGCTAAAACGAATGACAAAATCAAGCCACAGCCGCCAACCGTGGCCGGCGCATATCCAGACGGAACACCGACACCGCTTCGCTCAGTTCCACCGCCTGCTCTTCCATCGCACGTGCCGCCGCAGAAGCTTCTTCCACCAGCGCGGCATTGCGCTGGGTGGTTTCGTCCATGTCATTGACCGTACGGGCGACCTGCTCAATGCCGGACGCCTGTTCGCGCGATGCGGCGGAAATCTCCGCGATCAACGTGGTGACCTGCTGCACCGACTGCACGATGTCCTGCATGGTTCGCCCGGCCCGATCCACACGGGCGCTGCCGCGCTCCACGCTGGCCACCGACGCATCGATCAATTGCTTGACCTCCTTGGCCGCGCCGGCCGAGCGCTGCGCCAGCGCGCGCACTTCGGAGGCGACCACCGCAAAACCGCGCCCCTGTTCGCCGGCACGTGCGGCTTCCACCGCCGCGTTCAAGGCCAGGATATTGGTCTGGAAGGCAATGCCGTCGATCACACTGATGATCTCGGCGATCTTCTTGGACGACACCTCGATCTCACCCATCGTGTCGACCACGCTGGCCACCATCTCGCCACCGCGGCCGGCGATCTCGGCGGCTGCCTGCGCACCGCGGCTGGCTTGCTGCGCGGTCTCCGAATTCTGCCGCACGGTGGAGGTGAGTTCTTCCATCGAGGCGGCGGTCTCTTCCAGGTTGGCAGCCTGCTGTTCAGTGCGCTGCGCAAGATCGTTGTTGCCGGCGGCGATCTCTGCCGAGGCGGTGCGAATGGTCTGCGCGCCCACGGTGATGTCGCCGACGATAGCGGTCAGGCGCTGCACGGTGGCATTGGCATCGTCGCGCATGCGCGCGAACACGCCTTGCTGGTTGCCGTGCATGCGTGCGGTCAGGTCGCCCTCGGCGATCGCTTTGAGCAGCTGCGACAACTCGGCCAGATTCTGGTCCACGTTCTGCATCAAGCCATTGAGGCCGGTGACCATGCCGCGGAATTCGAACTGGTAGGCATCGGCATTGCCGCGCGTGGCGAAGTCGCCCGCCGCAGCTGCTTCGACCAAGCCACGGATTTCGCCATTGATCGCAGCCAGATTGCGCTTGGTGGCGTCCATCGCTTCGGTGAGCTGCGCTTTTTCGCCCGGCAAACGCGGCATATCCACCGACATGTCGCCGACCGCGTAGCGCTGCATCACCTGCAACATGTCGCCGATCAAACCGACCTGCGCGCCGATCAAACCATTGGTGTCGTCGACCATGCGGCCGTACGCACCCGGGAAGGCTTGCGCGTCCATGCGGTAACTCATCTGCCCGGCTTCGTGGCGCTGCGCCATGTCGGCCTGCGCGGTCGACACGTCGGTGAGCGTGTTGACCACTTGGTCCATGGCTTGGCCGAGCAAACCGATTTCATCGCGATTGCTGACCACCGCGCGCGCAGATAGATCGCCGGCCGCCACCAGCCGTGCCGCACGTGCGACGGTTTCGATCGGGCGCACGATGGAGCGCCGGATCCACCAGCCCAGCACCACCACCAGGCACAGCGCCGCAACGATCGTGGCGACCGCCGACAGCACCAGCGTTTGCTGCGCCGATTGTGAACTGGCAAGCACTGCGGCATCGGCCAGGGTCTTGCAGCGCTTCACCAGCGCTTCCAGCGTTTGGCTCGGCGCGCGGTCCTGGCCCTTGACCAGCTGGTCGCCCACCTGGGTGTCGTAGCCGGCCTCGGCGAACTTGCCCAGCGCCGCTTCGTAATTGCTCTGCAATGCCACATGCGCCTTGGCGAAGTCCTGCGCCAGCGCGCGCGCCTGCGGGTCCTGGGTGGCCTTGGACAGCGCTTCGGTGCCTGCATGCACCTTCTTGCCCTGCTCGCGGAATGCGCTCATGTGCTTGTCCAGCTGCGCCGGATTGTGTCCACGGATCAGCGCGTTCTTCCATTCCTGCACCTGCAGGCGGAAATCGCGGATGATCTCTTCGCTGCTGGAGGCCTGCGCCACTTCCGGCGGCACCTTGCCCGACAGACTCAACCACGCCGTGCCCAGTCCGCCGAGTGCACATAGCAGGATGACCGACAAACCCAGCGCGAGCGCTCCAAGCAGTTTGCTTTGCAGGCTGACGAACTTCGGGGTGGCAGCAGACATGGGTGAATCCAATAATGGGCATTACAGCGATTATCGACGCGACTGCGCTGGTCTGAAGCAACCTCGGCCGCCAAACCGGCCAGGTATGCCTTGGCAGGCGCTTCGCCGCTTGCGATTCCCTGACAGACCTCACCCACCCGCCCCACCATCGCGCCGATTCGGGTGGCCCCGTATCCTTCCCGCGCATGACCGACCCCGCTTTTCCGATCTCCCCGCTGTTGCCCCACATCCGCGACAGCCTGGCCACCCATCCGCGGCTGGTGCTGGAAGCCCCGCCCGGCGCCGGCAAGACCACGCAAGTGCCGCTGGCACTGCTGGACGCGCCATGGCTGGCCGGCCGCAAGATCGTGATGCTCGAACCGCGCCGCGTGGCCGCCCGCAGCGCCGCGATGTTCATGGCGCGCCAGCTCGGCGAGCCGGTCGGCGAGACGGTGGGCTACCGCATCCGCTTCGAGAACAAGACCTGCGCGCGCACCCGCATTGAAGTCGTCACCGAGGGCATCCTGACCCGGCTGATTCAGGACGACCCGATGCTGGAGCGCATCGGCGCACTGCTGTTCGACGAATTCCACGAACGCCATTTGGCCGGCGACCTCGGTCTGGCGCTGGCGCTGGATGTGCAGGCGCAGGTGCGCGAAGACCTGCGCATCGTGGCGATGTCGGCCACGCTCGATGGCGAGCGGCTGGCCGGCTTTCTCGAGGCGCCTCGCCTGAGCAGCGCCGGACGCAGTTTTCCGGTGGACATCGCGCACTTTCCCGCGCGCCGCGACGAAACACTGGAGCCGCAGACGCGGCGCGCGGTGGAACATGCCGTCTCCACCCATCCTGGCGATGTACTGGTGTTCCTGCCCGGCCAGCGCGAGATCGCACGCGTGCACAGCGCGCTGCAAGAGGTGCTGGATCCGGCGGTGCAGGTGTTGCCGCTGCATGGCGAACTGCCGGTCGACGCGCAGAGCCAGGTGCTGCAGCCCGATCCACAGGGGCGCCGGCGCGTGGTGCTGGCCACCAACGTGGCCGAGTCCTCGGTGACCCTGCCAGGCGTGCGCGTGGTGATCGACAGCGGGCTGGCGCGCGCGCCGCATTACGACCCCAACAGCGGGTTCTCGCGGCTGGACATCACCCCCATTGCGCAAGCCTCGGCCGACCAGCGCGCCGGCCGCGCCGGGCGTGTGGCCAGCGGTTGGGCGTACCGGCTGTGGCCGCAATCGCAGCGGCTGGAACCGCAGCGGTGTGCCGAGATCACCCAGGTGGAGCTGGCCGGCCTGGCGCTGGAACTGGCCGCCTGGGGCAGCGCCGCACTGCGCTTTGTCGATGCACCGCCGGCCGGCGCGCTGGCTGCCGCACACGACTTGCTGCAGCGGCTGGGCGCGCGCACCGACAACGGCGGCATCACCGCGCTGGGCCGGCGCATGCTCGCGCTGGGCACGCATCCGCGCCTGGCTGCGATGCTGGCCCAAGCCGGCGATACCGCGCGCGTGGCGCTGGCCTGTGACCTGGCCGCCTTGCTGGAAGCGCGCGACCCGCTGCGTCAGGGCGGCGATGGCCTGGCCGCGCGCTGGCGCGCGCTGGCCGCGTTTCGGCAAGGCCGCAGCGCGCAAGATGCCAACCGCAGCGGCCTGGCCGCGATCGACAGTGCTGCCAAACAGTGGCGACGCCGGCTGCGCTGCGACAGCACACCGCCATCTAACGTGGAGGCACATGCGCTTGGCGATCTGCTCTCGCACGCGTTCCCCGACCGCATTGCCGCACGTCACCCTGCCGACCCGCTGCGCTACCTGCTCGCCAACGGCCGCAGCGCGCGCCTGTTCGACCACAGCGATCTGCGCGGCGAACCGTGGCTGGTCGCCAGCGAATTGCGTTACGAAGCCAAGGACGCGCTGCTACTACGCGCCGCCCCGGTGGACGAAGGCTATCTGCGCCGCAGCGTGCCCGAGCGCTTCGTGCAGCAGGACGTGGTGCAGTGGGATGCGGACAAGCGCGCGTTGGTCACGCGGCGTCAGTCGAGTTTCGACCGCATCGTGCTCGACAGCCGCCCCGCCGGCCGCGTCGATCCCGCACAAGCGGCCAGCGCACTCACCGATGCGGTACGCCAGTTGGGTCTTTCTGCCTTGCCCTGGACCGACGGCCTGCGCCAATGGCGTGCACGCGTGCAGTCGCTGCGCACCCGGATGCCGGAGCTTGCCCTGCCCGACCTGTCAGATGCCGCGCTGCTGGACACACTGGACACCTGGCTGCGCCCGGCGTTCGACGGCAAAACCCGGCTCGACGCGCTGGACGAAACCAGCCTGGGCGAAGCCCTCAGGGCCGCATTGCCGTGGGACCGCCGCCAGGCCATCGACCGCCACGCGCCCACCCGCATCAGCGTGCCATCTGGCATGGAGCGGCAGATCGTCTACGCCATCGATCACACCGAGCAGCCGTTGCCACCGGTGCTGGCGGTCAAATTGCAGGAACTGTTCGGCCTGACCGAAACCCCGCGCATCGCCGACGGCCGCATCCCGCTGACCCTGCACCTGCTCTCCCCGGGCGGGCGCCCGCTGCAGGTGACGCAGGATCTGAAAAGCTTCTGGGTGACAACGTATCCCGAGGTCAGGAAGGAGATGAAGGGGCGGTATCCGCGACATCCATGGCCGGACGATCCATGGACGGCGGCGGCAACCCATCGAGCAAAACCGCGTGGCACTTAAAGTTCGTCTCTTTCAGACGTAGGACGTCAAGCCCCTCTCCCCTCGGGAGAGCAACTGTCTTGACCAACTGGCGGCGCCAGCCACCAGAGCGCCCTGCATCCTTACTTAACCGCAACCCAAACAAGCTCCACCACCGCTAACACCGTCTATACGCAGCAGCCCACACACTACAGCCCACGTACTCAGAAAGGAACGCCTCTAATGAGCAAGCTGACTGTGATCACCGAACGCGCCCTGGAGCGTGCCATGGAACTGGCTGGCACTGCCGGCGACCACCTGCGTCACGCTGCTTCCGATGCGGGCGACAAGGCACGCAATGCGGGCAGCAGCCTGCGTCATTTCGGCCCGGGTGCCAGCGAATGGTTGAAGACCGGCGCCGCGCTGGGTGCCGTGCGTACCGGCGGCAAGGTGGTCGGCAAGGTGGTCAAGCGCAACCCCGCCATCACCGTGGCTGCTGCCGTCGCAGGCCTCGGCCTGATCGGCTATGCCGTGTATCGCAAGCGCCAGCGTGATCAGCAGGTGCTCGGCGGCAACGTGCATCGCCTGGACCGCGGAAACGCCGGCAATGCCAGCGCACGTCGCGCGGCCTATCAGCGTCGCGGTGCAGTGACCCCGAGCGACGGCATCGAATAAGCCATCTCTCCAGGTAAACCCCACAACGCCACGGCCCTGCGCCGTGGCGTTGTCGGTTATGGATCTGGATTCAATGAAGAACGTGCTGCGTTATGGATGAAACCACGCTGGACGCTTGCTGCGGGCCCGATCATTGCGGCGTAGCAGAGAGGACGAAAGCACGCCTTGCGCGTGGCACTGGTTGCGGCTAACCGACAAGAACGGCTGTAACACCTGGAGCGGCAATCGAACGATCCCGCGCGGTCGGCGCAGCGAATCCGCGCGCACTCCCCATGCATAGCGCAAGGACATCACGATGCACCGGCAGATCGACACCCTCCATCGTATCCGCGACGGCTCAGCGTCGCGTCCGGCTCGGACGTGCGTTATGGGTAACTTCTGCGCGCCACTGCCCGGGCGCGAGGGTGTCCAACGTCCAGTCACCGATGGCCACACGGATCAGACGCAAGGTTGGAAGGCCTACCGATGCAGTCATGCGCCGCACCTGACGATTGCGGCCTTCGGTGATCTGCAGTTCCAGCCATGCGTCGGGTACGGTCTTGCGCACGCGTACCGGCGGATCGCGCGGCCACACCTTAGCGGCGGGATCGATGCTGCGCACCTTGGCAGGACGGGTCGGGCCATCGTTCAGTACCACGCCATCGCGCAGGGCCTGCAGTTGCGCAGGATCCGGCTCGCCTTCCACCTGCACCCAGTAGGTCTTGGGTTGTTTGTGGCGCGGGTCGGTCAAGCGATGCGCCAATGCGCCGTCGTCGGTCAGCAGCAACAAGCCTTCGCTGTCGTGATCCAGACGGCCTGCCGCGTACACGTCGGCCGGCAAGTCAAATTCGGCCAGCGTGCGTTTGCGCGGCTGCGAGCGGTCGCTGAATTGCGACAGCACGCCATAGGGCTTATTCAACAACACCAACATGCCAATCCTGTTGCCTCAGAGCGATGCAAAACGCGATGCGGCGTGTGGCCTCATGCGATTGTTGAAACAAACGCCTGCAAACCGAACGCGCACTGCGCCTCGGCATGCAGGCGCTCCATCACTGCTTGACGAACTTCAAGGTCATGCGGTCACTCTCGCCGATCGCCTTGTACTTGGCATCGTCAGCCTTGTCGTGGCTATTGCTCGGCGGCAGCGTCCACACACCACCGGCATAGTCCTTGCTGTCGCGCGGGTTGGCGTTGACCTCGCTCTTGGCGGCCAGCTTGAAACCAGCCGCTTCGGCCATCGCAATCAACTGGGCCTGGCCCACATAGCCGCTCTTGTCGTCAGCCGCCACGTCGGCCTTGGCACGGTGCTCCACCACGCCGAGCATGCCACCGGGCTTGAGTACCTTGTAGAAGCCGGCGAACATCGCCTCGGCATCGCCGGCCATGCGCCAGTTATGCACGTTGCGGAAGGTCAGCACCAGATCGGCCGAATTGTCCACGCCAAACGAGGGCGTCTTGGGCACGTACGACACGAACGACGGCTTGCCATACAGCTCCGGCTTGGCCGCAAATTTCTTCTCCAGCTCGTCGCGCCCGCGCTGTGCGGAATCGCGGCCACGGCCTTCGGGCACCGCGGCCGGGTCGACGACCGCTGCTATGTACTTGCCCTTCTCGCGCAGATACGGCGCCAGAATTTCCGAATACCAGCCGCCGCCCGGGGTGATTTCGATAACGGTCTGGGTCGGCTTGATGCCGAAGAACGCCAGCGTCTGGCCTGGATGGCGATAGACATCGCGCTGCACGTACACACGGTCGCGCCAGGTGCCGTCGATGGCCTTTTGCAGCGCCGCATCGGGCGCCTGCAGGGTGGCGCTATCGGCGGGTTTGATTGCCATTGCCAGCGGCGCGCTCATCGCCACGGACATCCCCACCACACCTGCACACACCAGCTTGTTGCGGATCATCCCAGCGCCCTTTACGGGAAAAAGTGGCGCGAGCCTAGCACGTGATTTGGAGCCTGCCATGTGCATGGCGTCGCTTGCCGCAGCAGGCGCGGCACTCGACATGTTCAAATTCTGTGAGCCGCCGAGGACGATGGGCGGAACGCTGAATCCACGCTGGTGTCACACGCAACATCGGCGTGCATGACTATCCTGTCAGCAGTTTTGAATCAGGAGCTTAGTGATGACTCAATCCCGCGCGCTGGGCCGCTCCGGCCTGCAGATTCAACCGATCGTGTTCGGTGGCAATGTGTTCGGCTGGAGCGCCGATGAATCGACCTCGTTCGCGCTGCTCGATGCCTTCGTCGATGCCGGCTTCAATCTGATCGATACCGCCGATGCGTACTCCGGTTGGGTACCCGGCAATCATGGTGGCGAGTCGGAAACCATCATCGGGCGCTGGCTTGCGCGCAGCGGCAAGCGCGAAAAAGTGCTGATCGCCACCAAGGTGGCCAAGTGGAGCGAGCATCCGGGCCTGTCGCCGGAGAACATCGTTGCTGCGGTGAAAGATTCGCTCACACGCCTGCAGACCGATGTGATCGATCTGTACCAGGCGCACGAAGACGACGCATCGATTCCGCTGGAAGCCACGTTGGCCGCATTCGGCCGCTTGATCGAGCAAGGCAAGGTGCGCGCGATCGGCGCCTCCAACTACAGCGCTACGCGCCTGCGCGATGCACTGGATATTTCCGAGCAATACAAGCTGCCGCGCTATGAAAGCCTGCAGCCGGAATACAACCTCTACGATCGCGTCGGTTACGAGGCCGAGCTGGAACCGCTGGTGCGCGAGCGCGAGGTCGGCGTCATCAGCTATTACTCGCTGGCCAGCGGCTTTCTCACCGGCAAGTACCGCAGTGCCGACGACGCCGGCAAGAGCAGCGCGCGCGGTGCGTCGGTGGTCAAGCAGTACGTCAATCCACGTGGCTTGCGTATTCTGCAAGCGTTGGACGATCTGGCCGCCACACACAGCGCCACGCCCGCGCAGATCGCATTGGCCTGGTTGATCGCGCGCCCGAGCCTGAGCGCGCCGATCGTCAGCGCCACCAGCGTGACCCAGTTGCACGACGTGCTGGCGGCGGCGCGCGTGTCGCTCAGCGCCGATCAGATCGCGCAGCTGGATACCGCCAGCGCGCCGGAGCCTTCCGAAACCGCTTGACGCCTCGCTTCCACAACGCGCACGACCCATCGCAATCATTGCCTCGCGCAGCCGCCATCGCGGCTGTGCTCCCTCGGCCGCGCACGCGTGGTCCCTTTGCGAGGAAATCCGCATGACATCGATCACCAACCGCCGCATCGTGCTGGCCTCACGCCCGCACGGCGAGCCGAGCGCCCACAACTTCCGTCTGGAAGAGGTCGCCTTGCCGCCCACTGGGCACGAACAGATTCTGGTGCGCAATCGCTTTCTGTCGCTGGACCCCTACATGCGTGGACGCATGGACGATGGCCCGTCCTACGCCGCACCGGTCGAGATCGACGCGGTGATGGAAGGCGGCACCGTGGGCAACGTGCTCGAATCGCATCATCCCGACTACCAACCCGGCCAATTGCTGGTGCTGCAGGGCGGCTGGCAGACACACAGCCTGCTCACGCCTACCGTGCCATTGCGCAAGCTGCCCAAGGACGTGCGCTGCCGCTGAGCACCGCGCTCGGCGTGTACGGCATGCCCGGCTTCACCGCCTACGCCGGCCTGCACGAAATCGGTAAGCCGCAGGTGGGCGAAACATTGGTGGTTGCGGCCGCCAGCGGCCCGGTCGGTGCCACCGTGGCGCAGCTGGCGCGCTTGCAAGGGTTGCGCGTAGTAGCCATCGCCGGTGGCGAAGAAAAGGTGCGCTACCTGCGCGATGCGCTGCGCGTGGACGTCGCCCTGGATCACCGCGCCGACGACTTTGCCGAACAGCTGCGCGCCGCCACCCCGGACGGCATCGACATCTATTTCGAAAACGTCGGCGGCAAGGTGTTCGACGCGGTGTTGCCGCAGTTGAACGCCTTTGCACGCATCCCGGTGTGCGGCGTGGTCGCCACCTACAACAGCCGTGGACAGACGTTGCCGGGGCCGGATCGCCTGCCGGATTTCATGGGTCAGGTCCTGCGCAAACGACTGACCGTGCGCGGCTTCATCCAGCACGATTTCATCCGCCTGATGCCCGCATTCCTGCGCGAAATGGGCCAGTGGCTGCGCGAAGAGCAGATCCACTATCGCGAAGATGTCTTGCATGGCCTGGACAGCGCACCGCAGGGCCTGATCAGCCTGCTGCGCGGTGAAAACTTCGGCAAAGCCGTCGTCGCACTCGATTAAATCAAATTCATAGCGCCCCGCAGAACTTCCGCTTTTGCGATTCCCCATTCCCCAAGGAACACAATGACCGTCCCCGCATTTGGCCTCGGCACCTTTCGTCTCAAGCACCAGGTCGTTATCGATTCGGTGCGCAATGCACTGGAGTTGGGCTACCGCGCGGTCGATACCGCGCAGATCTACGACAACGAAGAACAGGTCGGCCAGGCGATTGCCGCGTCCAACGTACCGCGCGATCAGCTGTATCTGACCACCAAGATCTGGGTCGACAAGTTCGGCCGCGATGCCTTGCTGTCGAGCCTGCAGGAAAGCCTGCGCAAGCTGGGTACCGAGCAGGTCGATCTCACCCTGATCCACTGGCCCTCGCCAAAGGATCAGGTGCCGATGCGCGAGTATCTGGAAGCGCTGGCGCAAGCCAAGCAGCAGGGACTGACCCGCGCGATCGGCGTGTCCAACTTCACCATCGCACTGACCAAGCAGGCCATCGACATCCTGGGTGCCGACGCCATCGCCACCAACCAGATCGAAGTGCATCCTTACCTTCAGAACCGCGCACTGATCGCGTTCCTGCGCGAGCAGGGTATCCATATCACCTCGTACATGACGCTGGCCGTAGGCGAAGTGTTGAAGGATCCGGTGATTCAGGCGATTGCCGCGCGTCACGAGGCCACACCGGCACAGGTGACCTTGGCCTGGGCATTGCAGCAGGGTTATTCGGTGATTCCATCTTCGACCAAGCGCGAAAATCTCGAAAGCAACCTCAAGGCGCAGTCGTTGCAGCTGAGCGAGCAGGACATGGGCGAAATTGCCGCACTTGACCGCGGTCAGCGCCTGGCCAATCCGAAGGCGATTGCACCCGACTGGGATTGAGTTCCCGGTTTTTGCCCCGGATCGGCAACGCCCGATGTGGCACAGCCGCCGCGACGACCGCTCGTCGTGGCGTGCTGGTTGGCTGTGGCAGGTGCTGCTACGGTGCCAGACATAGGGGGGTAAGTCTCGACAAGGGAGTCCTAACCATGCATACCGCATCCGTCCTGACCCGCCGCGTCGTCAACCTCGACGCAGAATTTGCCTACTGGCGCGATGTCCATGCCGAAGGCCATCTGGGCGGCCACGATTTTGCCGACTACGCCCGGCTGCTCGCGCTCGGCTACGACATCTATCTGGCCTATCCGCGCGCCACCGAAGCGCAGCGGTACCGCGTGCTGCAGGAAGGCTTTTACCACTATCAGCCGATGCTGTCGGTGCCATGGGATCAGGCGCGCTGGATCGTGCGGCATGCGTGGCGGCATATGGAAGAGGCGGCCGTTCGGCATTGAAGCGGCTGCTCGAACAACTGCGCAGCCACTCGCCAACGCACTACCGCGATAACGCTTAGTTCAACTGTCCCATTGCCATCGTCTGGCGATCGATACGGTGCTTTTCGGCCAGCGCCTGCATGCCTTGCACAGTGGCGGCGATCAGGCTGGCATAACGCAGCCGCCACAAATTGGCGCGATCGTTGTCATCATGCGTGCTGTCCAGGCCATCGAGCACCTGCGGCAGGCGGCGATCGGCCAGTGCCGACGCCGCCAGATAGGGCTTTGCCGGTGCGATCACATCCACCGGTGCGCGCCAGTCGTTGGCCACCTGCCGGGCGATGCCAGCCAGGTGCGAGAGCTGGTGCATGCCGATCAACGTCTCATGCAACATCTCGCGGCAGGCCCACTGCCACAGCGCCACCTTTTCTGATGGATTCTGGGCGATTTCGGTCAGCGCCAGATCAACCTTTTCGATGCGTGAGTCGAGCATTGCGAAGCTCCGATGCTGCTGTGCAACATAATTCACACCATCGGCCGTGAGAGTCAAGTGAGTCAGTCGCTAAAAGGATGTCAGCGTGCAGGTGCTCGACCAGGTTCACGCTTTGCGGCCGCTGATGCGCACAAGACCTGCGGCAACCTGACTTGCTGCCCATGGCGGTGCGCATCGCCACACGCGATGCTGCTGCCTCCCGACACCAACGCCACCGCCATGCGCCCCATTGCCTTTTTCATGGCACTGTTGACCGCTGGTTTTCTGGGCAGGACGGCGGACGGCTCTCAGGTCGCTGCAGCAAGTGACTGCGCGCTAGCCTGACTGCGCGAGACAGTGGCTGCGTGAGACATGGTACGTGCGTGCATTCCGTACCAGCCCATGGCGTCCAGATCGTCTTTACCAGTGAATTTTTGGAAGGTCTTTTCGCCGATATCTGATTGATGCCGTCCCTGTCACCTGACGATCACACGGCAGCAGTCGCTGCCTCAAATCGGCTATCGCAACATCAGGCCAGCAACGACTCCCGTCATGCATTCGATACCGCTTGCGGCTGCTCTAGTGGCGACAAATGTCCATACGCAGGCACTTGCACCAGCTGCGCCTGCGCTGCGAGCGCGGCCATTTCCTCGTGCAATGCGGGCGGGGTGATCGCATCGTCCTGGCCGCACAGCACCAACAGCGGGCCGGTATACGCGTAGCAGCGCGCGAGCATCTTCCCGCTCAAGCCGGCTCTGACGCAGGAATACCTCCACGCCCACGCGCTGGATCATGCCGCGCACGCGTTCCAGCAAGGCGGCGTCCTGCCAGCGCGATGGAGGCACGTCGTGGCGCATCACCCGTTCGCCGAATCCAAGAAACGACGTCCGGCCACGCACGCTTGCTACCTGCGCGCGCCGGTGCGCCGCACGCTCAGGCGAATCGGCACGTACGGAGGTATCCAGCAAGGCAAGGCGCTGCACACGCTCGAGCGCGATACGCAGGATTTCCTGCGGCCACATCGCCACTCAACGAGAATCCGGCCAACACAAAACGTGGCGGCATCTGCGCCAGCACCTGCGTCGCAAGCTCACCCATGCTCTCGCCCTGGGTGATCTCGCCAACCACGCACTCGGCACCGTCGGCCAGTGCCACGCACTGCGCGTGCCACAACTGCGCGTCGCTGGGGGTCGGCAGGGATTCGTGTAAAAAACCGCCAAAAGTAAGCTAACCCGCTGCCAGCAAAGAATTTTCTCACGAATCGCTGCCGACCCTCTATCGCCGATGGTCCAATAGCTAGAACTTCCACCACTTGCTTTTCTTTTTCTTCTGTTCGACGGGCCGTTCGGGAACTTGCCTGGCGCTGCTTTCTGCTGGAGCTTGCTTGGCTTGGGCAAGAAGATCCCTGATGAGGCCGCGGTCTGGTTCGATATCGCTCAGGTCCCTGCAGCTCGCGTCGTCGAAGCTGCCGTCGACCACCCTGTGCGCCAACACGTCTATCCCGGTCAGCACATGATCGCCGCAGGAATAACCGTCCGGCTGTATCGCGGTGGGCATTTTATTGACTTGGGAAGCATCAAGGCCCAGGCGCCAAGCTGCCATTTGAGCGTGCCAGTGCTGATTCGGATGCGGAGCTCCCATGGAATCGTAATGGTAGGCTGCAGGCGAGTGGTTATCTCGACGGTCGACGACGAGAAGCGACCAATGGACGTCGTCTCGGTTGATCGGCATGAACACGATGGGTGGGGCGGGGTTGTCTGCGTCTCCGACGAGACGGCGCAATGCAACGTCTCTTTGTGCCTCGTCCTCGGAGTTCAGCATGGTGACTACCTGCGAGTCGGCAAAGTGGAGTAAATGGGCATTGGGCTCCCCTCGCAATCGGCGAGCGAGGTCTTGGGTGTAGGCGTGCAAATGTCCATCTAGCAGCCACGAAGTGGCCGTCACTTGAGGAAGCTCGGGGTCTGCGACGTCCTGGGGCGACGGCAGATTGTCCACATCGATCCTCTCGGGACTCATGGCCGGGGGGGGCGAGTGCCCCCTGGGAGTCTGCGTGCCATAGTCCCCATAGGTGCTCCAAGGCTGCTCGATTTCCTGGGGCGTATAGAGGTCGAATTCGCGGCCGTAATGGCTCATGGAGGAGAGGCCGCTGAAGACCGAAGCTGGACTTTGAGGGGGGTATTGCGGGGTGTCGGGTTCCGGCTGGTACCCCATGCGCCTCAAATCTGCGCTCACTCCCGAGAAGAACGATTGGAGCGGCAGATTTTCTTCCTGCTGATGAAAAGGCTGCTCGATTTCCTGGGGCGTATAGAGGTCGAATTCGCGGCCGTAATGGCTCATGGAGGAGAGGCCGCTGAAGACCGAAGCTGGACTTTGAGGGGGGTATTGCGGGGTGTCGGGTTCCGGCTGGTACCCCATGCGCCTCAAATCTGCGCTCACTCCCGAGAAGAACGATTGGAGCGGCAGATTTTCTTCATGCTGAGGGGGGCTGTTGGGTGGCTGGTCCGGTTTTTGGTAACGAATTCTGAAATTTTCGCGAATTGCCGCCTGGATGCCTTCAGATGCTCCTGAAATCAATTTTTCACCCAAACTTCTCAGTTCGCCGGTTTCCTCGTCGACTATTTTTTCTAGTTCTGATTGTGATAAATATCCACTGCTTGCATCGTTGATACTGCACGCTCTATCGCTGAATTTTCTTGAGATTTCAAGGATTAAATTTGGTTTTTTATGAAGGACCCGAATTATTCCTTTTAATTTGGCCGAATTGCTGTTTTGGGGGGGCAAGCCCTGCCGGCGTTTCTTAATTGCGCGATTCAATCTTTTCTTGTGATCTGGGGTGGCGTATTGAAGTATGCCGAGTCCCGCTTTGCCATATGAGCCATCTCCACGCAAGTACATCTGGAACCCGGGCATATCATTCATGATGGATGAAATTGGCTCTAATGCTTCGTATCTTGGTAGTAAGTTAATAATATCGTTGAGTGTTCCTTGGCAAGGATCTTGTCGGGCTTTGGCTTCGGATTTGGCTTTGGCTTTGGCTTCGACTTCGGCTTTGGCTTTGGCTTTGGCTTCGGCAATGCGATCCCAAGCCAGTTGGCTCAGCGCAATGTTTTTACTGCAATCTAACTCCAGTTGGCTCAGCGCGATTTCTCGATGTTCAGGATCAATGCAATTCCCAATTCGTCTTATTATTTGATGTATGACATGGTCGCGTTGATCGTCATTCAATTCCCGAAGCATCTGCATGCCACGTATATGTGATAGGCCGCAGTCTTTCAAAAAGCGAGTAAAACTTGGCAAGCTTCTTTTCAGTTCGGCAATCCTTTCGCCATTGCCATAGGATTCGCTTAGGTCTAATATTTTTGAGTAATCTGTATGGGTTCCGGAGGTTGGCGCGGCTGCGCGCATCCGATGGACCGAGCTATCGGTATGCACTTGCACAGGATTTCTTCGCGGGAGGAATTCAAGCAGCGGATGCATGTTGTAATCCGTGCTGTGGTTTTCCCTGTGTTCTTCAGAGGGCGGAGAATTGCGATGATTATCCGCCGCCTCCGTCATTCTGCGATATTTGTTATAGTCAAAATTAAATAATCCGTCCATTATTTGAAATTAAATGCCCTATGAGGATTGATGTTGATATTATTAGACATTCACCATGTAAGTAACTCTCGGAGGCGAATCCGTTTTCTTGAAAGCGATCTTCCCGTGTCGCGGTTTGGCGAGAAGCGCTCCGTTTCGCGGTGGCTCACCGAAGTCATGGTTGAGGCGACGAAGCATTGACGCGGAGAATGATCGAGCCTTCCCCAAACGGCTGATCATCCGAGCGCCACCAAGTCCTGTAGATTGGGTGACATAGACGCGTTGGAGGATGAGGGAGAAGAGGGTCGGCAGGGATTCATGTAAAAAACAGCCGAAAATTAGCTGAATCGCTGTAAGAAAACGATTTTTTCACGAATCCCTGCCGACCCTCTTCTTGGTGAAGCGCCGCTCGATCTGGCCACCCTGGTGCCGCGGCGGCCGGTGGCCGCAGCGCGGATCACGCCATGGCCCGAACGTGGGGTTCAGCCGACATACGTGTAAAAATGGCTTATAAAATCCGATTTCTTTTGCGAAATCATGAGGTTGCCAGATAAAAATGGCGCTTCCGGCGGCGAATCCACGGCCCGTTCCTTTCCGCCTGACGCCGCGTCGGCAGCGGCCTGATCAAGTTCGTCAACCGCCGGCATGTGGATGCCAACAAACTTGCGGCGGCCTGTCGAGACATCATCAACAGCTACGCCGGCCTGCAGCGCCCCAAATGCTGGGGCGATGGCAAGAGCGCAGCCGCCGACGGCACCAAGTACGACCTTTACGACCAGAATCTGCTCGCCTCGCACCACATCCGCTAGGGCGGCTACGGCGGCATCGCCTACCACCACGTGTCCGATACTTAGTCGCCCCTGAAAAATCCCCTTCAAGCACCAAGCGCCGTCGGTAACAGCCGTACGGCGCTAAGGGATGACCATCCCATCGCGCGCA